>JAKSNF010000004.1 GCA_024400115.1 Paludibacteraceae bacterium | reverse complement strand
GGGTGTTACGGTACTCGTCGCCGATATTGCCGAGCCCGACAATCAAATATTTCATATTAGTGTTTATTATTCAGCAGCTTCGGTTGCAGCAGCCTCAGAAGCACCGCGGGTTACGCGAACTTGAGCAACGCAAGCGTCAGCAGGGCTAACCATAGTCAGACCTTCGATGACGATATCCTTAACGGAGATCTTTCTACCGAGTTTCAGGTTCGTAACATCCAACAGGATATCCTCCGGAATAGCGGTGTAGATACCGTTTACTTTCACTTTCTTCATATCGAGGCTCAGTTTACCACCGGCTTTCACACCTTCTGCGTGACCTGTCAAATGAACGGGCAAAGCAACGGTAACGGGCTTCTTATCGTTAACTTCTTGGAAATCAATGTGGAACAGATTACCACTTACGGGGTGGAACTGCATCTCCTTTACGATAGCAATCTTCTTAGCCTCACCGATGGTCAGGTTAACAAGCAGTGTGTCGGGAGTGTAAACGAGTTTACGAACATCATCAACGTTAACGTTGAAGGTCATACTTTCACCTGCGCCATAGACATTGCAAGGAACGAGGTTTTCTTTACGAAAAGCTTTAGCAGCTTTTTTTCCGTACTCAGAACGAGGAGTACCTACGAGATCAAATGTTTTCATTGTGTTTGTTTTTTTGTGTTACTCTGATTAATACCATTACACCGTGAGTCTTTACTCACAATAAAGGCGACTTTCCGTCGCCTTTGTTGCCTAACGAGGAGTCGAACCTCGCCCCTCAGAACCAAAATCTGATGTACTACCGATATACGATTAGGCAGTGCTTTTCGGGGGCTCCGAAATGCCCTTTCTTCCAAAAGCGGGTGCAAAGGTACTGCTTTTTTTTGACATGTGCAAATATTTTTGTAAAAAAAATGCTTTTTTCTGCTATTTGCACGATTTATGTGTCATTTTAAGGGAAATACCCTGTTTGGATTATGTCGATTTTGATATAGATATTTATCTTATCCTCCCCTAACCGTTCGGCAACCGTTCGGCAACCGTTCGGTGACCCTTCCGTGATCCTTCGGCGAGGTTCGGTACAGTCATACCGAAGACACGCTACAAGCAGTACTATCGCTCTGTTCCAAAATCGGGTTTTTATCGGGTTTTTGCAGAGCCTTGCAAGGAGGACGCGAGGGATGTCCGTTCTGTGTCGCGAGCGGGTTTAACATAGGGCGAGGGGAGTTGAGGGTTTCTGCCTTCAACCTGACTTTTCCTAAATAAGGTAGACAGTTTTTAATTGATTTATACTAAAAGACTAGACACTTTCCTAAGTTAGTTGACACTTTCCTAAAAAAGTAGACATCGTCCTATTTTTGTTGACAGTTATCAAACTGCTTTTGTTGACACCTCTCATAGTAACCCTTCCAATGACGTTGTTGTTTACCCTCTTGTTGATGAGCTATTGTAGGAGTTTGATATCCAATGCTCATGTGTGGACGGCTATCATTATAAAAGGTAATAAACTTATCTATTGCCTCATAAGCTTCTTCGTAGGTGCTAAACTGCTTTCTACGATAAATAAGTTCCTGTTTTATAATACCATTTACTCGCTCTGCAATCGCATTATCAGTAGGTTTATAATCCTCTGTCATACTAATACTTATATTATGTGCCATTAGCTCATCTACATAAGCATTACAGCAGTATTGGATGCCTCTGTCAGAATGGTGTATTAGCCCGCTTAAGTCGTCTTGACCGGTTTGAGCAATCGCCATCCTCAATGCCTCTAAGGTATGTCTTGCACTAAGAGAATCAGCTAAACACCAGCCTATTATCTTACGCGAGTAGGCATCCGTTACAAGGTGCAGATAGTTACTATCATTCGCTATGTCAATGTACGTTATATCACTAACCCATAATTGATTAGGGCGTGTTAACTGCATTCCTGCGACAAGGTTCTTATACCGATGGTATCGGTGGTTAGAGTTCGTTGTGTGGCGCGGACGAGGACGCTTGAGGGTCATGCCGTGGCTATCCATTATCCTAAAGAAAGCATCTCTACCAGGCATCCATTCCGGCTGATAAGCATCTCGAATCATGAGCCATAATTTATATCTGCCAATGCCACTATCTTCCTCTCTAATAGCAGTAGCCATTGCTATAATGGCGCGCTCGCGAGACAGATAGTCCGCATTACGGTCGCGTTGTTGGTAATAGGCCTGTCTACAATGGCCAAACAGTTCACAAGCAGCGGCGATGGACAGACCTTGCTGCTCGCATAATCTCTCTACTGCTTGGCCCCAGATTTTTTTCGTATCTGGATGCCCTGTTCTTCCGCTACGTCTATCAACGTGTTCAGCGCGAGATTCTTCATTTGCTCCTTCTGGAGAAGCCTCTCCAATTCGGCAATCTGACTCACTAATTGTTGGCGTTCAGGGTCATTCATAACTATTCCAGTTTTGATTTCGCCTGCAAAGGTACTACTTTTTTTTGACTTGTGCAAATAATATTTGCCCAATAAATACCTGTCACGCCACGTTGGAATAACATTTTTGCCACGGATTCCATACTTCTCGTTCAATTCACGAGCTGATAAATTACTACTTACAAACTCTTGAGCAATCTTAATACGCTCTTCCATTGTAAATTTACTTTTTAATTGTCTTTTATCGGTCATAGTAGACTTTTATTGTGTCTACTTATTTCAGGATAAGACAACCCTAACGAACCCTCAAATCCTCAGTCTATGTTCGATGTGTTATTAGATTGTAATTCAGCAGGTTACAATTTTGCTCTGAATTTTCACGGACAGAAATAGTTGTTCGCGAAAGGGGCAAACCGGCAAAACCACCAATTCCGCCAAGGGGTTTTTACAAAATAGGACGATGTCAACTTTTTTAGGAAAGTGTATAGTCTTTTAGTATAAATCAATTAAAAATTATCTACCATATTTTGGAAAAGTCAGGAGGTTACAAAAAAGCAACCTTTTAAGGCTGCTTTTTTGTAATTTGATTTAAGGATTAGTATGCGGTATATACTGAACCATGCCAAATAATGTACGATGTACCATCTTCGACACCATAAGGAACTGTTTGCACTACGCCAGTTGCTGCTTTTACCGTCATCATTGATCCATCATCATCAATAATTGTCCAACGAGTTAAAACCGATCCGTCTTTCGACATTACGCATAATTCGTTCCCTGAAATTGCAATGGCACACCTATCTCGATCGTAACGAGTAGACCCTTCAAAACAACCGCGTGGATATGCAAAAGCAAGGGTTCCAACGCAAATTAACATACTAATTAAAGATATTACCTTTTTCATAATGTTTTTGCTCACTTATATCCCATCGAGCATCGGGGTTAAATGTTTCTATTTTGTTTAATTTTAGTTGTTGACGGTTTCTTGGATTCTTCCTGTACCATTACATTTAGAGCAAGTTACACATTTTGTCTCAGTTCCTCCCGGACAACCATAGCATTTTTTTGTAATACAAATCTCTCCCTTACCATTGCAATGGTCGCAAGTCACCCAACGTGTGATTCGAATACCAGCAATAGAAATGCCTTCGTACTCGTGTGAATCATGTTTATGTAATTCTGCTACACATTTAGAACCTGTAATATCTGCACTAATCACTTCGACAATAGGATTTTTGCAATCTATCTTAAATTGAGTCTCGCTTTGATGTTGGCATCGCTTAGCAAAAGGACTTGAGAATGTTGATTGTTGAGCTTTGTTTCCTACTTTAACTTTAACTTCAACAGATACGGTGCAGTTTGCATCAAGTGTTTCGCTGTCATTAGAAACAATTACAGTTACAATATTTTCAGAATAACTCACATCGGTAATTGTACAAGTGCTCCCATCAGATGCACCGCTGATTTTACATTGTGTTCCCGCAAAACCTAAAGATACTGCCATAAAAGACAATAATACAATAATAATTTTTTTCATAATGTTTTTGCTCACTTATATCCCATTGAGCATCGGTTTTAATGTTTGAATTTTAATTTTGAATAGCTATTGTATATGGGGAAGGAACTTCTCCTATCCATACATTAACAATGCTATCGTGTTTAACAATGAGTGTTGTTGGAAAGGCATTTATTTCTGCATAAGTTTTGGATGATATTATAGACGTTTTGAGGTTAGGATATCGAATTTCCCAAACCTTCCGTATTGAGTCTGTTGCTGAAATATCGTCACTTATGGCAAAAGCTTTAATTGTGTCAACAATACCATATCTTTGGGTAGCAAGAATGTTCTCAATTGAATTTAAACAATGCGGACATGAAAATGTGTAGAAAAAATACAATTGATTTTGAGAACCTGTAGAATCTGAAGGTAAATTTAATTCGGTTATTGTTTTATCTTTCCATGGGTGTTCTTGATGCGTGAAAGCGAAAGGATGAAAACTGATGCCTGTTATAAATGCTATTGTCACTGCAAATATAATTGCCACAATTTTAATCCATTTTGATTTATTTGATTTTAGTTGGTATTTTGAAAAATAGAGATAATTTGCTGCAATTATCATACTAATATTACGAACATAAACAAACATTGGTGATGTCGTAAATAACGTAAATGAACCAAAACACCCACAATCCGTAACACCTTTAACCACATATCCAAAAGTATAGACTCCCGTAAAAATAATAAGCAAAATAATGGAAGCCAAAGATACTTGTTTTAAATGAATCTGGAAACATAAGGTAAATGCAAGAACTAATTCTATCCATATAATTAATGGAGCCAATAGATGAAGCCCCGCAATTCCTAATTGATTAATTAAATCTTGAAATAGAATTACATTAAGCATCTTTCCTACTCCAGAAAGTAGAAAAATCAGTCCTAAGAAAATCGAAATAGATTTTTGTTTCCAGATCATTCTGTCACATTTTATTATTGATTATTGACAAAAACAGGTATTAGAACCACGACCATAGCAATAAGCACTATAGCCTTTTTTGGCACAAATGCTAGAACATTCACTCTCTGAACTGGCAGAACTAACAGGATAAAAACCATTTGAACCACATTCTGCACCTTCTAATCCGCCGAGTGCGGCACGAGTGGCAACAGCCGCTTGTTCAGATCCACTTCCGGCTGCTAATAGCACAAATACTCCAAGTACAATAACTTGTGTTGCTACAATTAAATTTTTTTTTGAAAACATAAAAACAGAATTAGAGTTAATAAATATGATAAAATATCAAGGCAATCAAAAGTGCCTGATAGTATGTGGAGATATTGTAAAGTTTCGATGAAAAAAGGGAGAATAATTGATACATAAAGACAAATTTTACTTACAATATTGTTAGTGAGAAATTTGTGCTGAATTAAAAGTAAAGCACCGTACCATAAGGCATCTGGCAAGCAGTACCGGATAATATAAAATGAGATGGAATCACCATTTAATACTTTATATGGAATAAAAGGATCTTGTATTAAATTAAGAAAGACAATGTTTTCCCTAAAGAAGGCATAAATGCATGCCCCTAGAAAAAGTAATAAAAAAGATAATATTGAGGTCTTAATTCTAGACATTAGGAGAATTTAAAAATTATTTAATAACTGTTGTATTTGTTCTTGCTTTGTTAAAGTTGTGTCTTTTTCTAATTCATATCGTTGAATTATTCTATCAAATTTACGCTGTCGATATTTATTATTCCTATTTGGTTTGACCAAAGTAAATGCCTTTGTAAATAATTTTCCAATAGATATCTTCCTCTCTTTTTTGTCAACCGTAATGGTAGTATCTATGGTTCGGTTTGATGCTTTATTCTTTGGAGGAATGGAAAAACCATATTGTCCTAAGAGACATGCTAAACAGATTAATATAATATTTTTGTTTCTCATATAACTATTACAACAAAGAAAGCGTGAACTTTATTCACGCTTATTCCTCAATATCGAGGCTCTAGCAAAACCTTACAAACAAAGAATAAACAATAACGTCCACGCCGGTATATGTTATACTAACGCAGAACGCGTCATAGTATAAACATCCCCAGAGGACATTTAAATCCATCTTGTCTTGGGCTTGTTAAAAATGTGCTAGATTTTCGATATTCCAAAACAAGCGTCAATAAACGCTCTTATATGTCTGCAATACCACCCGATTTTGAGAGACATATCCCTCCGGCGTGGAATTACGGCTGCAAAATTACAACTATTTTTTGATATATGCAAATAAAAATGCATTTTTCTGCCGAATTGACAAGAAAAACGCATTTAGAAGTGTTTTTTCCTCATTAACGTCAGTGGGTGACGGCGGATAGCCTCCGCAGACAAATATCTTTTATAACCGCTGCCGGTCAATCATAGGCGGGGTGTGGGGTTATGCAGCACATCCGTGCTCGTAAATATACTCTGGAGCGATATCAATTGCTCCATTTAACCATTCTAAAGTATCGGTCAAATTAAATTGGCGGAAAATCGTGATGTCTTTTAAACGAGCAAAAGCAGGATATTTGTTGATAATATCCGTAAAATCCATTTGTCGCTTTACTCCATCGTTAAAGGTAACTTCTATGTTATAATTACCTAAATACTTAGCTTCAATAATCTCTTTCCAATTCATAGTTCAATTATTTTAAAGGTTCTATAGGTTTGGGGTCAATACCATTGGACGCATCTTCCCATGCTTTGCGCAACTCATCCCGATGCAAGTCCATCCATTCAAATACCATACGCAAAGCGCGCTCAGACATTTCTCCGGTAACGTTTCCGCCCTCTATGTCAATAAGAACTTGTCCTTTTTGATATTTAGCGTGAAAATGCGGAGGATTATGATCTAAAAACCGCATCGTAATTTTAATTCCAAAAAATTCCGAGATAGTAGTATTATCTTTATATATTCATCCAATATCGGTTGCAAAATTACTAAAAATAAATGAAACTACCAAATAAAATTGCACTTTTCTGCCGAATTGACAAGAAAAACGCATTTAGAAGTGTTTTTTCACTGTTTTACATCTCGTGAGCGATGGGAAGCTCCGAATCAGATTCGCGATTGCTAATAAGAATCTCAAGTGCATGAGTTAACTTGCCAAGATAGAAAATGTTTTTTGGCAAATCTATCAATTTGTTTTCGTTCTTATCGAATAGCCAAATATAGTACTTATCATCACCCATTGAAGCAATATCTGATACTTTAATGGTTTTTTCAACGAGCGTGAAGAAAAAGGTTCTACTCTTGTAGGTTAGATGCTCTTTATCAATCACTACTTTTTGTGTACTACGATAAATCAAATACCACAAACATATTACCAATACAAATCCGGAATAGAGTATTTCATCCAATATTTCTCGGTTCTGCCATATAGTAATACCTGCGGAAACCAATAGCAGAACGCATATGATAATACTAATACGCGACATTTGGTAGGTACTCGTACTATTGGCAAGTCTTGAATACTGCGAATATTCAATGTTCGGCAGACGTTTTTTTAACTCATCGGCAATCTTCTTGGTGTTAATCGTTTTGCTGGAAATCCTAAGCAAGACATCGTGCCGTTTATCGTATAAATAGAGATAGTCGTCGTCTCGATAGATAGAAGCAATCTTCCATAACAGAACCGGTTCCTCTTGAGTAGGGGCGGTTAGTAAGATTGTTCGGCAAACATAAGTTAACTTATTATCATCAATGATGACGGTTCTCCTCCTCTTTTTTGACAATATTGCCAGAATAATAAAGTAGGCTAAAGCAATCAAGGCAAGAGGAACAGCAGCAAGCCATCCATACGAAAATCCCGTTTGGGCAGGAATGAACGAAAATAGAAGATAGGCAATGACACTCCAACAAATTAGGAAGGTGATTGTGATGGTTAAATGGTAGGCTCTGTGAGCATGGGCCGTGTAGCCGATAATTGTTTCTTTTTGCATAATTTTAATTCCTTTCTCCAAAAATAGATGAACCGATACGAACCATGGTTGAGCCTTCCTCTATCGCAATCAGGTAGTCGTCGGACATTCCGATTGACAAAATCGGAATGTTAGAGTTTAGAGTGTAGAGTTTAGAGTGTAGAGTAGCCGTCTCGTTGCGACCTTCGGTCGATAGTTTAGAGTTTAGAGATTTAACTTCTTTGAAACAACGGCGAATCTCAGTCTCGTCGTCCGTGTTAGTTGCCATTGCCATAAGACCGCAAATTTGGACGTGATCCAAATTTAGTTGAGAGTTTAGAGTGTAGAGTGTAGAGTAGCCGTCTAGTTTATTAGTTGAAAGTTTTATCAGGTCATTGATATCAAAGCCTGTCTTCGTTGCTTCTTTGGCAACGTGAACCTCGAGAAGGACATTGACCACACGACCCACCTTGGCTGCTTCGGCATTGATAACCTCTAATAAATGCCAACTATCTACACTCTGAATGAGATGCACAAAGGGCACAATCTGCTTGACCTTATTGGTCTGCAAGTGACCAATGAAATGCCAACGTATATCCTTCGGCAAGGCTTCATGTTTAGCCACCAACTCCTGAACACGACTCTCTCCGAAATCGCGCTCCCCACAGTCGTATGCCTCTTGAATAGCCTCTACCGAGTGGAACTTACTCACGCACACCAACGTCACATAAGGCGGGATAGTGGCGCGCAAGGCTTGGATATTACTTGAAATAGAAGTCATATAACTCACAAAGGGATTGATCTGTTGCCTGTCGCCTGTCGCCTGGTGCTTCGAAGACGAAGAAAAGGGACTGCTTGCCCGTGTGCTGACGGATAGCCTTACAAGGCACTTCCACTTTGGTCATCTCCGCTGTAGCACCGGCTGAGAACTTAACAGTAGCAATCGTTTGTGCGTCTTTGCTCCACGGGTATTGACCCATAACAACACGTATCTGACCCTCAATGCCGGCAGGGATAAGACTCATCACTAAATGCGGCTTGCGAGGCATCTTGGACATATCAAAATAACGATAACCCACCACCGAACCGGCGGTGTTATTCACTACCGGACACAGACTCACACCCTCAATCACTTCTGCGGGATGAGTGGGTTTGACGTATGAACCCGAGAAAGTGAAGTTCGGGAAGGATTGCGAAGAACCTTTGGGGTAGGTGAGGTAGCAAGCACGACCGGCTTCGGTCAGTTGAGTGGGGTCTAACCCCGAAATCATAAAGCCTTCCGATGTATATTCGCCCTCGGAGATAGTCACTTTGCCACCCTTGCCTTTCTCTACCTCAACGGTCACAGGAGCCACCATGGCTTGACGCGAGAACTCGTCCAATCCCGTTTGACGATGGTAGAAGATCCACCATTGGTCACCAATGAGACAGAGACTACCGTGGGTGTTACCATAAGGACAAGCCGTTGGAATAGGTTGACCTTGCTCATTCACTCCGCGTGCACGACCATCAATGAGCGTGCCACCATAAGTGAAAGGACCTAAGGGATTATCGCTGTAAGCATAAGCTAAGGTATAATTAGACATGGGCAAACCAAAATCGCCCGGATGGGTCATACGCGAGTAGATGAAGACGTACTTGTCCTCAATCTTACGAATAGAAGAGGCTTCAAAGAAACGGAAGAGAGTATCCTGCCTAAAATTAGGTATCATATCCTTGTGATAGGTCTCCGGCTTTATAGTTGCCATGTCATCTTGCAACTCAGCACCTTCGGACTCCTGATAACCCCAATAAGCGTACGCCTTACCATCATCATCCACGAACACACCCGGGTCGAAATAGAGTGAACCACTCACTTTCTTAGGGTCTTCATTAGACCAGTTGATAACCTTAAACGGACCATCAGGACGGTCGGAAGCGGCTACCATATTCTCACGCCCACGCGCTTGGTTATTGGGATAGAGATAATAGGTTTTCTTGCCGTTCGCGTCCGTGCGGAGGGCTACATCAGGGGCGTAGAGTATATCTCCTTCGCCGTTCTCGTTGAGGTTATCACCGTTAGCGTCCTTGATAGACTCAAAGATAATACCGTCAAAGCGCCAATCTTGTAGGTTATCGACAGGAGCAGACCAAACGACTTGGTCGCGTCCGCAGTACGTGTAGGTCAGATCGTCGTGCGAACCATAGATATACACGCGGTACTGACCCGCGTTATCGGGGTCTTCAAAGACATAAGGTTCACCGTCGGGGATATATTCCCAAAGAGGTAAATACGGATTCTGTGCCGCTACCGAGAGAGCGGCCACGCAAAAGAGGGATAATAAGGCGTCTTTCATAGAATTAAGAATTTTGAATTATGAGAAAATCGTGCCCTTTAGGGCTAAGAATTATGAGTTATGAATTAAGAGATAATTTTATTTTGAAGGCTTTGTTCAGAGCATCGGTTTGTCGTAGTTGCTCAGGAAAACCACATTCAACACCATTGTCTGAGAAGAGCAGGCATTGGTCACTAAATCGCAAGGCGAGGTCTAACTCGTGAGTGGAGATGAGAATTAGTTTCTTCTGTTCGTGCGCCAATCGTTGGAGTAACTCAAAGAGTTGGATACGCCCGGGCAGATCGAGGTGAGCGGTTGGTTCATCCAACAGGATGATAGGCGCTTGCTGCGCCAAGGCGCGAGCAATCTGCACTCTGGCAAAAGTGCCGGAGGAAAGACCGCAGACGAGGTCTGCTGAAAGACCGCTGCGCTGAAAGACCGCCGGTTGAACCGGATCCGTACTTGTAGTAAGACCGCCGATGGCTGTAAGACCAACGGCTTCTAAAGACTCGCGGATGATGGTCTCATCTTCCTCGGTGAGGTGACCAAGGAAGGACGTGTAGGGGTAACGCCCCATCGCAACTACATCGTGAACGGTAGTAGCATCGAGCGTCTCGCTCTCTGTGAGGACGAGTGCCTGTTTCTTTGCCCGTTCGGAAGGAGTCATGGTGGTTACGTCTCGTCCCTCAATGAGAACCTGTCCGCTAAGGGCAGGCAGTAGACCTGCTAAGGTACGGAGAAGGGTTGATTTGCCCGAACCGTTAGGTCCGAGTAGGGCGATGAGTTGACCGTCCGCTAAATCGAGACTAAGGTCACGTTGCACAACCTTGCTCTTATATCCTATGGTGAGGTTAGTGAAGGTCACCGGCGAAATAACGATCGTACGACGCCATATCGATAAGACCGTGTCCTGATAGGTTAAACAATATCACTTTCTCTTTCCCCTCCTCTTTGGCCTTCAGCGCCTCTTGGATAGCCGCGCAGATAGCGTGAGTTGATTCGGGAGCAGGGATGATACCTTCCACTTGAGAGAAGAGCACACCTGCCTTGAAGGAGTCGAGTTGGTCGATGTCACGTCCCTCGTAAAGTCCGTCTTTGAGCAGCTGGCTGAGGATAGCTCCGGCTCCGTGATAACGCAGTCCTCCGGCATGAATAGCCGCCGGTTCAAAGTCGTGACCAAGGGAATACATAGGAATAAGAGGGGTGAACCCTTCGGTATCTCCGTAATCGTATATTAACTTGCCTTGAGTTAGTTTGGGGCACAAAGCCGGTTCAGCAGCGATAAACTGCGTCTTGGCTCCGTTGACAAGGTTATTGCGCATGAAGGGGAAGGATATGCCGGCAAAGTTACTACCGCCACCAAAGCAACCGATGACTACATCCGGATAGTCGCCCGCAATCTCCATTTGCTTCAAGGCTTCGAGACCGATAATCGTTTGGTGCAAACACACATGACTCATCACACTACCTAAGGCGTATTTAGTGTTAGGTTGCTGTAGGGCTACTTCTACGGCTTCCGAGATAGCCATACCTAAACTACCGGGTGTATTAGGGTACTGCGCACGCATAGCGCGTCCTGCCTCAGTGGTATCACTGGGGGAAGGGATGACAGTAGCACCGTATGTGTGCATCACCGATTTGCGATAGGGTTTTTGCTCATAACTGAGACGAACCATGTACACTTTGAGGTCTAAACCGAAGTGCTTACAAGCAATACTGAGGGCAGAACCCCATTGGCCGGCACCGGTCTCGGTGGTTAGGTGCTGAATACCTTGAATCTTATTGTAGTAAGCTTGCGGAATAGCGGAGTTCAGTTTATGCGAACCTACAGGACTGACCGACTCGTTCTTGAAGTATATCTTAGCCGGTGTGTCAAGGGCTTTCTCCAATCCGGAAGCGCGTACCAGAGGTGTAGGGCGATAAATACGGTAAAGGTCGCGAACCTCGTCGGGTATATCAATCCACCTTTCAGTGGATAGTTCTTGTTCTGCCGCCCCTTTGGAGAAGAGCACTTCAAGGTCCTTCTGCGTGATAGGTTCACGGGTTTGGGGATTGAGCATGGGTTGCGGTTTCGTAACCATATCGGCTACGATATTATACCACTGAGTTGGCATGTCGTGCTCTTCGAGCACTATCTTCTTGGTTACTTTCATGCTTGTAGTTATTCGAGATCTTCGAAAAAACCACTACCGAGTCAATTCATCGAGAAAGCTCCTAAATAATAGGATTTGAAGTGTGTAAACCCTTTGTAATCCGGCGTCATTTTCGCATGCTTAGGTCGCTCTCCCTTACGGGGTCATCGCGAACCAATGTACCGGCACGCCATTAGGAGTATAGGGACTTCGGTGACTTTTGTCTGTTGAGTTTTCCGGTTCCCTTGGCTCGGTAGCGGTTGTTTTTTAAATTTTGAATTATGAGTTATGAATTTTGAGGTTATTTGACTGCGCGATAGACCTCTAAGATAGGACTGCGGGTGATGGAAACGATCTCGCAATCTAACGAAGCAAGGTAAGCACTGAGGTTCTTAAGCGCAAAAGCTATGGTCGAAGCTTGAACGAGGATGCTTACTTTCTTGCGAGTCTCTTTGCCATCGTCCTCTACGGTAATCATCTCCACGCGTGCTTTATACCACTTGTCTCCTTCGGGAGAAGTGATGAGATCATAGAACTGCACTTTCTTGCAGGAAGTGAGTTCACTATCTCCGAAGATGTACTTACTGATTTCGCCCATGAGGCGCTCTTCTACATCAGCGGGACTAAGTCCTTCTACTAAATAGGTTTCTTTTACTTTACCCGGGTTATCTTCTCCCGTTTGACGCTCGTAAGCGATTTTAATTTCGTATAATATCATAATTATTTATATATAAGGTGTTTCACTTGTAAGGCGTTGATGGGTTCTTGGGGATAGTTCGTGTTGTAGCCCTTCCACCAAAGAAGGGTGGATTGAGGCGGTTGATATTGCCAGTTATGTTCGAGCGTTACAATAATATCCCCCGAACAGTGTTTGTTGACAGACTCTTTAGTTTCCTCTAACGTCATGGCTTGTTCCAAAGAATAGGCTGCGGCTACATTATCAAAATCCATAAGGAAAGCACAAATGAGATTTTTCATCTCGGGAAGTGACTGTCTCTTTTGTTCGATGAGTTGTTTATTTAGATAGAGGGAATGTCCGTAACCCCCGTCAATCCAACGTTCGTGACCGTAGAGAGCCATAAGATAAGTGGATGTCAGAGCCGCTGCGCGGTCAATGTTAAAGGATGTCTGTTCGCTTCCTTGCGGTGTACCAATAACAAGCAATTGCAAGTTTTTTCTGCCGACACGTAAGATAAGTTGGTTCATGAGCACATCGAGATTCGTGTCGTCAAGTCCCAAATCGTATTCGAGTAGTAAAATATCGGGTATATTATCTAACCCCATCTGTTGTGTACGTTGTACTTCCAACGCGACATGGGTAACTCGTTCGTTGAGCGTTTGTTTATCCTTTTTAGCGTTTACGTTCCAATCGTCTGCCGCCGAAGGCAGTCCTTCTGTATAATAAGTAGTGGAAACCCATTGCTCTTTGATATTATCCCACCAGCAGCAAGCGTTAGCGGCATGTCCGGCTAAGAGCATAGTGGTTGTAGGATGAATGCCTACAGCATAGATCTTGGCGTTCTTACCATAATCGAGTCGATATTGGTCTGCTATGGTTGCGGAGTGTAGAGCCTCAGACGAGAGATGTAAAGGCGTGCCGATGCCGCTCGCCGTTTTGTCTTCCAATAACGCTATAGGGCGGCGTGTGTTGCGATTAAAAACAGTATCCATCGCATATCCATGTACACGGGGAGTTGTTCCGGTTAGGATAGTAGCTAAGGCTTCGTGCCCTCCGTAAGTCCAATGGTTAAAATCAAGGGACGTGATATAGGTCTCTTTGAGGAGACTTTCCGTTCCTGATTGTAACCAATAAGGGCGCAGTTGTGCGATATTATCCTCAGTGAGACCATCAGCAACCACAACGACGGTCAAACGCGGGAGCGTTTGAGAGAGGAGCAGGGGGGTAGAGAAGTAGAGGAGTAGGGTGATTAACGCAATATGTAAATAAGTCTTGAACATAGATGAATGAGTGGGAAAAGGAATAGTCTCCAGTTCCAACCGACAAGCGGGTGAATAGAGAAATATGTGAGGAAAATAACAATCGCAAAGAGAAGGACATAAACAATACCTAATGCCAAGTCAACGCCCCAACTCCATTTGTTTCGGTGCCAATCCCAGATATTAATGAAAATCATAATAGCGGCAAAAAACAGAATGCCAAATAAAGCCATCTTGTACCACGGAACGGCATTTGCAGAGAAAGGTGCAATAAATTGGCTTCGTACAACGGATATTCCGTTTGTTGTTTTGGCTTGACTGAGGTATAACATTAGTTCCTCAGGAAGGAAGAGTCGTTGTTCCGAACTCATTGCTTGATCTGCTCGGTTGCCAAAAATCATGTTAATGCCGAAGGCTTCCCAAGAGCCGGCTCCCGTATAAGTGCGAATAAAACGTCTAAAGGACTGACCTGTATAACCCTCATAGTCAGAGATGATAGTATCGCCGATTACTTCCTTGATGAGGTCATAAGGACGTGTGGCGCAGTTATCAAAGACGAAATTATAAAGATAAGTGCGGTTCTCTGGTTGGCTGTTGATAATCAGTTTATCAAATAGTTCTTGTTGCTGTGAAAAGGTGAGATTGAGTTCTTGCTCATACACGAAACGATTCTCAGCATAATAAGTCATAAAGAAAGAGCGGGCATCCTCGACACCTAACATGTAATAGGTTTCGCCTTTTACAAACTTATAGTAGAAGTGTTCGTTTTCAAAACTAAAGCACCCATAATTAAACACCACATCTAATCCGGCAGCAGGGTCTTTAACGCGGATAGCAGTGTGCCCAAAACGCTCATATAAGGCCTTGCCGGGGGAGCACGTCAGTATAGAAATCTGTGCGTCTTCACTCAGTTGCCTTTGGGCAAGGAGTTGGGGAGTAGAGGAGTAGAGGAGTAGAGTGAGTAATATAATCAGTTTATTGCGCATAACTTAAAATCAAATTAGGAATGAATGTAAAAGATATGCCTAAGAGAAACCCGCACACGACTTGTAAGGGGGTGTGCGCTTTGACATAAAGTCGAGCGTACATAAGCACTAAAGCCAGTCCAAGCAATAAGGCAATCAGTCCTACTGTAGGCGTAAGGTTGTAATAAAGGAACCCACTAAGAATGCCACCGATGAGTCCGCCTAATCCGGTGAGGTGGGCAGATATCTTCCACTTGGCATTAATAATGGTAACTACGCCTAAGGCAGCCGTTGCGCCTACCGCAGACCAAAAGAAGAATGCCGGGAAATGGGCTCTATATAGGAAATATGCCCAAATACCAAAGAGGGTAAATGTATAAATATAGGGTTTTGATCGCTCCTGAGGATTTGTGATATAAATGTCCGATATTTGTTTGCGACGAATCATTATCCAAATAGTAATGAGCGGAACGATGCCGGTTAATATAAACGTCCACAAGATACTCTTTATGTAATATAGGTGTAGAGGGGTAGGGGAGTAGGGGAGTAGGGTAAGGCAATAAAGAAGTATTCCGTATGTAGGAATCCAAAGCGGATAGAAGAGTCCGCCTAATATTCGTGCTATGATATTCAAGACCTTACTCATTACACATTTATATCATATATTAATATCGTATTATAGGCGTTTACGTAGTCGTGCGGTAGGAATACCGAGTTGGTCGCGGTATTTAGCAATGGTACGACGAGCAATGGGATAGCCGTGACCGGCTAAGGCGGTCACTAATTGGTCATCCGTAAGGGGAGCGGACTTGTCTTCTTCATTGATGAGTTGACCCAGTAGGTTCTTAATCTCACGAGTGGATACTTCTTCGCCTTTATCGTTGGTCATGGATTCAGAGAAGAAGTGTTTAAGCGAGAAAATACCGAACTCCGTATCAACATATTTGGAATTGCTGACGCGAGAAATCGTGCTCACATCGTATCCTGTAACGTTGGCAATATCTTGCAGCACCATTGGGCGCAAGCAACTGTCATCGCCCTCAAGGAAGAAGTCTTTCTGCTTGCTAACAATCGCTTTCATGGTGCTCATGAGCGTTTCATTGCGTTGCTTAATGGCATCAATGAACCATTGGGCAGAATCTATTTTCTGTTTGATAAAACGTACCGTTTCTTTGCCCTCCTTGCTATTCGCCATTTGCTTGGACGAATATTCGGCGAGCATATCTTTATAGTCTGTACTGACATGTAATTCGGGTATATCACCTGTATTCAGTCCTACGACTAACTCGCCATCGCGGTTCTCAACAAAGAAGTCGGGAATGATGGTCGATTGCTGTCGTTCGTACACCGAACCGGTAAAGCCATTGGCAGGTTTTTGATTGAGGTGTAGAATCTCGTCGATAGCCTCTTTGAGTTGCTCGTCGGTCCAATCTTGTCTTTCTTGTATATGAGCAAAATGGCGTTTACTAAAATCTTCAAAGCATCGTTCTAATATCTTAAGGGCATTCGTAACCGCCTCATTGGGGGCTTTCTGCTTTAGTTGAATGATGAGGCACTCGCGTAAGTCGTACGCTGCCACTCCGGCGGGGTCGAACGTCTTGATAGTATCTACGATATGCTGCATTTGAGCATCCGTGACCATGATGTTTTCTTGAAAAGCGATGTCGTCCACCAATTGCTCGGTGGTACGGCGCAGATAGCCATCGTCATCTATATTACCCAAAACCCACTTAGCTATATGCCGTTCGGGTTTGGACATATTCGTCAGATAGACTTGAGACTTGAGGTGCTCCAGTAGGGAGGAACCGCTAATAACCACTTGTTCGGGTAACTCGTCATCGGGCGAATAATTGTGGGCTTGATATTGGTAATCAGGCGTGTCGTCATCATTGACGTAATCGTCGTAATTAAAATCCTCGTTTTGTAACGGATTACGATACTCCTCATTCTCACTTTCATTCTCACTCTCGTTATATCCCAAATATTCAGCTCCTTCTTCCAACGCAGGATTCTCTTGCAACTCTTCGTTGATGCGTTGTTGCAGTTCAACGGAGGGTAGTTCAAGTAACCTCACAACCTGTATCTGAGTAGGCGATAGTTTGGTTTGTAGTGATTGCTGTTGTTGAAGCGTTAGAGCCATAGGAGTAGGGGAGTTGGGTATTAAAAGGATTCTTTGACAGCGGAGATGATGAAGTCGAGTTGTTCGTTATCCAGCTCGGTGTGCATCGGGAGCGAGAGAACGCAAGCGCTCAATCGTTCGGCTACAGGGAAATCGCCCTCCTTATAACGTGGGTCTTGATAAGCCTTTTGCAAATGCAGAGGAATAGGATAATAAATCATAGCCGGTATATCTTGGCTATTGAGTTTAGCCTTGATCTCGTCTCGGTTAGCCCCCACTACACGCAAGGTGTATTGGTGGAAAACATGTGTCGAAACTTTCGAACGCCCGGGAATAAGGACTTGTGGGCAATCACGGAAGGCCTCGTCATAACGAGCGGCTGCTGCTCGACGAGCCGAGATGAACTCGTCCAGATGGGGTAGCTTAGCGTCTAAGATAGCGGCTTGAATACTATCTAAACGACTATTAACACCGATATAATCGTGATGATAACGCACTTGCATTCCGTGGTTGGCTATGCACACGATCTTAGCTGCCAATTCGTCGTCGTTAGTGAATAAAGCACCGCCGTCACCATAGCAACCGAGGTTTTTAGAAGGGAAGAAAGAGGTACAGCCTATCTCTCCCATCGTGCCAGCTTGTTTGACCGTACCATCGGAAAACGTGTATTGGGCACCAATCGCTTGACACGCGTCTTCAACCACAAAGAGGTTGTGCTCTTTGGCAAGTTGAAGGATGGCTTCCATATCTGCACATTGACCAAAGAGGTGAACTGGAACAATAGCCTTCGTTTTAGGGGTAATTGCTTTTCGTATCGCCTCAACGGAGATGTTCATCGTTTCCCAATCTACATCTACCACAACGGGTGTGAGACCGAGTAGAGCAACCACTTCTGCGGTTGCGATAAAGGTAAAAGTAGGAGTGATCACTTCGTCTCCGGGCTTAAGACCGAGAGCCATAAGGGCTATTTGCAGAGCATCCGTGCCGTTTCCAACGGGAATGACGTGTTTAGCACCCGTATATGTTTGAAGGTGCTCACCAAACGTAGTGACTTGTGGACCTTTTACAAATGCAGCAGTATCAATTACGGCTTGAATGCCGGCATCAATATCATGTTTAAGACGTTGATATTGGGACTGTAAGTCCACCATTTGGATTTTTCTCATACTTTTCTATTCTTTTTGTTCAACGATATATTCGACATACGAAGGATTAGTACGAAGCATTGTAATCTTCGGATTATGCGAAGTTGCTAAGATAGCCAATCGTTCCTCTTTTCTTGTTGGGAAAGGACATGTTAATACTATATCAGAAGCCGAGACGCGATTAAAATCGCGAATAGCACACCTAACTGTGACGGATGCTTCATAAGGGAAAAGCCTAATCGTCAACGAAGAATCGGGCACGACACAAGTAATAGGTAGGACAAATACCTTCTCTGTAAAACGCTCCGTTACTGCCGTAAAAGCAACCTTCTCAACGTTTGCTCTCACCCCTTTCGGCAATGCCAATTCAGCCCAATCAGTGAGTGTGTCTTTAACATTTTCCAATGAATAGATGTGTGTGTAAACAGTATCTAATTGATTGATTACACTGGCTTCTCCAAATACTTGAATCGTGCTCTGTTGTAACTTAGGAATACCGACAAACTGATATTCAGGAGCCGGTGTTATCTGTGTCCGCAGTATAACCGGTACTTGTTTGTCAACCTGTCGATAGAAAGTACCGTGTAGGGTACTTGGATTAATTGTCAATAGTTTACTCGTTCCTTGAAGAACGCTGTTTATATTGGTGCGAAGTTGATCCTCTGTAATATTAACGATTCCTTCACTGTTTTCTTCTAATAGTGAATGAAGATTGATCGTGATGGTCGGTTGGTCCTTAAAATAGGTCTTGAGTCGTTGACCGGCGTCTCGCACTTCCACCGATAGGGTGGAAGGTAGCGAGTCTCCGAAGACAATATGCGAATCAATACCGGTGTATTGTACACGAACCGGAACAACCTCAGTTCTAACGGAGGTCATTGCATGTCCGTACCACAGCGCGGCGGCTACGACAACAAAGCAAATGAAAATAAATGTCTCTTTCCAGCGACTATTCATTATTATTTATTTTCCTTAGGAGATTGTTGTGCGTCTTCTGCGCTTGCATATACGCTACCTTTGTCTATTTTAATGACAATGTCTTTGGAAATCTCAATGAGTAAGGTTGTTTCTTGTACTTCCTTGATGATACCGTAAATACCACCGGCGGTTACGACCTTGTCGCCTTTCTTCATGGCTTCGCGTTGCTTTTGGAGCTCTTTTTGTTTTTTTGTTTGAGGGCGAATCATAAAGAAATAAAATACAACGAAGATGAGGATCATCATAATCCAAAAACCCCACTGACTACCTTGTTGACCACCTTGTTGACCGGCAGCAGCAGCTGCATCTTGTAAAAGAATTAAATTTAGCATAATTGTAATTGTTTTTGATTAGTTATTTATCTTTTTAATTGGATTGCTTTTAGTAATTGGTTCTTGTTTTTGAGTTCTCGAATAATCTCGGTGAGAATACCGTTAACGAAGATATAACTCTTATCCGAGGAGTATTCTTTGGCAAGTTCAATGTACTCGTTAAACGATACTTCTAATGCTATATCGGGGAAGTTGATAATCTCAGCTAAAGCTATGGTGAGCAAAATACGATCCATTAAGGCGATGCGACTGGCATCCCAGTTTTTAAGGTGAGCATTAATCATATCAGCATATTCATCATGATGATCGATCGTTACTTGAAGCAATTGAGTGGCAAATTCTACTTCTTGCTCATTATCAAACATCGGCAATAGTGCCTGATTGGCTCCTTCTTCTTCCTTAAATCGTTTAATTGTTTTGACCACAAAACTGATGATGTAATCTGCATCTATCGTCCAATTGACAGCGTCCAAAGCCAGCTCTAATTCTTCCAAAGCGATATAGAAGTTCTCATTGCCTATGAGAAGATCTGTAAAAATCTTGCGCCAGATTTTTTTGTCTTCTTCGTAATTGGTTTCCGGCAATGCTAAATACTCCTTATAGAAAGGAGCGTCTTGCAGTTTGCGGTACACATCTTCAACGGCTAACATGCCCATGTCCCAAGTTAGTTTTTCCTGCTCAACATAGTTACGCAAGGTGCGATTCTCAAATACTTGTTTGGCGAAAGCATTTTCTACAAAACGCATATTGGGCTGATAGTTAACATGTGTTGCTTTAGCACGAACGCGGGATTGGACTATTTGGTCTTCTGCATAACGAGTGAGTTCGTTAACATAGTCCAACAGCAACATGTAAAGACTATAGGTATCTGAAAAACTCCGGAGCAGATCTTTCTTTGCCGTTAAAGGCGTTTTGTCTCCTTCTGTATAGAAAGCAAAAAGGGTTTGTGCTACGCGTGTGCGTACGTTCGTGCGATTAATCATATTTATAGATATATATTTGTAAAATTCGCGGCAAAATTACAAAAAATATTTGATATTTGCAAATATATTTGCATAATTGAAAAAAAAAGTGTATTTTTGCAGCGTTTTTAAAAACAACAATCTATGGAAGAGCGTAATTTTGCAGAAAGAAGGGAGCCTGAGATTGTTTATTCTCGCTCCGTCAAAGCCGGAAAACGCATCTATTATTTAGATGTTAAGAAGGCTCGTAATGAGGATTTGTATCTGTGTATCACAGAGAGTAAAAAGCACATGGATTCTGAGACGTCAGTTCCGTCGTTTGAGAAGCACAAAGTGTTCCTGTATAAGGAAGATTTTGCTCACTTCACGGAAGGACTGGAAGATGTCATCAACTATGTTAAGAGTCAAGTGGGCGAGATTGCAGTCCGCGAAGAGTGGACTCCTCGTGCGGAAGGAGAAAGCGAACCCGAATCCGCTGTGGAGGAGGAAAAACCTCGCAGAGGTCTGTTCTCCAAACTGAGAAAGTAAACGAAGGTATTCTATAGTAGTGCAGAGATAGCATCTACTATCCTTTGAGCGACCTCCTGCTTAGACATAAGTGGGAGGTTGTGTGTTGTGGTGTGGTCAATGAGTGTGACCTTATTCGTATCGACGGAGAATCCGGCTCCTGCGTCTTGAAGTGAATTAAGAACAATCATATCAAAGTTCTTGCTATTCAGTTTCTTACGAGCATTAGCGTCCTCGTTTTGTGTCTCGAGAGCAAAACCAATTAACCATTGATTCTCTGTTTTAGCAGCACCTAATGCTGCGGCAATATCGGGTGTTAACGTGAGATGTAAGTTCAGTTCCGTCTGCCCTTCCGCCTTCTTAATCTTATGTTCTGCTTTTTGTGTGGGCGTAAAATCTGCCACGGCAGCACAAAGGATGGCTGCATCTTGCTTTTCCCACTCGTGTGTAGCGGCTTGATACATATCTTGAGCGGAAACAACATTTATCACCTTTGCTGCCTCTCCTCCCTTGAGTGGGGTAGAGCAGGGGCCTAATACCAAAGTCACATTGGCTCCACGGCGAGTACACTCGCGTGCTAAAGCTATTCCCATTTTACCGGAGGAGTGATTGGATATGTACCGTACCGGATCCAACGCCTCTTGAGTAGGACCTGCCGTAATGAGAATACGTTTATGGGCAAGGTCTTTGGCGTAAAAACTCTTGATGACCTCTTCTTGCAGAACGTCTATCTCTTGCATTCGCCCTTTACCAGTTGTGCCACAGGCTAAGAACCCTTCAGCACAATCTATAACCGTCACGTTCGGCATCTGGCTTAATGTTGTCATTGCCTTTTGGGTAGCAGGGTTCTCGTACATCTTATCGTTCATTGCCGGAGCAATGACGACGGGCTTACGGGCTACCGTTGCTGCAAAAGTGGTGGTAAGGGCATCATCGGCAATACCGGCTGCCATCTTACCAAGCACATTGGCGGTGGCGGGGGCAATAAGCATCATATCTGCCCAATCGGGTAATGATATATGTTCGGTTGAATGCTCGTTGATAGCGGCAAACACATCGCTATAGACGCGTGCGTTGGTGAGGGTTTGTAGGGTTAGTTCGGTAACAAATTGAAGGGCATTGCGAGTGGTCGTTACGCGAACTTGCGCCCCCTCTTTGATGAGGGAGCGTATGAGTTCGGGTATCTTGTAAGCGGCTATTCCTCCGCTTATGCCTATCAATATGTGTTTACCTTGTAACATTTACTTCAAAGCCTCGTCTTTTGAACCAACGTTATAAATCAGTTGGTCGTCAATAAACTCTTGGGTTGCGATGAGTGTGGGCTTCGGAATAACCTCGTACTGACGAGAGATTTCGATTTGCTCGCGGTTCTCAAAATTGTCTTCAATTGCCTCTTGCGGGGTGGAGAAGTCTTGCAGTTTGGAGTCCAACTCGCGCTTGAGCGAAGCTGCAATTTGGTTACTGCGTTTACCGATGATGGCTACTGTTTCGTAAACGTTGCCTACTTTGTCGGTCAATTGGTTCATGTCACGCGTCGGGGTAGTTTTCGGCGCTTTTGTTTTTTTGTAATCCATAATTTTATGTTGTTTAATAATCAATTCATCATTTATCAATTCATCATTCTCACTGTTCTCTCGTGAGTTTACTCATCTCTTTATAAATCTTTTCAGCATCTTTGCGGTGCTTGGATTCGGGGTACTCGGTGATGAAATTATAATACTCATCTTGCGTATCACGAGCACGTTCCAGTTTCTTCTCCTCTACACTAAGAAGTGTTTGTTGGAATTTCGCTTCTAAGATTATCCAACTCAACTCCTCTTGGTACGAGTTGCTGGGGTAGTCTTTCAGCGCGTTTTTAGCTACAATCTCGGAACTGAGGTAGTTATTGCCTAAGTACGTTCCTAAGTTGTAATACAGTTTAGCGGAGAGCAGTTCCTTATAGGCTAAGCGGTCATATAACTCGCTCATCTCTTCATAGGCTTGAGAGGCATACGGACTTTCCGGATAGAGGTCTACAAAGTTAGAGAAAGACTCAATCGCTTTCTTCGTTATCTCTTGGTCTAAGCGGGCGTCCGGAGCGTCCATATAGTAGCAATGCCCTTCTTGGAAGCGTGCCTCGATGATGTACTTACCTTTAGGATAATTGCGGACATAGGCTTGATAATACTCGGAGGCGGTGGTGTAGGCTTTCTGCCCCATGTAACAACGAGCCAAGTAGCAGAGCACATCTTCGCTCCGTTCCGTTCCTTTGTAATAGATAGTGACATCGTCCAATAGTTGTTGCGCCTTGACGTATTGTTTCTGACCGAAGTACTCAAGTGCCTTTTGGAACTTGAAGTCGGCGTCTTTCGATTTCAACACACTTTGATATTCGCCACAGCCGGTGAATATAATCAATACTAATGATATGAAATAAAACTTTTTCATTTACTCTTTTCTTCTATCCAACCATCCCAACCAGTGGATTTAATGACTTTGTTTTCCCCCTCCTCGTGCACAATGAGGTAACACTCACTATTGCCGTCTTTCTCTATCATCTCTAAGGCTGCCCGTGCTCCTAAAACCATGCAGGCGGTAGCCAGAGCGTCGGCTCGCATGCAAGAGTTGGCGACAACGGTGGCGCCCAATAAACTGTGCTGAACGGGGTATCCCGTACGAGGGTCAATGGTGTGACTGCGGCGTTCGTTACCGTCGTAGTAGAACTGACGATAATTGCCGGAGGAAGCCATACATAAGCCGGTGGTTGCTATTATCTCTTGCAGTTCGCGCATCGTTCCGGTGGGGTCATCAATGGGCTTGGATATACCTATCTTCCACGGTTCGCCTTTGGCGTTTAGACCCTTGGCAACCACTTCGCCTCCTATATCAACGAGGTAGTTCTCGCACCCGTTGGCGGCTAATAAAGCGGCTATCCCGTCGCAACCTTGTCCTTTTGCGATAGCACTGGCGTTCATGGTCAAACGCGGGTCTTGCTTGGTGATGTGGTGGTCGTGAAGATGTACCTTACGATAACCGGTGATGGCCATCAAACTATCTAATTGTCTTTGACCGAGGGGGTGCTTCTGGAGGTATTCGAGACCTTTATCTTTGCCGAATCCCCACGCGCTGATAAGGGGGGCGCAGGTGATGTCAAAAGCACCTTGACTGAGTTCGCTTACCTCGTAGGCGGTTGCCCACATGGCCTCAAAGAGGGAATCGGTAACCACCTCTTCGTTGCGGTTGATACGACTGATGATAGAACTGTCGTTGAAGAAACTGAGGGAAGCATCGTACTCGTGTAAATGGGCAATAATCTGCTTCTCTAAGTCTTTCGTGGCCTCATAGCGTATGTTGTAATAGGTACCGAACGTGTGCCCCTCGTTAACGAAATAGCGAGGTTTGGCACATCCCGTGAGCACCAATACTATGAATCCTATAAACAATATCTTTCTATTCATACTTATGAGTTTATCGCCTGCGGAGGCTCTCCGCTAGAACCACACACCTAATCCGATGCAGCCATTCAGTCTTTGTTCTCCAATCTTTTCGTCGCCGGTGCCGGCAATATAGGCATTTCCTTTATCAATTCCCGTGGGGTTAATCGTACCTTGTGCATAGAGGTCCAGTTCGCACACATCCAAATCCCATGCTTTATTCAGTTTGAGTGTGAGGTTTGTGACCGCGAATTTATCCGTTCCGTAGTAATCGCTTGCCCAAGGAACCATACCGATAGCGCCACCTAATGTAAGACCCGGCTTTTCCCATGTATAATCGTATCCAATCTCTAAATAAGACGAATAGGCGCGTTTGTCAATCTCTTCTTCTTCGGTGTATGCAAAATCGTTACCGGCAACCATCGTGTTCCAAGTAAAATAAAGCCCGCAGAGGTCGAGTACACTGAAGTCGTAGCCCACTGTTATTTCCGTGGTTGAGGTGTTGGACTCTAACTTATCTTCATCCCAATTAGCCACTTTGTCCCAACTGAAGAAGTTACTACCGCCAAAGTAGTAATAGTGGGTGAATCCGAGGGTTACACCCCAAAGATTGAAGGTGCCGTAAATATCCAACTCGGGAATGAAATAAGTTCCTTCTTTCTGAAACTTCCAATCGGAAGCACCTACACTTCCCCAAGCACCGAATCGGAAGGACGTGTGTTCGCTATCCCAACCGAGGTCGAGGGTAGGTTGAAAACTCAAACCGCCATTGTACTGACCGCGCCAGATATAGGCACTCACTACTTCTGCACCGGCATCATAGGCGAAACTGAGAGTCTTGGTGTTTTCTTCTGCTTGCTCTTGACCAAAACTCATAACCGTTGCTAAGGCAGCAACTACTAATGTAACAATCTTTTTCATTTGCTTGTGACTTTTCGATTTTTCGATTTTTTATTTAAAACTAATACTTATACCTGTGTCAAACATCAATCCGTCAATGGTTAATGCGTTACCTTGTTGGTAATCATAACTCATCCACCATGGATTGGTCATGATAGCGGCGAATGCGTTCACATTCATGAACGACTTTACTTGCCATGTCTTCCTTAGTGTGAAACTGATATTATTTACTGCAAAATCGCCCTTGTAGGCGGTGTATAGACTCTTCCACGGGGTGAATCCTACTCGTGGGGACAGGGTCATGTCATAGGGTAGGGCAAAGTCATAACCTAACTCGAAATAGGTTGAATAGGCTCTCACTTTCTCCTTTGCTTCGTTGAAATAGTGGTCTTCGAGGCAGGGGCGGGTTGTTATTTGCAGACTCAACGGCAGTTTGCTGCTTACGGTATATTTGAGTCGTACCTCTCCTGAATTTTTCTTTTGAGGTAAGAAATTGCGGATGTAGATGAAATTCACGTCCAATCCCCAGCGGCGGAAACCGACGGTCACATCGACTTCGGGCAAGAACTGGTTAAGCTGCCAATCTTGTGCACCCACGTTCCACCACACATCGGCATAGGCACCTCCATAACCCACGTTAGCGCTCCCTTGGTGAGTTAAGCCGCCAACACGCCGTCCGCGCCAAATATAATTGGCGTGCACTTCCATGTTTGCGCCCCAAGTGAATCCCACTTTCTTGGGATAATCATCCAGCCACTTACTACGTGTGCTCGTAGTGTCTTGCGCGTGTACGTGCGCACTGGCGATAAACAATACTGCGGTGCAGAGCACCACAGTGAGAACGCTTCGTTTCATTTCTTTGCTTGTGGACTAAAGTCCATTTTTAGATGTCCAAACTACTCGTAGAGCCACCTCTAAAATGCGGGAGTCGTCTAAGGTAACGATACCGCCATCGGGTCCCGGATCTAAGTGGTAACCGTTGGCAGCTGTGCCGTTAAAAATACCTCTAACTTCGTCGGATGCGATGCCTAATTCCGTGGCAATGGCATCCATTGAACCGTGTGGGAGAGCGTCTTTCACCTCTCTTAATTTGTTAAATGTAGTACGAATCATCATGTATCTTATTTATCTGTTTATTACTCTTATTGTGCTGTGAAATTTGCCTATTACGCAAATTCGGCTGCAAATATACGACTTTTTTTTTACATACACAAATTTATTTGCTTTTTTTATCAAAAAACTGCACTTTTCTAATGCTTATCCTCCCCTAACCGTTCGGTAACAGTTCGATGTGGGTATAATAGAGACACACTTTCGGTATTGGGTTATTCTTGGGTTATTGTTGGGTTCGCCCAAACCCCTAGTAGGTAATCTTAATAATCATACATATTCTCCTCCGTATCATCACTAGTCCCTATAGTATACGATAAGCAAGGGATAAGCAAGGAACTTGCTATCTATCCCTATACCCCTAATCTTAATAATCGTACAAAAGTTAAAAGTTAAAAATGTCAAGTGTAAACTCGAACGAACAACAATGATGTCAACTTTTTTAGGAAAGTGTCAACGAATGCGGAAAAGGCAAACACAACCATTGATTCTTCGTCAGTTGTTGGTACATTTCGAGGAGGCGGGCGACGCACTCGGATTCGGTCATTACGCCCAAATCACGCGGCAATCACGCGGATAAGATAGCGCGATGACTCTGTGATGACATAGCGAAAGCTGCCGCAGTTACCGAGTAGAAAACGAGCAGTTACCGAGCAGATACCGAGTAGATAGTAAGTGCTGAAAGCAGGGGATAAAATGGGGGGGCTATAATCGTTAATGGGAAATTAATAATGCTTACACTCGCAAAACGAGTTTGGTAATGCTATGCATGAGGTATGCCAAGACAATGGTGAGAACGACAACAAGTAGAACAGATAGAGGCAATCCTATATTTAGTTGATAATGCTTTAACACTTCTGCACATACATAAATGACAATGGGGTGAAAAATGTAAATGCCGTAAGATATTCGACTAAAGAATTGTGAAAATCTATTCTCAAATACTGGATGTCCGCAGAAACAGGAGAGGATAACCATAAGAGAAAAGAGGGCTATTATTAGAGAACGGACAGGAGAGGGGAGTAACGGAACCCACAATTGAGTAGTTAGGAATAAACCCCAACTGATTATCGCGAACCATAGATTGTTACAAACTCGAAGAAGCCAAGTTTTTTGTTCGTAAAATAAAATGGCAGCGACGGATCCGAATAAAAGAGTATCCATCTCTGTAACTCCCAAATAACGATATACCAATCCTTTTCCTAAAACAAAATAACTTCCCCATTTAAGGAGCAGCCAAAGAATAGCCACTGCCGCTATAATGGGCAAACGATGCTGATGACTAATCTTAAAAAGTAATGGAAAAAGCAAGTAAAAGGTCACTTCTGTTCCTAAAAACCAGTAATGCCACAAAGGAAAAGGTGTTGTTCCAAGAATATGAGTGATATTCGGTTGTAAGGCTAATAGTCCCCAAAGATCACCCTTAATTGGGTCACCACACAACCAAAGAGCCAACAAACCGACAATAATACCTATGTAATAAAGAGGAAGTATTCGTTTGGCACGGCGTTTGTACGAGTTTATGATACCGATATCTCCGTCTTGCGATTCCTCGTTTAAGAAGCCCCAAGTTATAAGAAAGCCGGTAATAACAAAAAAAGTCACAACCGGAAGGTATATTTCTGGCAACGGAATTGGAGTGTTTTCCAATACTCCCCAATCGCCAAATTGATAGAAATGACCGAATAAAATACTAAAGGCACAAATAGTGCGGACAATAGATAATCCTGGTAGATTAATAGATGTTTTACTCATTGTATGGCACAAAAAACGCGGACAAGTTCTTATCCACGCCTTGAGGCCCTAGGAATAGCCCGTTTACTCAGACAAGTCTCGTCCACGCAATGCGCAGACGTTCACAGACTTATTCGCGAGTAAACTGATTGTTGAAATTTCCTAGGTTTCAAGGCAGTTTCCGAATAAATTGCAAACGCAATATTTATATGTCCCCCTATTTAACGTCAGTGGGTGACGGCGGATAGGTGTGTTCGCGCACACCAATATATCCGCAGGCATATATTACAACCGATGGCGGTCAATCATAGGCGAGTGGCGTTTTGCAGTTTTGCGCTGCAAAATTACAACTTTTTTTTGATATATGCAAATTTATTTCCTCTTTTCTCTTATTTCTGTTGACGAAATATCAAAATAAGGGGCGTCGTTCAAGAAGACCGCCTTTGGCTGAATGACCGCTTCGCTGAAAGACCGCTTCGCTGAAGGATCGCTCGTTTTACTCGCTGAAAGAGGGTGGCGAGGATAGATGTAGATCTCATGTAGCCTCAGTATTTCTTCATAGTCCTTCCACTGATCGAAAATGTCCCAATTGTCCTGACCAATAATAAGCACAAACTCATGCTCCGGATACTGCTCACGCAATGCTCTGAGCGTAGCTGCCGTATAAGACGGACGGGGTAGGGAGAACTCAAAGTCCGAAGCTTGGATGCGGCTATCGTTCAGCTCGTTCAGTGCCTGACGGACAGCCTCTAAGCGCTCAGACTCGCTGACGAGTATGTTGCTATCCTTCAGTGGATTATTAGGGCTGACGAGCATCCATATCTCGTCTAAGTCCGTGTGGTCAATGACCCACCGGACTAAACCTATATGTCCGAAGTGTACGGGATTGAAACTCCCACCGTAGATGCCGATTTTCATTGGTGTCTGGTGTTTGGTGTCTGGTGTTTGGTATACCAATTAAGGAACGCGCACACGTGTACGCGTTCCTTATTAATTTATTTCCGATTTAAGCACCGAAGTTGTCGTAACGAATATCTTCGTCTGCTACACCTAACGAGTGGAGCAGGTCGATAACGGTCTTACTCATCATCGGAGGTCCGCAGAGATAGTACTCAACATCTTCGGGAGCCTCATGCTGCTTGAGATAAGTATCGCCCATCACAGGAGCAATGAAGCCCGGAGTATATTTGATTCCTAAGCCGTCTGCCTTGGGATCGGGACGGTCTAATGCGAGATGGAAATGGAAGTTCGGGAACTCCTTCTCCAACTCCAAGAAATCCTCCAAGAAGAAGACCTCGTCGATAGCGCGTGCGCCATAGAAATAGTGCATCTCGCGGTCGCGGCATTGGCGCGTTTTGAGCATGTGCATAATCTGTGCACGCAGCGGAGCCATACCGGCACCACCACCAACCCAAATCATCTCCTTACCGCTGTCATAAACGGGACGGAACTCACCATAAGGACCACTCATCATTACCTTATCACCCGGCTTGAGCGAGAAGATATAGGTAGAGGCTATACCGCATGGTACATCCATGAACTCGGGTCCGTTAGGACACTGATCTTTCGGTTTGAAGGGTGGGGTAGCGATACGAACGGTAAGCGTGATGATATCACCTTCGTCCGGATAGTTAGCCATGGAGTAAGCACGAATAGTAGCTTCGGTGTTCTTCTGCTTGAGACCAAATAGACCGAAGTGCTTCCATGCACCGAGATAGAGGTCGCCGATAAGGCTCTTATCCATGTCGCGATCGTAGTCGATATCGTACTCAGGAATACGTATCTGAGCGTAACTACCGGGTTCGAAGTTCATATGTTCGCCTGCGGGCAGTTTAACCTTGAACTCCTTGATGAACGTAGCCACGTTCTTATTGGAGATAACTTCGCACTCCCACTCTTTAACACCGAGGATAGACTCGTTGATCTTGAGGTCGAGGTCGTTCTTAACCTTAACTTGGCAACCTAAACGCCAGTGGTCTTTCTGTTGTTTACGGTTGAAGTGCACTGTCTCGGTAGGCAGGATCTCACCACCACCTTCGAGCACTTGGCACTTACATTGACCGCAAGAACCCTTACCGCCGCAAGCGGAGGGAAGGTGTACACCGGCTTCGCCAAGGGAACTAAGTAACGTACCTCCGGCAGGGATATTGTACTGTTTATCGCCGTTGATAGTTACTTTCACATCGCCGCTGGCAACCAAATATTTCTTGGCTACAAGCAGAATGATTACGAGCAGCAGGATCACCGCTAAGAAGACCACTACTGCATAGAGAATTGCTGTTAAACTAATTTCCATAATCGTGTCCTCCTTATTAAATGTCCAGTCCGCTGAAGCACATGAAAGCCATGGCCATCAGACCGACGGTGATAAACGTAATACCAATGCCCTGTAAGGGTTTGGGTACATCATTATATTCCATTTTCTCGCGAATACCGGCAAGGCAAACGATAGCCATCAGCCAGCCTAAGCCGCTACCGATAGCGAACGCGAAAGCGTCACCGATATTAGCAATCGCTTTGACGTTTTCGGGATCGAGACCTACGCGTTGTTGCATAAACAGCGAACCACCCATGATGGCGCAGTTAACGGCAATCAGCGGCAGGAAAATACCGAGCGTAGCGTACAGCGAGGGACTAACCTTCTCCACAATCATCTCAACGAGTTGAGTGATAGCCGCAATAACGGCAATGAAGAGAATGAAACTGAGATAACCCAATCCGAGGGGTTCCAATACTTGTGTCTGGAGTAGGTAGTTGATAGGCAACGTTATCGTTTGTACAAAGATAACGGCGATACCCAAACCAAGACTCGTCTTAACATCTTTAGAAACGGCTAAGAAAGAGCACATTCCCAAGAAGAAAGCGAAAACCATATTGTCCGCAAAGATGGTGCGAACGAATAAACTAAGTGCGTGTTCCATTATTTCTTCTCCTCATTAATTGAGCGGTGAGCCCAGATTACACATCCTACTAAAATGAGTGCCATAGCGGGCATGAGCATCATACCGCAGTTCTCATAACAACCACCGTTGGCAACGTACCAACTATCGGGAATGATTTGGAAACCGAGTAACTTACCGCTACCGAGCAGTTCACGAACGAAAGCTACGATGACTAAGATTATAGCGTAACCGAATCCGTTACCAAGACCATCTAAAAGACTGTCCTTCACGTTGTTCGTCATCGCGAAAGCCTCTAAACGACCCATCAAGATACAGTTGGTGATGATAAGACCGATATAAACACTCAGCTGCATAGCCACATCATAGGCAAAAGCTTTTAGAATCTCGCTTACAATGGTTACTAATGCTGCCACAACGACTAACTGAACGATAATACGAATACGCATCGGAATCGACTTGCGGATAAGCGAAATGACGACATTAGATAGCGCAACGATAATCGTTACCGAAATACCCATAACGAGGGCAGGTTTGAGTTGAACCGTTACGGCAAGTGCCGAACAGATACCCAAGATCTGCACCAAGACGGGGTTATTGACATTCAACGGACCTAAAAAGGCCTCTTTTGTTTTTTGTGCAAGTGCCATAATTATTCCTCCCCTAATATTGCTTTATATTGGTTCAACGAATTATACAACATATCATTGACACCGGTTGAGGTGATGGTTGCACCTGCCCAAGCGTCCACTTGATCCTGTCCTTCGGGGGCTTTTTTGCCCTCTTTAAGAACAGCTACAGAACGAAGGTTACCTTCAGCGTCTTTAATATGTTTGCCAAAGAAACGGCGACGGAAGTTTTCCGTTACAATCTCACCACCTAAACCCGGAGTCTCTCCTTCGTGACCGAAGTTAATACCGAAAATGGTGTTCTTATCTTCGTCTAAAGCGACATATCCCCAGATAGCACCCCAAAGACCTTGACCTTTTAAGGGCACAACAAGTTTTTGTGTGTTGTCGAGGGTTGCAATATAATAAACTTTCTTCTCACCATTAATCAGAATAGAATCTTCTTTGACGATGTCAGCATATAGTTGAGAAGGATTACCTTGGGTGATGTCTTGGTTGAGAGCCACGAGGATTTGCTTTTGCGTATCCAAACGCTCATTCTCATCGTGCATGGGTTTGAGAACGCTGTGCACAAGGCTGAGCAGTACCGCTACGATGATTACGATAACAGTTGCATAAACAATCGTATAAACATTCGAATCGGTAGAGAAACGCTTAGTTTTCTTTTCTTCAAAGCAGTTCGTCTGTTGGCACTGTGGGCAAACATCCGGAGCCTTATCTCCTGTGTGGACATATCCACACACTTTACATACATATTGTTTTGCCATAATTATGCTCTTTTTAGACGTTTATTAATATTGACGCGAACCACACACCAGTCAATCAGCGGAGCGAAGGCGTTCATGAGCAGGATAGACAGCATCATGCCTTCGGGATAACCCGGATTGAGCACGCGAATAACAATAGCCATGGCACCAATGAGGAAACCATAAATCCATTTACCACACTCTGTACGAGCAGAAGTAACGGGGTCGGTTGCCATAAAGACAGCACCGAAAGCGAAACCACCGAGTACGAGGTGCATATACCAAGGCGTGTTAGCAGCAGCGTTATCTACACCACCGATATTAAACAGGAAGGCTACCAGACCGCCACCTACAAAAATGGAGAGCATCGTCTTCCAAGAAGCTACGCCCGTCATGAGCAACAGGATAGCGCCAAGGAGAATAGCCCAGATACATGTCTCACCTACGGAACCGGGGATAAGACCATTAACAGCGTCCCAGAAACCAATGGGGTTACCGAGCGTATCGGTCATCGTGTAAGTAGCCGTCTCAGCCGTACTGAGTTGGGTGAGTGGGGTAGCACCCGTGAAACCATCCACGAGAGCTTGATTATTATCCCAACCCCATGTGCCTTGTGTTCTGACGAACTTATCACCCGTCATATGGGTAGGATAAGCAAAGAAGAGGAAGGCACGCGTGATGAGAGCTACGTTGAAGATATTATAGCCCGTACCGCCAAACACTTCTTTAGCGAAGATAACAGCAAAAGCCGTTGCTACAGCAACCATCCACAGCGGAGTGCCGATGGGAACGATAAGCGGAATAATAAAACCGGTTACGAGGAATCCTTCAGCTACTTCTTCGTGCTTGATTTGAGCTACAACAAACTCTATACCCAAACCAACGAGGTAGGATACAATGATATAAGGCAATACTGCCAACAGACCGAAAGCAAAAGCTTTCCAGAACAGGGCGCAGGTCATGGCACCTTTCACAATCTCACCCGTGGCGAGGAAGTGCTGATAACCTACATTGAACATACCGAACAACAGGGCAGGAACGAGGGCTAAAACGACGAGGATCATCGTGCGCTTGCTGTCGTTACCATCGTGGATATGACTACCGATTTTGCGTGCGGTAGTACTCGGAGTGAACAGGAACGTATCGAAAGCGTCATAGAAACTGCTGAGTTTACTCAGTTTACCGCCTTCTTGGAAGTTCTGACCGAAACGTTTCCAGATTTGATAAAACTTTTCCATTATTCAATCTCCTTCTTTAAGTTAGTTAATGCCTCCTTAACGATAGCCTGTACGGGCAGTTTGGAGGTGCAGATATATTCACATAAAGCGAAGTCCTCGGGAGCCACCTCGTAAGCACCGAGTTGCTCCATCTTGTCGATATTACCGGCAATCATCGCTTTGATGAGTTGCTCGGGATAAATATCCATGGGGAAGACTTTCTCATATTCTCCGCTAACGATGATAGCGCGACGACCACCTTTAACGCGTGCGTCCCAGTTATATTGCTTAGGACCAAAGAGCCAATACCATAAACCGTTGTCTAAGAACTTAGCCGGATCGGTCGTCTTAGCGTTAAAGTCATTAAAGCGAGGTAATAACCAGCCCATGAACTCATGTTTCTCGGTTCCTTCGGCTAAGATGGATACTTGGTTGCAGCGATAGCATAAACTCTCGTCTTCCGTTATCTGCGTTCCGCTTAGTACGTTACCGCAGATGATACGTGTAGCCATGTCCTTGCGTACATTGCAATGCGTAATAGCACTGGCAGGCGTACCGGGTAAGATACGGAAGTACTGTGGTTCAAATGCCATATCTCCCGTGAGAGCTACGAGGCGCTCCTGTTTCACTTGACCTGTGGTAAAGAACTGACCGATGATAGCCAAGTCTTGGATGTTAACCGTGAAGACCGTCTCACCTTTTGCGATAGGAGCTACGTGGTTAATCTGAACGCCTACGTTGCCTGCGGGGTGGGGACCCTCTACGCTATAAAGCGTGCAGTTCTTCAATGCGGCGAAGTCTGTTGTCTTGTTGTTGTGCTGCAGACCGACATACACCGGAGCTAATTCGCTCAACGCGTTAATACCGGCTTGAATGAAGTTGCCCTTACCGGCTAAAACAAAGCCGTAATCGGGAGCCAACGGAGCGGTGTCAAAAGTTGATACGAAGATCGCCTTAGGTTGTTTACTTGGCATTGCGATGCAGTCGTAAGGGCGTTGCTTGATATAAGCCCATAGACCCGATTGCAGCAGCAAGTCTTTAACATTTTGCTTGAGATCGAATTGAACATAGTCCGTTTTGATGTCGGCTTTTATGCCAATGAACATAACCTTACGACGTTCGCCGCGGTTGATTTCTACAACCTTACCGCTAACGGGGGAGGTCACGATTAACTCAGCAAACTGTTTGTCATGAAAGAGGGGACTACCCGCTTTCACTTGGTCGCCTTCCTTGACCATTAGTTTCGGGGTCAAGCCGGCATAGTGGTCCGGAACAATCTTATAAACGGTGGGACGATTAATGCTGCCTATGGTTAATGCAGCAGCGCCACACATCGGAATGTCCAAACCCTTTTTCAGTTTGATTTGTTGCATGATGTTATTTAATATTTGTTTTTAGTTTAATCTTATTATTTGGTGGGAATAATAATCGTTTTGCCTACCGGTAAAACATCCGGATTGGTAATAACGTCCTTATTGGCATTGTAAATAAGAATCCAATCCTCGGTATTACCGTAATATTTACGGGCTAATTTTGCCAATCGGTCTCCTGCTTTTAATACCACCTGCTCACCTTGCTGCTGAACGCTTTCGGCAACCTCATCTACCATCTCTACGGGAATAATCTCCACACGACGATCCTTCTCTAACGTGTGTTTGCCATTGAAACGGTAGGGTACATTGGCACCTCTGGTTTGGATAATCATCTGCTCATCTTTTACACCTAAAGCTTTCAATTGCTTAGCAACGGCTTTGGCACGACGCATAGCCAAATCCATGTTATAATCGGGTTTACCTAATTTACATGCGTGTCCGGTTACATATACGCGTTGCTGCGGATGAGCTTTTAGAATGGCTGCCATATTAATCAAGATATCTTCCGGTTGTAAGATAGGCACATCGGAATCTAAAGCGAACCAAATGATACTCTTTGCCATTATATCAGATATCTGCTCTGCAGGATTTTCAATGGTCGTAATCACACTGTCATGTACGTAGATTGTATCGTGCACGTATATATATATGGTGTCGATGCATTCGCATTCTCTTTCGGGTTGTTCGCTGATGGTATCTTCTGTGAGTTTATCCTCGAAATAAGATAATGTATCAGGATAGTTCGGATCAGGTTTCAAACTATCGGTTACGATGCTATCGTTTCTTAAGCGTTCTTCGCGAGCTGATTTGCGTGCCAAACGTTCTTTTTCGCGTTCTTGCTTATCATACTCCTTTTTAGCATCCGTCTTATCCGTGTTGAAGTGGAATCCTACTTTTAATCCTACGTTCCAAGGATGCAATGAACTAACGGCATTGGTATTGACAAAACCCATTTCGGTGCGATTGTTACTCAGTCGGGTGGGGTATTCACCTTCCGGCAGAGCACCACCGAAACTAACGGGTTCGTATCCGTGATTGTCCAATACGTCATTGATGTAGTAAGTAGCAAAAGCACTCAAACTCATGTCAACATGTTGGCTGAGTTGGAAGAGCACACCGAGTTGGGCATATCCGGCATAATTGAACTTAGCCATATTGTAGCGCTTGTCTCCCGACACTAAAGTTCCGAACGAACCCGAATAGGGTTGTGCAGTACCATGCTCAATAACAGTTGGAATCTGCTCAATAGCCAAATCATAAATAGGATAATAGATATTATTGTAGATGGTGTACGCATCTTTCATTTGATACGTACTCTTCATCGGCAAACCGAACTTAACACCTAACGCTCCGATAAAACCAACTTTCTTACCCTCGCCCAAAGCGCGGAAATGTAAACCTACGGGAATCTCTAACATATATAAGTCTTGTCGCTCAGTAGCATCGGTGCGGATGGTTTGAATATAGTTGTCTCCGTACTTATCCGTTGCCTCAAACTGTAAGGGTGACTTGAATGCCGTCTTAGAAGTATAGTTCGTAAACTCCAATCCCGTTCCTATACCGAAACTGGGAATGAAATAATAGGTCAGTCCAAGAGCTGCATTACCACTCGGGAAAGAGATCTTTTGACCTAAATTGTTGTTTTGGAAAGCTTCGTTTCCTTTTTGTCCCCAGTGCTGGAAATCAATACGGCTCATACCAACACCACCGCTGAGTTCAATGCTCAGTCCTTTGTTAATACGTGCTTGTGCTTGACTGGCTTCTAAAACGGAATCAGGATACTCGCGTGCCATTAATTGTACGCTACTCGCAATAAGGATAATTGCTATTATTGTCTTTTTCATAATCGTGTCCTCCTTTATTACAAAATTACCAATCATTACAAACTACTGATTTTATTACCTAATACATCGAATTTCGCATCTCCACGTTGAATAACGATTCGTCCGTTCTCCAATTGCTTGGATATGTTCTCCGTAGGAACGGCAGTTCTTCTGCTGTTCTCAATCGGCATCTCCATCGTACAGGTACGTAGTACAACGGGCTGTCCGTTCTCTAAGTACGTCAAGTCAGCAAAATAACTACCATGAAGGATTTCGCCTCCTTCGCTATAATATTGACCCTTAGCACCTTCCACGGGAGCACCGTTCTTATACCATTGGTAATCAATGAACTTATGATCCGTATCTTTCTTGGGGTTATTGTCAATGAACAGCACTTTGTCGTACTTGCTCATGATATAACCACCTTGTGCTATCTGTAATCGGATTTCCTTGGGAGCGCTGAAGCAAGTCTCTTGTCCGCTTTGCTCCGATTTGGTTCCTACTTGCAAATACATAATCTTATCACCTAATAAACCGATACGACTGCATTGGAGTGTGATCGCACCGCGTTCGCCTTCGTGTACCACTTCGTTCAAATCACCAGTGATGTAAGCTTGGTTGTTAAAGTACGGTCTCAAACCTTCACTTAACTCAATGCTGTACATATCAGCCGAACCTTTTTCCATGAGGAAGTAAAGGGTTATGGTGCCGTCTTCACCATCTTGACAAATCTCAGCTTCACTCTCTGTCGAGATTGCCGGAGAAGGAATAATTACCGGAGTTAATGTCACGTAGGGTGGGCAAGTAGTGCTGGCCATAAGGTCAGAGAAACTAATCGGTTTGGGATCGTTCAAGTCAAACGTAACTTTACGGTACGGATTGTCCACCGGATAGTAATAATCGTATTTGCCATTGACGAACTGCGATTCACAAAGAATAATCTCTTTATCAATGGTTCCGGTCAGACTTACTTGTACCGTTGTCTGTCCTGCATCGCGCACTTCCTCACTGTCGCAATTTCTATTCATCGCGGTACGATAGAACGTGTAGGTGGTCAGTCCGGTAATGTCCTTCGTTTCAATCGTGTAGGTTAAGGTCGTATCATTACCAACGATAACGGGAGTACCGCCATTGATGGTCATATACCACGTATAAACGATGTCGCCTTTGGGTGTGGTGGCATCCTTAACAGAACCAATCACTACATCAAACTGCTCCGTCTGTGAAGCTATCATACAAGTCGAGTCAATCGTCTTGTTCTCAATCTCACCAGCGGTAACGGCTCCGAAGATCTCAATGACATACGTATTGTCACTTTGTTGCCACTCGGTTTGGCAGTAATCGTCCTTGGCTTCACGATAGAACGTATATTTGAAACCTTGTCGTAAGGTAACTTTTGTCAAATCTAAGTCTTTCTCATTGGCTATCGAATCGGGTATCATATCCGTCGTTCCCTCTTCACGCATATTCCATTTGTACAAATACGTTCCGTCACCACCGGTAGCGGGATTGCCTTGAATGGTAGAGATGAGTGCCAACGCTTCTTCTACTGTGCATACCACAATGGAGTCAGAGACGATAGAACCGGGGTTGAACTCTTCCAAGAGCGTTACTTTATATTCCTCTAATGCCACTTTAGCATAGTCTCTATCCACGCAAAGGGTGTTGTAAGCATAACGGCGGAAAGTGTACGTTCCGGAAGCGCTGAAATCGGCATAGTCGATCAACGATGCGTTATTCTCTCCTCGTATCGAATCCTCATTACCATTGGCAAATTGAACCGTCCAGAAATAGTAAACATCCAACGAACCAAAAGTAGCATCCGTTACACTATTAATGGTTACCTTGTGATTCCCTTCTGAACAAATGGAGTCGTCTGCGACAGGGATATTACCTACTTTAAATTCGGGATAAACGATAATAACCACGGTATCCTTTGACGAAATAGGCTCCGTTTGACACATGCTGTCGTTCACCATACGGAAGATAGAATAGGTCTTGTCAAACTCAAATGACAATTGATCGGCTACGTCACTCAAAGTCAAGTCTTGCGAGGTGGCACCACTGATAGCTGTTGCCGTTTCGCCCGCAATCATATACCATTGATAACCAATCTTATTGTCTCCGCCGGTAGCCGCAGTAGCCGTGATGGTACCCACCGAACTAATTACATCCTCCGGATTACAAATGCGGAAGGTGTCGGTACTGTTTATCTCCCCTTCCTTAAATTCGTCTAACAATATTACATTGTACTCGGTCGGAGCTACTTTAGCCTCTTCCTTACTCGTGCATTTGTCGTTATAAGCATAGCGAAGGAAAGAGTAAGTACCCGGTTGCGGTAATGTGTACTCCAAATCAGCGGCATGGGCTCCCTCAATCGAATCGCCATTGACCGTCCAATAATATAGGAGCTTCGTTCCCGGGCAAACCGCCAATTCCTTATTGGTGATGGTGATAACGGAGTCGGCATAGCATAAAGAATCGCTCTCAGAAGCATTAATGTCACCGGGATTAACCGTATCCGGTGCAATGACAGGTATACAACCATACGCCTCTGCATAGTCTAAATGACATTGACTATCTGCCGCATAACGTCTAATCTTATAAATACCGGGTTCAGTGGGAATCCAATGTCCTCCGTGCCAGAACAAATCATAGTATTCTCCAAATCCTGCATCGAGAATGGTGTCGTTCTTAATCGAATCACCATCAAAGTTGAATTGAGTGGCGATTAACAACATTTTGTAATCCAAAACACCTCCACCCGGATCTCCGTAAGTAACATATTCAACATGCTGGAAATAAAGTGTGTCATCTACGCAAATCGTTTGTGTATCGGCTAATAGAACACCCGGATCAAAGGGGTTCACCGGCAAGGGAGCAGCATATACCTCACGTACATGATTGCCCTTGCTTACCGTCAATATACATTCTGTCGGACGGCAAGGATGAGATATTCCCCATTCATTACCACTTATGGGAAATACCCAGTTGGCTTGCTCCGTACTCGTTGTGTTCCAACTAACACCATTAGCGGTGTTGACTTTAAAGAAACCAATCAAGACATTCATGTGGTTTTCTACTAAAGAGCCATCGAGGGGATCTACATCAGCGGAAGCTACACTCACTTTTGCTGCATCGTGATCCTTAAACACAGTCAACATCGGATAGTTATCATTACTGTTCGTCCATTGCTCACTCGAAGCAAAGAGACTAAACATCGTTTCAGTCTTCTCTACTGCCGTAACGCCTTCGGGATCGAAATGTTCGAAGGGCTCAGGTATTTGGACATATAACTGACTATCATAGTAACCCTCGGTAATCGTACCGGTGCTCTTTTCTACCAGTCCATAACCATTACGGGCAAAACCGATATTGTAGCAGCGGTTGATTTTACCCGTGTTCATACCTACTAAACCGCCGATAATATCGGTCGCTTTAAGAATAGGACCGGCATTGTAGCAGTCTTCAATCGTACCCGCGTTCTGTCCCACTAATCCACCTACGTTCGTGCCGTTAGCCTCAATCGTGGCCATGTTCCAGCAGCGAACAATCTTACCGGCGTTGTGTCCGGCAAGGGAACCGATGTTCTGGCACACATCGTTCTTCATCGTTTTAATGTGTCCCGTACCGATACCTAATTCTTGAATGGTACCGTTAGCTCCTACATAACCGAATAAACCTACACCATCGGTTCCGCTGATGGCGCCTAATCCGGAAATGACGTGTCCATTACCCTTAAACGTACCTTGGAACGGCTGGGCAGCGGTACCAATCGGACGCCAAGGTTTAGTGATGGTCAAGTCGTTGTTCAACTCAATCGTTTGACCGGCATAGCCGTTTTGTGCCACGTTGTTAGTGAACAAGTCGATGAGATCGTCAAGGGTCTCAATCGTGATGCTCTGTCCCCACATAAAGCAAGAACAAGCAATCATAAACAAAAGTAAAAATCTCTTTTTCATATACCTAAAATTTTAGTTAGTTTTAGTTTCATCTTTTATGTGCGTTTTTCCAAATATATCACGCGTCCAACGTACACGTCGTGCTCGCGCACTCAAAAAAGCGTGCAAAGTTACAACTTTATTTTAATATATGCAAATTTTTTTGAAAAAATGTGTTTTTTATTGTGCCCTTTTGCGTAAAAACGTAGAAAAATTTGGAGATGTCAATTATTTTTCGTAATTTTGCAGCAAAATTTTTATTATTTTAATTACCATGTTACGCGATACGGAAATTTTCGACCTCATTGCTCGGGAGCGTGAGCGTCAAACGAAAGGAATTGAACTTATTGCCAGTGAGAACTTTGTTTCTGACCAAGTAATGGAGGCAATGGGTAGTGTGATGACCAATAAATATGCCGAGGGCTATCCCGCTCACCGCTATTACGGTGGTTGCGAGATTGTGGACTTGAGCGAGAATGTAGCTCGCGAGCGTCTCAAGAAGCTCTATAACGCTGAGTACGTCAATGTGCAGCCGCACTCCGGTGCTCAAGCCAATATGTGCGTCTTTATGGCATGCCTCAAACCCGGAGATACGTTTATGGGACTCAACCTTGCCCACGGCGGTCACCTCAGTCACGGTTCAGCTGTGAACTTCTCGGGTCTCGTTTTCCATGCTATCGATTATAGTTTGGATGAGGCTACCGGTCGTGTTGACTATGACGAACTGGAGAAGAAAGCCCTTGCTGAGCGTCCCAAACTGATCATTGCAGGCGCTTCTGCCTACTCACGCGAATGGGATTATGCCCGTATTCGTAAGGTGGCAGACGAGATAGGCGCTATCTTTATGGTTGATATGGCGCACCCTGCCGGACTCATTGCTGCCGGTTTGCTCGATAACCCCGTTAAGTATGCACACATCGTTACCTCTACTACCCACAAGACCCTCCGTGGCCCGCGTGGTGGCGTTATCCTCATCGGTAAGGACTTCCCCAATCCGTGGGGTAAAACCACACCTAAGGGCGAGATTAAGATGATGTCCGCACTCATCGACTCTGCCGTCTTCCCGGGTACGCAAGGCGGACCGTTAGAGCATGTCATTGCCGCTAAAGCTGTCGCTTTTGGGGAGGCTCTCCAACCCGAATTTGTTACCTACCAAAAGCAAGTCAAGAAGAACGCTGCCGTCATGGCACAAGCATTTATAGATAAGGGCTATAAGATCATCTCCGGCGGAACGGATAACCACTCGATGTTGGTTGACTTGCGTACCAAATACCCCGACTTGACGGGTAAGGTAGCTGAGCAAGCACTCGTTAGTGCGGACATTACGACCAATAAGAACATGGTACCCTTTGATACCCGTTCGGCTTTCCAGACCTCTGGTCTCCGCTTCGGTACGCCGGCTATCACTACCCGTGGCTTGAAGGACGATAAGATGCCTTGGATTGTTGATCTGATTGACAAGGTTCTGTCTGATCCGCTTAGCGAGGCTAATATAGCCTCCGTTCGCGCTGAGGTTAATCGTGAAATGAATCAACATCCCCTCTTTGCATGGTAAAATATGAAGCTGCGTTCGTATCAGAACGCTTAAAACAAACAGTCAAAGAACTGCAAACGCGTGGCGTGCTAAATGACAGCGTCGTCTATGTCGTAATGATGAACGGCGGTGTGTGGTTTGCTATGCATGTGTTTGATTGTATGCCTGACATGCGTAATCAGGTTTATTTCATGAAGGGTCATTCTTATAATGGCTTCATTCGTGAGCGTTTGATTTGGGACTATTTCGATATCCCGTCCTTAGAGGGTAGGGATGTCGTTGTGTTAGATGATATATGTGATACGGGCAATACGTCTCGTGCTATCTTGAAGATGTTGCAGCGTCGTAAGGCTAAGTCGGTACATTTCTTCACCCTTCTGTCTCGCACCACGACGGACACATCGGGATTGGTGTTGGATAGTTGTATTGTGGACGATTCGGACGACTTCTTTTACGGCTGCGGCTTAGATAGCCAAGGCTCCTGTGACCGCATGCACCCTTATATTGGAATATGTTAAGTTTAGTAACCGGCGCAAGCTCCGGAATAGGCTTGCAATACGCCACACAACTGGCGCGTGACTACAAGAGCGACCTCTTGCTCGTCAGTAACCAAGAGGCGGAACTGGCTGCCGTCGCCGCTGAACTGCATGAGCAGTACGGCGTTACGACCATTGCCAAGTACGCTGACCTCAGCCAACAGGACGCAGCGGAGCAACTCTTCGCTTACTGTCAAACCAATAACCTCGTTGTGGATACCCTTATCAATAACGCCGGCGTGTTCTTCTTCAACCCCTATTGCGAGACCTCTATGCGCCGCATTGAGCTTATGCTCAATCTGCATATGATAACCGTCGCTAAACTGTGCCGCCTCTTTGGAGAGGACATGGTCAAGCGGGGTAGGGGATATATACTCAATATGTCGTCTATGTCCGCGTGGATGGCAATGCCGGGTATCCAGACCTATAACTCCACCAAGGCGTTTATCTATAATTTCAGTAAGTCCCTTTGGTACGAACTCATGCCCAAGGGCGTGCATGTACTCGTTATGACCCCCGGTGCGGTAGATACGGCTTTGTTCGGTTTAGCACCTAACCTGCGCAAATTAGCGGTGAACCTAACGGTCTCTATTCCGCCTGAAAAGTTAGTCAAGCGTGCCCTTCGTAAACTGTTTAAAACCAAGAAGAAAACGGATATGCCCGGTGTCATCAATCACCTATGCACGCCGTTATTGAAGCACACGCCCGACTTCCTCGTCCGCCTCGCTATACGCTTCGTTGGTAAATACCAACATTAGTCTTTGAGTTTAAAGTTTAGAGTTTAGAGTTTAGAGAAGCCGTCTAGTTATAAAGTTTAGAGTTTAGTAGAAACATGAAATCTTTTCTTCAAATCTGTCAATCACGCCGTTCGATACGGCAATACACCTCTCAACCCGTAGAACGGGAGAAGTTAGAATATATGCTCCAATGCGCCCTTATGTCTCCTTCGGGCAAGCGCATTAACCCTTGGCAGTTCTACGTCCTCACGGACGAGACGCAACTCCGTCCCTTGGCTTCCTGCCGCACCTATGGTAGCGGTATGTTCAATACCGCCATGGCGGGTATCGTCGTCGCTGTCGATGCGTCCTTAACCGACACGTGGCAGATGGACGGCGCTATTGCCGCACATAACCTCTTACTGGCTGCTGCCGATCAGGGTTTAGGGGCATGCTGGTGCCAAATCTATCAGCGTGAAGGAGCCGAAGAACTGGTGAAACGCATCGCTTCTATACCCGAAAACCTCACTGTCCTCTGCGTCATCTCGGTGGGTTATAAGAACGAAGAACGAAAAGACTACGATTTATCCAAATTACCCTATGAAAAAGTTCATTACTAATATCTTATCCCTCCTCCTCTACACCTCTACTCCTCTACTCCTAATCGGCTGTGCCGATACGAGAACCGGCAAGGTAAGTGCCACGGGGGCTATTTATGAATGTTTAGTCGTTTCTTCGGAGTCGGTGTACGATGTCGTCAAACCTGTCATGGAGGCAGATATGCCCTGTTTGCCGCAGATGGAATCGTATTTCAAGGTTATGCATGTCGTTCCTTCGCAGTTTGATAGTTACCTCCAACCAACGCGTAATATCCTCATTGTGGATATTGATTCCACTAAATACACCACCCTCAAAGTTAAAGTCGGTCGTGACCTATGGTCTCACCCGCAGGCCGTTTATCGTATTCAGTCACCTAATCGGGCTGATTTTGATGCTTATTGGGAGGCTAATAGCGAGTCTGTGCGCGAGTGGTTTGTTAACGAGGAGTTACAGCGCCAAACGCGCTTCTATCGCGCTTCTACCAATAAGGACGCGCGTCATATTCTGCAACGTGATTTCCATTGTGACCTCCTCATCCCCGAGGACTACATCCTCATCATGGACACCACTCTACACTCTACACTCTCCACTACTCTAAACTCTAAACTCTCCACTCTAAACTATCGACTGATATGGTGTTGCAACAACAAAGGTCCCATGCGTCGTGACTTAGTCATCTATTCGTACCCTTATACGGATCAGCGCACCTTCACTTTGGATTACCTCTGTCAAAAGCGTGATGAGGTCTTAGGTCAAGTCGTAACGGCTTCCGTCGAGGGTTCCTACATGGGTACCGAGTACCGCATCTTCCCTCCGCAATATAAGGTATTGGCGACAGGCGACAGGCGACAGGAGACGGGCGAGTACACTGCCGAGCTCCGCGGTCTGTGGAAGATCTACGGTGGCGAAGCCATGGGCGGTCCTTTTGTCAGTCACACGGTCTTGGACGAGTCCCGTCAGCAGGTGATTACGGCAGAAGTCTTCCTTTATGCCGCCGGTCAAAAGAAACGTAACGCCCTCCGCCAAGCCGAGGCCATCTTATATACATTAACATTGCAGCCAGAAAAAGAATAAACAATATGAAACCCATCATTGCTATTACCGCCGGAGATATAAACGGCGTCGGTTACGAAATCATCCTCAAGGGACTGCTTGACCCGCATATTTGCGAGATCTGTCGTCCCATCGTGTACGGTAACGCTAAGATCGCTCGGGAGCATGCTCATACACTCTCCGAGGAGTACCATAACATGCAGTTCAACCTCATTGACGACCCCGCCCAAGTCAAGGACGGTCGCCTCAATCTCATCACCTGCTATCCCGATAACACGCCTCTCAATATAGGTACATCCACTCCTGAGGCAGGCAAAGCCGCTTTAGCTTCGTTGGAACGCGCTTGTGCTGACCTCAAAGCCGGCAAAGTGGCTGCCCTCGTGACGGCTCCTATCAATAAGGAGAATATCCAGTCGGATAAGTTCACTTTTACGGGTCATACGGAGTACCTCACGCACTATTTCGGTTCGGATAAGAGCCTGATGATGATGGTCAGTCACGCTATGCGTATCGCCCTTGTGTGCAACCATACGCCCATCACCAAGGTGGCTTCGATGATAACCAAGGAGCGTATCTTAGATAAACTCAATATCCTCAACGCTACTCTCAAGCAAGATTTCATGCTCACCCGTCCTCGTATTGCTGTATTGGCACTTAATCCGCATGCCGGAGATAATGGTCTCATCGGTAAGGAAGAGCAAGATATTATCCTTCCTGCTATTAAAGAAGCAGCGGATAGCGGTTTGCAGGTTTATGGACCTTATTCGGCAGACGGTTTCTTCGGGGCAGGTAAGTATGTCCATTTCGATGCCGTTTTGGCGATGTACCATGACCAAGGACTTATTCCGTTCAAATCGCTGGATATGAACGGCATTAACTTCACTGCCGGATTGGATATTGTTCGTACCTCGCCTGACCATGGTACGGCATATGACTTAGCGGGTAAGAACACGGCTAATCCGCAGTCCTTCAGTCATGCTTTGTATATGGCGGTGGACATCTTAGCCACGCGTGCTAAGAGTAAGGAGATCAGCGCTGACCCGTTGGTCATCAAACCTCGTCCCGAGCGTGAACGTCCCGACCGCCCCTTCCTCCCCTTTGCTTAATCCACCATATTATGACCAAATACATCTTCGTCACCGGAGGCGTAGCCTCCTCACTTGGTAAAGGCATCCTTGCCGCCAGCCTTGGCAATCTACTTCAGGCCCGCGGTTTCCGCGTCACTAACCAGAAATTCGACCCCTACATCAATATCGACCCGGGCACCCTCAATCCCTACGAACACGGCGAGTGTTACGTCACGGAGGACGGACACGAGGCCGACCTCGACCTCGGGCACTACGAGCGTTTCCTCGATGTGCACATGCATAAGTCGAATAACATCACCACCGGTCGTATCTACCAGAATGTCATCCGCAAGGAGCGCAAGGGCGATTACCTTGGTAAGACCGTACAGGTCATCCCGCATATCACGGACGAGATCAAACGTAACGTCATGGCTTTTGGCAAGACCGGCGACTATGACTTCGTCATCACCGAGATAGGCGGTACGGTGGGCGACATCGAGTCCCTGCCTTATATCGAGACCGTCCGTCAAATGAAGTGGGAACTGGGCTCTGACTGCCTCTGTATCCACCTCACCTATGTGCCTTACCTCAGTGCCGCTAAGGAACTCAAGACCAAGCCAACTCAGCACTCCGTCAAGGATCTCCAACAAGAGGGTGTTCAACCCGATATCATCGTGCTCCGCACCGAACATGAGATAACCGACGACATGAAGCGTAAGGTTGCCCTCTTCTGTAACGTCGATGTTAAGGCAGTTATACAGAGTAAGGACGCGTCCTCTATCTACCGCGTGCCGCTGAACATGCTTGCCGAGCGTTTGGACGAGGTCGTACTCGAGAAGACCGGCTTTGATATCAACCAAGTGCCGGCTCCTAAGATGGACGATTGGAACCATTTCCTACATAAGTTAGAGAATGCCTCTAAGCCTGTTTGTATTGCTTTAGTGGGTAAGTACGTGCAGTTGCAAGACGCATATAAGTCCATCCATGAGGCTCTCATTCAAGCGGCGGCTTATAACGACCGTAAGTTAGTGCTAACCTCTATCCTCTCGGACGATGTGACGGAGGCTAATGTAGCCGAACTGCTCAAAGAGCAGGATGGCGTTATCATCGCCCCGGGTTTTGGCCATCGTGGTTTTGAGGGTAAGGTCATTGCCTTGCAGTACTTGCGTGAGCATGGCGTGCCTACATTAGGTGTCTGTTTGGGTATGCAAGCCATGGCGATTGAGTTTGCCCGTAATGTCTTGGGGCAGAAGGATGCCAATTCGATGGAGTTTAACGAACTGACAACACATAATGTCATTGACCTCATGGAGGACCAGAAGTCCATGCTCAACAAGGGCGGCACCATGCGTTTAGGGGCTTATCCTTGTAAGTTAAAGAAGGATAGTAAGGTGGCTGCCGTTTATGGTAAAGAACTGATAGAGGAGCGTCATCGTCATCGTTATGAGTTCAATCATAAGTATCTCAAGGACTTTGAGGCTGCCGGTATGTTATGTAGTGGTATCAATCCCGATTCGGGTTTGGTAGAGGTCATTGAGTTGAAGGATCACCCGTGGTTCATTGGTGTTCAGTACCATCCCGAGTACAGTTCCACCGTCCTTCATCCGCACCCCCTCTTCCTCCGCCTCATCCAAGCAGCAATAGGGCACTAGTAGGAGTCAAATATGGACGGATTTGGAATTGAACTCCAAATCCGTCCTTTTCTTGTATATAAAAGGGTTTGTAAACAGATAAATATAGGAAAAAGGCAAAAAACACATTTTTTTTGCTGAAAAATTTGCATATATAATAAAAAAGTAGTAATTTTGCAGACGGATTTGGAATTGAACTCCAAATTTGTCCAAATTACACCTATCATTATGTATTATAGAGACTTGCAATCACAATTAGAGTTATTATCTCAGTCGTTCCCTGTTATTTCTGTTACGGGACCTCGTCAATCGGGTAAGACCACTTTATGCAAGATGGTTTTTCCTCATTATGCTTATCTTAATCTTGAGCAATCCGACATTCGCGAAGCTATGCAAAGGGATATGTATGCTGAGTTGCGAAAGTATAAAGAAGGAGTTATTATTGATGAGGCTCATTATTTGCCGGAAGTCTTTTCTGCCATTAAGGTGTTGGTAGATGAAGATAAATCACGTCGTTATGTGTTAACGGGAAGTAGTAATTTCTTGTTATTACAAAATATCAGTCAAACATTGGCAGGGAGGGTGGCTGTCTTGAAGTTACTTCCCTTCTCGCTCAATGAATTAGGGTCAGCTCAACGAGCTTTCTCCACAGACTCCTTACTTCTTCGTGGTTTCTTCCCCGCTATTTGGGGTGATGGGCGTCCACTAGAGGCGGTGTATAGTGGGTATTTCTCCACCTATGTGCTACGCGATGTGCGCATGATAACGAATGTGAAGGATATTGATCTGTTTTCTAAGTTCGTTCGTTTATGTGCAACCAGAGTAGGCACTGAGTTTAATGCTAATAGTCTTAGTGCAGAAGTGGGGGTATCGGTTAAGACGGTGCAAAGTTGGTTGAGTATTCTTCAGGCTTCTTATATTGTCTTTACCTTGCAGCCCTATTATCGTAATATGGGAAAACGGCTCGTCAAATCTCCTAAAATATATTTTTATGATACGGGGTTGCTTTGTTATCTCTTAGGGTTACGCTCGGAGTTAGATGTTGCCAATTGTCCACTGCGCGGAGCGCTGTTTGAGAATTTGGTGGTTGCTGATCGTGTCAAAGAGTTGTATCATGCCGGATTGGAGAATAATTATTATTTTTATCGCGATAAGTCTCAGCATGAAGTGGATTTAGTGCAGGAGCAGGCTATGCAGATTAGGGCTTATGAGATTAAGTCTGCCACTACGGTTCATTCCTCGTTCTTTGCGAACTTAGATTACTTAAGGAAAGTCTATGGAGCGGATGTCCTTTCCACGCAAGTTATCTACGATGGTACTCAGCGTTTGGAAGACCCCCGTCATGGTTATGTCCCCTATCGGTAATTTTCGCCACATTTTAGCAAAATTTACAAATAAATTTGCATATATCATTTTTTTTTCGTACTTTTGCGCCCGAATTTGGAGTGAGAGTAATAGTGAGAGAGAAATTTTAACCTCCCGCAGATTCAAACAGATGCTCAACAGAATTTGTTTGAACGGGGTGGTTTCACACACCCTATTCCGTTGGCCATCAGTGCGATTGCGCCTCATAGGCTTATGTAGCACTCTCCTGCCAACTCCGACAGATGTAGACAGATAAATAGATGTGCCCGTAGATAGTCTGCCGTAATCTGTGGGATAAAAGAGAAAACAATATAGAAAACAATCCATCTGTATGAATCAGTAGAGCCTCCCCTCAGAAGGAGGCGCATAAATCGCAAATCGGTAGAAAATCTGTCGATATCTGCGGGAGATAAAAGAAAAATATAACAAAAGAATAAGATGACTGCAATCGAATTTAACCACGTCGGTAAACAATACCGCCTCGGCCTCGTAGGCACCGGCACCCTCAGCCACGACCTCAATCGTTGGTGGCAAACCTCCATCCTCCATCACGAGGACCCTTATCTCAAGATCGGTGACGTCAACGACCGCGCCGCCAAGGCTACGTCCGACTATATCTGGGCATTAAGAGATATTGATTTCAAGGTCGAGCAAGGCGACGTTGTCGGTATCATCGGTAAGAACGGTGCCGGCAAATCGACGCTGCTTAAGTTACTTAGCCGTGTCACGGCTCCTACGGTGGGCACTATCAACGCGAGGGGACGTATCGCCAGCCTCCTCGAGGTCGGTACAGGCTTCCATAGCGAGATGACCGGCAGGGAGAATATCTACATGAACGGTGCTATCTTGGGTATGACCAAGCAGGAGATCAGTGCTAAGCTCGATGAGATTATCGCTTTCAGCGGCTGTGAGAAGTATATTGACACACCCGTTAAGCGTTATAGTAGTGGTATGACCGTCAGGTTAGGTTTCGCTGTAGCCGCTTTCTTGGAGCCGGAAATCTTAGTGGTGGATGAGGTATTAGCGGTAGGCGATGCTGAGTTCCAAAAGAAAGCCATTGGCAAGATGCAGGACGTCGCTTCCGGTGGCAGAACCGTGCTGTTTGTGAGTCATAATATGGCATCGTTGCGTCGGCTTTGTCATCGTGGTGTGTTGTTAGAGAATGGTTCTGTTATTAATGATGGCCCGATTAATGAGGTGGTGGATTTCTATTTACAAGATTCTCTCAAAGGCTTGGGTGTTCAGTGGTCTAAACCGATTGTAGATAAGAACTTCCAATGTTATCAAGCAGAGTTATTGCCCGAGTCTGGTGACCCTAAAGATGTATTCTCCTGTGATGAAGATATTATTCTTCGATTGCATGTGCGTACAAAGGAAGTGATCCCAGGACTCTATGGCTATGTTTCTATTGCGAAAGGTGATGGTATGGTAGCGTGGGAGTTTGATAGTAATGACAAACAGATGAATCGTTTGGCGGATTTGCCATTAGGAGATTCTGTAATTGATATCACTATACCTAAGCGAACTTTGGCTCCGGGACAGTATTCTATTTATTTGAATTTCAATAGCCATCAGAATTTCTCGGGAGTTGATGTGGATACAGCGGGAGATATTTGTAAGTTTGCTATCACGGATGAATTCACTCAGCGTGGAAATAATCGTAATGGAATGTTTAGTACGCTTGTTGATTGGAATATACATTGAGAATTTTAAAAATACATAGATATGCTTAATCTAAATAACAAAGTAGTTTTGATTACCGGTGGAACGGGATCATTTGGCAAAAAGTTTGTAGAAGTTATATTGCGTGATTATCCCAATGTTAAGAAGGTAATTGTTTATTCTCGTGATGAACAGCGCCAATTAGATATGCAACAGCAATTCTCAGAAGAAAAATATCCAATGATGCGCTATTTTATTGGGGATGTTCGCGATTTAGACCGGCTAAAACGGGCTTGTGAGGGAGTAGATATTTTTATTCACGCAGCCGCCATCCGCAATGTGAATACGGCGGAGTATAATCCTGATGAATGCATCAAGACGAATATTCTCGGTGCGCAAAATGTGATTGATGCGGCTTTGGCATGTGGTGTGAAAGATGTTATTGCTCTTTCCTCTGCAGCAGCGTGTGCACCAACGAATCTTTATGGTGCAACGAAACTGACGAGTGATAAACTTTTCTGCGCAGCGAATAATATCGCAGGTAATAAGGGGGTGCGTTTCTCTGTAGTTCGTTTTAGTAATGTATTAGGGGATAGAGGAACTGCATATCCAATCTTTGAGCAAGCGATTAAGAATAAGGCAAAAGCTTTGCCCATTGTTGATCAAAGGATGACGCGTTTTAATATCTCCATCATGGAGGGAATTAGTTCGGTTCTTTTTGCTTTAGAACATCATTTGGGAGGAGAAATCTTTGTGCCTAAATGTATGTCATATAAAGTGATTGATTTAGCGCGAGCTATGGCTCCAAAAATGCCGGTGGTTGAACTCGGCTTGCGACCCAACGAGAAACTACATGAAGAATTGATTGCTTCATCAGATGCACAAGATACAATTGATTTGGGTAATTGTTATGCTATCCTTCCTGCTGTGGCATTTATTTATACTCGCCAACAATTAATAGAGCATTATCAGGCTCCTTTTGTGTCAGAAGCTTTCTGCTATTGCTCAAATAACAACAAAGATTGGGATACTGTGGAATCTTTGCGTTCAAAGATTAAACGTTATATAGACTCTAATTTTGAAGTTAAATGATTAATCATCCTATATCATACGGTCATCAACTCATCACGGAGGAAGATATTCAAGCCGTGGTGGAGACATTGCGTTCGGACTATTTGACCCAAGGTCCCCGTATTCCGGAGTTTGAATCCAATTTTGCACATTATCTTGGTTGCCGCTACGCTTGTATGGTTAGCAATGGTACGGCAGCACTTCACCTTTGCGCAATGGCACTCGGTATCCAACCTGGTGATAAGGTTATTACGACACCCATTACGTTTGTGGCTAGTGCTAATGGTTTCCGTTATTTAGGAGCCGATATCGTCTTCTGCGATATTGATGCTAAGACTTTCTTGATGGATTTTGATAAACTTGAGGAAATATTGAAAGCAAGTCCTAAAGGTTCCTATAAAGCGGTTGTTCCTGTTGATTTTGCGGGTTATCCTATCGATGAGGAACGCCTGCATCAACTATCGGTAGAGTATGGCTTTAAAGTGGTAGTGGATGCTTGTCACGCGCCTGGTGGTTCTTGGACGGATAGTAAGGGAGAAAAACAAATGGTGGGTAATTGTAAGTATGCTGATTTGAGTGTGTTCTCTTTTCATCCCGTGAAGCATATTGCTGCGGGAGAGGGCGGATGTATTACGACTAACGATAAAGACCTCTATGAGAAAGTAGCTCTTTATCGTACGCATGGTATTACCAAGAATCCGAACCGATTGACTCGCAGCGATGGCGGCTGGTATTATGAGATGCAGGAGTTAGGTTATAATTATCGTATTACGGAATTTCAGGCAGCATTGGCGAGCAGCCAGTTAAAGCGTCTCAATTGGAGCATTACTCGTCGTAATGAAATAGCAAAGCGCTATGATGAGGCATTGAAAGATCTTCCTGTTAAGACACCTTATCGTGCAGACGACATTGTACATGCTTTTCACCTATATATAATTAAGGTGGATGCGGATAAGCGGAAAGGCTTGTATGATTACTTGCGAGAGCATAATATCTTCGCTCAGGTGCTTTATATCCCGGCTCATATGATGCCGTATTATAAGCGTCTTGGTCGTAAAGAGGGCGAATGCCCCGTTGCAGAGGAATATTATAAGCACTGCCTTGCGTTACCGATGTATCCGAGTTTGACGGATGAAGAGCAGGAGTGGGTTATAGAAAAAGTGAAAGAGAGTATATTTGCTAACATCTAAATAATGCTATTATGTGTAAAGTTAAAATTAAGAAGATTGGTTCAATTAAGGAGATTGATATTGATCTCAATAAGGTAACGATAATCCTTGGTCCCCAGAGTAGTGGTAAGAGCACTATAGCAAAAATTATATGTTTTTGTCAATGGGTAGAAAAACGCTGCTTTATTAATTTCGAGGAAGAAAGCCGTCGCTTTATGGATGATGGCGGTTTTGTGAAAATATTGGCAGAGTATCATAGAATGGCCGAATATATAGTTGACGATAGTTATTTGTATTACGAGGGGAATTTCGTAACTATAACATTGAGGGATAAGGTGGTGTCTATTTCTAAATCTATCACATGGGAAAAGTATATTTATCCCAAGATTTGTTATATACCAGCAGAGCGTAATATTGTTGCCGCTATTCCTAATGTAAAGAAATATAATGATACTAATGACTCGATGCTCTATTTTATGTATGACTGGTTCGAGGCTCGTTCGTATATAAAAGATGTCAATTTGGGAAATTTGTTACAGCGTGAGATACAATATCATTATGATGAAAAGGCGGACAAGGATGTGGTATATGATGGGAGTGTTCCATTAAAATTGATGGACGCTTCCAGCGGTGTACAATCGATACTCCCACTATATACTGTTTTGGGCTACTCATTAAATAGTGTATATAAACGCTATAAACCTTTGTCTGCAGAGCAAAAACAGCAAGTGGATAATGCGATGCATACGTTATCTGAACAATTTAATGGTGCTGTTAAAGATGCTCATGATAAAGGTGAAAGATTGAATAAAATTACCTTGGAGATTGATGGGGAAAAAGATTCTATTCTGATTCCGTTCTTCAAACAGGAACGCGCTGTATTGGATATGTTTGACTCGGCAAGACGTTCTTTTTTCTATGAGAACACGCATGTGTATGTAGAGGAACCAGAACAGAACTTATTCCCTGATGCTCAGGCAAAATTTGTCTATTGGTTTATGCACGAATTGCAGAATGCAGATAGAAACCATACAGCATTAATTACGACTCATAGTCCTTATGTATTATTTGCTTTGAATAACTGTTTGATGGGAGGATTTGTTGGAGGTCGAGTATCTGAAGAAGATGCTAATGATATGTTATCTCGTAAGGGGTGGATTTCTCCTCGTTCTGTAGTTGTTTATGAAATACATGATGGTCAATTAAAGAAGATTCAAGATGATGACGGCCTTCTCGACAATAATTATCTTAATAAGGCATATAAGACAATTTCTTCGGAATATCTTTCAATGCTTTCCTACTATGAGTAATTTAGCAAGACAAATATGTTTTATTCATCCGACAACATCTTTTCTGCAAGTTGATTACCCAGAAATATACGTTGCCGATTTTTCCGAACGTACAAAGATGTCTCCTCATAAGCGTTCGGTTGAAATCACTGATTATAATCAGATGGCACCGGATGGAGGAACATTGATGGATAGTGCGGCGATTCATAATGATGGTGGATTGTCACTTGAATTTTCGTTGCTGCATGATACATTATATACAAGCACAATAACTTCCAATAATCAGCATTGCGAAGGCTGTTTTTATTTGGAGAATGACGCAAATAGGAAGTGGATGGTTTTCTTTGAATTAAAAGATTGTTTACCAGAAAATATTTCTAAGCATAAAAGAAAAGCAAAGAAACAGATTGAAAATGTTGTAAAAGATTTTAATGGCCACTCTCTAATAGATGGTTTGAAATTATTTGGAATTATTAGTTGTCCAAGAAAAAAGGTTTCATTTAATGATACGATTTTGGGTGATATGTTTGCAGCACGAGCGTATAAACGTAGAACGGGAATTACTTTGTATGGAACCAATGAGGTTTTTGTTATGAACGAGAATAATATTAGACCAGTTATATAAAATCCGAATGTTATTATGAAAAACATTTGTATCATACCGGCTCGAGGGGGAAGTAAACGTATCCCAAGGAAGAATATCAAAGACTTTTTAGGAAAGCCCATTATTGCATACTCGATAGAGGCGGCATTAAAAAGCGGTCTTTTTGATGAGGTGATGGTTTCCACGGATGACGAAGAGATTGCTGCTATCGCTCGTCAATACGGAGCGTCCGTTCCTTTCATGCGTAGTGCCGAAACGGCTAATGACTATGCAGGAACAGAAGATGTCCTCAATGAAGTAATCACCCGTTATAAGGAGTTAGGAAGAACTTTTGACAATCTATGTTGTATTTATGCAACAGCCCCATTGATTACGCCGGAGAACATAAAAAGTGCTTTTGAACGACTGCTAATGTCAGATTTGACATGCGTTTATCCGGTTGTACAGTTCTCTTATCCTATTTGGCGTTGTTTAGATGTTGCTGAAGATGGGACGATGAAGCGTCATTGGCCTGAGTTCGAGAATAGTCGCAGTCAAGATCTGCCCAAAGAGTATCACGATACGGGAACATTCTATTGGCATAAACTCTCGTCTTGGGGTAAGGAACAGAAGATCGGGGGCATTATTGTTGATGAAGTGCTTGTACAAGATATAGACACCGAAACCGATTGGAAATTAGCAGAAATGAAGTATAAATTGTTAAATAATTTAAATTTTTAATTAATATGTACAAAAGTGAACAATTAGCAAAAGAATTGGATTTCTTTCGCAAAACTAACGAACATTTCGAAATACAAGCGGGTAGGAGTACCTCCAAAGTGAAGGATGCTACTGAACAAATTCTTTACATGGCGATGGCAGCTTCTATGGTTATGGATTATTTTGAAGATGGATTCTTTGAGGATTTTATAATAACTGATAAATCAATTACAGGTAAAAAGGAATCACAAATTGATGCGTATGCCCTTGTAGATACCGAGAATAGTTTAGTTAAGCATCTTCACGTTTTTCAATTTAAAATTCATGAATCGGCTAATAATGCAGCATCTCCAGCGGATTTGTTAGGATTAGCGACATACATTAGTAACTATTTTATTCATCCAACTCTTAATGTTACGGAAGCATCTGAAAATGAAGCATTAAATGAGATTCGAGAAAAGTGTAATGAATTCTTGAGTGCACGCCGGAATCGAAAAATTATTGTATCTTGCCATTTAATTACTAATACGTATGGAATAACAAATCAAAATCAAAAGGCAATTGAAGAGGTAATGGCTCGTTTTTTATCAGATAAGCAATTGTATGATTTCAGTCTTCAAGTTTATGGAGCAAAAGAAATCTGTGATTTGATAAATGATGGTAAAATTGCTGTTGGAGAAGAAAGCCTAGAAATCCTTGTAGATCAAGAACAAGCATATCGATTAGAGGATAACACTGATCGTTCTGGTATAGGATTGCCTCGGCGTGTCATAATAGGAATGTGTAATATTAACGAATTCATTCGTTTGCAAAATAAATATCATCACAATCAATTGTATTCAGAGAATATACGCCTTTATTTAGGTGATAGAGGGGCTGTCAATAAAGATATCATTCGTACAATTACCAATACAGAGAGTATTTGGTTTCCTTATATGAACAATGGAATTAGTATTATTTGCGATAAATTGGATATCGGAAGTGTAAATACAACAAAAAAAATACGAGGATTAACCCTTACCAATATGCAAATAATAAACGGCTGTCAAACGGTAAATGCTTTATATAGTGCCAAATACGGAGAGCAAACTAAAGATAATTTCCATGCATCGTACGTTTTAGTTCGTATCTATGAAATTGGACCACAGCAGCAAGATTTTAAAGAGAATGTTATCAAGGCAACAAATAATCAAAATGCAGTTAAAAGTTATTCATTATTAGCTAATGATATAATACAAATTGAATTGGCCAAAATTTTTAAGCAATTTGGAATCATATATGACCGAAAGGGAGAAGGAAAATATGAAGATGGTGTGCATAAGGTTATTTCCATGGTTAATGCGGCTCTTTCGTATCGTGCTGTATATTTACATATGGCAAAATCTCTACGATCTGGGTTAGGTAAAGCAAGAGTGTTTCAAAAAGGAGAATATGAAAGAGTATTCGATAATATGCTTTTAGAGAATGAAGATAATACAGCCTTGGTTCAACGAGCAACAGAATTGTATATAGCATCAGTAGTTTTGGATACTATCCGAGATATGATTATAACTCAATCTGATAGATATGTGAAAGATTTGCCAATCTTTCGAAAGAGTGCATATTATCTTTCAGGACTAGTTTATTCATTAAACAAAGATTATTATACATCATTATCAAAACAAATGGTTGCGGTATGGATAGAAAATAATCCAGCAAAAGTTAAAGGATTAGATTTCTGGTCTAAAATAGAAGGTGGTGTTAAAAATAAATTTGAAGAGGCAGTAAAGCATTTATCAGAATTATACAAAACTACAACTGAAAATTCTGTAGATATTGATAATCTGTTAAAGTCTCAAGTGTTTGCAGAAGAGTATGAGGAGAAAATAAAAGAAATTGAGTATGTTGAAAATTAGTACTTAAATCAATGCTCACGAAACAAAAAATCTATTTTCGAGCAGATGCGGGAGCGGACATTGGATATGGCCACTTCATTCGCAGTTTGGCTTTGGCAGATATGTTGAAGTCTGACTTTGAGTGCGTGATGTTTACTCAAGAGCCGACTCCGTACCAGATAAGCGAAGCAGAGAATGTTTGCCAATTAGTATCGCTTCCTGTAGACGAAAGTAGATTTGATAAGTTTCTAACCTACTTAACAGGCAATGAAATTGTAGTGCTTGATAACTATTTTTATACCACAGAATACCAACGCCAAATCAAAGACAAAGGTTGTAAACTCGTTTGTATCGATGATATCCACGATAAACATTTTGTGGCAGATGTAGTGATTAACCATAGTTTAGTTGATGAGTCGGTTTATGATGTAGAGCCTTATACAAAGGTGTGCACCACTCCTAAATATGCTTTACTTCGTCCTGCATTCTTTGAAGATTACCCAATTAAAAAGGTCCCCGGTTCTTGGATTGTGACTATTGGAGGCTTAGATGAACCCAATGTGACCGAGAAAATGGTGCGCTTATTACAAGCCCAAGGTATCTCTTATATTGTAGCCATAGTTGGCGATGGATATAGGCATTTAGAATCGCTGAAGATGTGTGGAATTAAGATCCTTTCTCGTCTTTCTGCGAATAACATGGCTTCGGCTTTTGCTCAAGCGGAGAATGTGGTTTGTTGTGCCAGCACTGTTTGTTATGAGGCTCTATCGCAAGGTTGCCATGTTTATGCCGGTTGGTATGTTGATAATCAAGAGGAAATATATAACCGATTAGTACAATCGAATTGCATTGAGCCTTTGGGCAATTTGTTATTATTGCGCTCGATAGAAATCAAACAAACGAACGCATTGGCGAAAATGGATTTCAATAGGGTTCGGCCGCATATCCGTTCTATCTTTTATCGCCTTGCTCTGCGGGTTGTTAACTATGTAGATTTGACGCAAGCTGAAAGTTGGCAAGTATGGGCGACAAGAAATTTGCCGGAAATTCGCCAATGGATGGTAAATAAAAATACATTTAGTTATGAAGATCATTGTCTATTTATAGAATCTTTGAAAACATCGAAAGATAAACTATATTATGCATTCTTTATCGGGGATGAGTTTGTCGGTTCTTATGATATTAAAGATCGAATTCCCCGAATGATTGTTGAATGTGGATTATTTCTTCATCCTTCATGGTGGAAACGAGGACTCGGACATGTTATTGAGGAAAAGATGGAACAACTTGTGAAATCCATGAGTATTGCCATTATTGCCTCCGATGTTTATTTAGATAATGAACAGTCTCGCAAATACTTTATTAGAAATAATTTTGAAGAAATCTCTCGAGACGAGAAGTTTATTCATTTTGAAAAAACGTTATGAGTAATAAAACATTCATAGTAGCGGAGTTATCCGCCAATCATGGTCACTCTTTAGAAACGGCTTTAGCCTCTGTGCGTGCGGCTAAAGAGGCAGGCACGGATGCAATCAAAATCCAAACATATACGGCGGATACTATCACTCTTGATTGTGATACACCAGATTTTAGGGTTGATAGCGGCACTTTATGGGATGGTCGCACCTTGTATGATTTATATAAGGAAGCCTATACCCCCTGGGAATGGCATCAAGCAATCTTTGAGGAAGCCAAGAAATGCGGTTTAGTTTGTTTCTCAACGCCTTTTGATAATTCTGCGGTCGATTTGTTGGAGTCATTGGGTAACCCGATATATAAGATAGCAAGTTTTGAAATTACGGATGTTAATCTCATTCGCTATGCTGCGTCAAAAGGGAAACCAATAATTATTTCTACAGGCATTGCTACTCAGGAGGATATAGACCTTGCTGTTCAAACTTGTCGCGAAGTTGGAAATGATGATATTACGTTACTTCGTTGCGTTTCTGCTTATCCCGCTCCATTAGAGAATGTTAATCTCCGTACGATGGTAGATATGAAGGATCGCTATGGCGTCAAGGTCGGATTGAGTGACCATACCATTGGTTCGGACGTGGCAATTGCCGCAGTGGCTATGGGGGCAACGATGGTAGAGAAACATTTTATTTTGGATAAGTCTATTGGCGGACCCGATGCTGCCTTCTCTATGACGAAAGATGATTTCGCGAAGTTGGTGCAATCTATCCGCAATACGGAGAAAGCAATGGGAGATGTTGTGTATCCGATGAATCTGACCTCCATTAAAGGGCGTGAGTTTAGTCGCTCCCTTTATGTGGCGGAGGACATAAAAGCAGGCGAAATCGTGACAGAAAAGAACGTGCGCTCCGTCCGTCCGGGATTTGGATTGCACCCCAAATATCTAAAGGAATTGTTAGGCAAAAAAGTAAATCAAGATTTAACAAAAGGCACTCCTATGAAGTTGGAGTTTGTGAAATGAGGTTTCAATCCTCGTTCTTGTTTTTATCATCAATTTGTGTCAAAAATGGTAGAAATGTTATCAAAAATATAAAAAATATTTTGCTATGCCAAGATTTTTTTGTATCTTTGCAAGCGAAAAAAATGAAACGTGAAAAATATCATTTTAAAATTATGGATACATTTATAGATTTCAAAATTCGAAACGAAGGCATTAAAAACTTTCAACCTATTTTAGAGGATGCATCAAAATGCATTCTTCGTGAAGTAAATAAAGGTGAACTTATATTGCAATTGGTTCATAATGATAATCGAGGTTGGAACTTAGATTCAGAAAGTTTAGCAAAGGTAGAAAATAATCAGCAAGAAATTGATGCTAAGATTGCGCTAATATCAAAGTGGTTTGAAGATCAATTATTTGATGGTATAGAAATAGACGATGGAGAAAGTGAAGAGGAAGACCCATTTAATCCAGAACTGATATCTATTGAGACGCGAGTTGTGCCAATGGATACTTTGCTGCGACGTTTAGAACAGGGAACTATTAGGTTGAACCCTGATTTCCAACGTAATGAAGTGTGGGATTATACTCAAAAATCTCGTTTGATAGAGTCTCTTCTTTTGCGAATTCCGTTACCTATGTTTTATGTGTCAGCAGATGTAATGTCAAAATGGACAGTAGTAGATGGGTTGCAACGTATTAGTGCTTTGAGAGATTTTGTATTAGGTGTTAATTTTAAACCAGACGAATATCCGTCAAAGAGAAAAAATGGTTTTGCATTGAGCAATCTGGAGTTTTGGAGTGAGTATAATGGTAAGACTATGAGCCAATTGCCGATTCATCTACAGAATCGAATTCGCGAAACAGAATTCCAATTCACAGTGATAAATCCTAATACACCAGAAGAAGTAAAGCGGAATATTTTTAAGCGATTGAATACGGGAGGTTTGCCTCTTAGTCAACAAGAAATCCGTAATGCACTTTATACTGGTTATGCTACGGAATTGCTGAAGAAATTGGCAAATAATCCTCATTTTACAGAGGCGACAGGATATTCTGTTCGGGAAAATCGCATGGGGGATAAGGAATTGATACTGCGCTTAGTTTCTTTTTTGATTCGTTCTCCGAAGTCTTATATAAGAACAGTTACATCTGATACTTGGTTGTCCGATACGATGATATTGCTGAATGCGAAAGTTGACAAAGACAAATCGGCAGGTCGAATGCTCAAACAAAGTAAAACAATAGTGGAATCCGCTTATGTGAGTTGGACAAACGAGGAGATTGAATTGTTGTTTGATAAGGCGATGGTGCGAGCGATGAAAATGTTCCGAGAACATGCATTTCGTAAAAGTCAAATGGGTCAGCGTAGAGCACCAATTAACAAATGTCTATTTGAGACGTGGGGCGTGTTGTTGTGTCAATTGACAGATGAAGAATATCAATGTTTGTGTGTAAATAAAAAGCAAGTTTTAGAAGAATATGCTCAACTATTATCAGATGATAAATTTATAATATCTATTTCAAGAGACAGTATGAAACATGCGTCTGTCTCATATAGGTACCATAAAATTAATGAAATAATATCAAAGTACATTCACTTATGATTAAGCATTTAACCATTAAAGGATTTAAATCTTTTGCAGAAGCATCTTTCAAATTAAGTCCATTGACCGTTTTAACTGGTTTGAATAGCAGTGGTAAGAGTTCTGTTATCCAAGCTCTGCGAATGTTAGATAAAGTAGCTCGCGGAGAATCTAATGTTCTTTTAAAAGGATATGGTTCTTGGCAGGATTTGCGCTGCAGTCACTCTGATTCTGTAATGTTAACGGAGCAGTATGGAAGGGATGGTAAGATTTCCTTGTCCGATATAGGCCCTGTGCAAAATTCAAATACAGAGGAGATTCCGCAGGTTATTTATGTGTCAGCAGGGCGTCTTGGACCCCAACTCTCCATGCCGATGACATATGATTCAGAATTAGACAGTATGGGAGCCAATGTGGTAGAGATTATCGAAGCGTATGCAAATTCACAAATGGATGACTGCATGAAACGCAAAGATTCCGTTGTGGATAGTTTCGAATATGTGCTTAAGGAGTGGTTAAATATAATTTGTCCAGGTGTGAATTTTGAGGAAAAGCTACAAAACTCTGTTCAGTTTATGACATTTGATGGCCATACGCCGTTGAATGTTGGATTTGGTCTCAGTTATACATTAACAGTTATCGTTGCATTGCTTGTTGCCTCAGTGACAAAAGCAACTGTATTGATAGAGAATCCAGAAGCCCATCTTCATCCGAGAGGGCAGTCGGATATGGCAGAATTGGTCTCCAAAACGGTAAAATCGGGAGCTCAAGTAATTGTAGAAACGCATAGTGACCATTTTTTTGATGGTCTGCGTGTCTATGTCAAAAATCACTCCTCGATGTCGGAAAAGATTGTTGCCTATTGGATGTCGTTGGATGATAACCGTTTGTCCAAAATAGAACAAGTACACATTCTTCCTAATGGTAGGGTGGATAATTGGCCACATGGTATGTTTGATCAATTTGAATTAAATGCAGAGCAATTACTATGATGACATTTTATCTTAATGATTGTATATGTGCCCCTGTCAATGATTTGAAGCAAGACGACTTGATTATTGCGTTTTGTGCTTTTATTACTGCTTATGTTCATTATAAAGGTGATAACAAGGAAGAGTATCGTATGATTCTCAAGTGTGATCCTAAAAACTTAAAGGTAGGAGATAAGACTATAACAGAACTTATTCATTTGATTCCACGAGACTATGAAAATGAACCTTTGCGAAAAAAAGCTTATTCGATGTTTAATAACTATCCATCCAACCAATATATTAAAGGGCACAATGCATGGAAAGATGAAGAATGGCAAAGTTATGTTTTTTTAGATCAGGATGCAGATAATCTATTTGTCGCTCATAAAGAAAATTGGTGTATCGCTTCTATTCCAATAAGAAATGAGGTAAAAGTAAACCCTCTTTCGATAGTTGGTAAACAAGACAACAAATCGGTGGAAATATTAAATTGGTTTGTCGATAATTCATATGAAATTAAATGTGTTGAGTTCTCTCGTTTAGATGAGCGTGAAAAAGCGTTAAAAACGTTGCCCTATTATTTTAGTGGAAAGCGGATTATATGTTCAGAAGAATTTGTGTCACAGTTTATGAATCCTCATTGCGATGTTAGTGAAAATGTTATCAATCGATTGCATGAAGCATATAAGGCGGGACTTCTGTTTCCTGCAAATTATGATGACAATATTGTAAAAAAATGCGAGGGGAAAGGGAATGATATGACCTATGAATTAAGACAGAAAGGTTCTGGTCTGCGTGCTTATTTTTATTGTGATGAGCAAAGATTGATATTGGCATCTCTCCACACTAAAGCAGAGTCTTCTGGTTCGGAGCAAAGCGATGATATTAGTCATGCATCAAAAATAATTGCGGATTTGTTGACATAAAAGAAAATAATCCTCATCCTTGTGCCATTCTTGTCCAAATAAACAAAAGTTGAAAATAAGAATTTTTCGATTTAACTAAAGGCACTCCCATGAAGTTGGAGTATGTGAAATGATGAATATGTTAAAACAATATATAAATAGATGGCGTAGTCAGAGAAGAGATCAAAAACATTATGATTACTTCTTGCATCGACTAACTAATTTGTCTTTGATGGACAATATTAATTCTTTACCAAATCCGGAAAAGAAGATGCTTCGTATCTTAGGAAATGGGGATTCGTTGAAACAAATGATAAATCAGTTGGATGATTCTTGTGATTACATGGTATCGAATGCACATATTTTACATCCTTCTTATAAAGAATTAAAGCCTCGCTATTATGTTTTAGCAGATCCCGCTTTTTTTCATCCTCGAGCCAATTTTAATGGTCTTGATATAGTGAAAAAAATATTGAATGATACTACATGGTCGATGACTCTTTTTGTCCCCGAAGAACATACGCGCAATGTGACATGGCTGCAATCAACAGAACATGTGAATATTATGCGTGTAAATGAAGCAATATATATAGGTCCGGAAGAACATAGACAATATTGCTATGACCATAATTTGGCAATGCCGGAGGTCAATAATGTTTTAGCCTTAGCAATTTATTTAGGTATCTATATGCGTTATCAAACGATTGAATTGTATGGGGTGGAGCATTCTTGGACTCGTGATATTTATGTTAATGCCGATAATCATACTTGCATGCGTGATAGCCATTTCTATGATAAAAAAGAGGTTGACGAAAATGTAATTATTGATGGTGATGGTCGCCCTATGAAATTTCATGAGGTATTAAGGTTATATGCATCTTATTTTCCTACCTATTGGGAACTGCGTGAGATAGCGGACCGAAAAGGAGTGCATGTCCTAAATTGTTGCCCGAATAGTTTTATTGATGCTTTTGATAAAAAATGAGAATCTTGCTACTACACGATGAACTATATCCTAATACGAGTGCGAATGCCCGTATCGTGTATAGATTAGTGGATGCATTAATCCAATATGACGATGTGCATATCTCTATCCTCGGTTGCGCTCAAACAAAAGAACAACAACAATCGACTTACAAAACTTGCCACATTATACATACACCATGGAATAATACCTGCCGCTATCTCAAACTCGTCAGTGGTTTAGGAAAATTTAAATTCTTACGCTATTTATTGTGGCCGAAATCTATTCTCTATCGTATTTGGCATAAACGTTTCTCTGAACCACGAGATACCGAGATATACCTTTGGCTGAATCGTCATAAATCGGAGTTTGATGTGATTCTTTGTTGTTCGATGCCTTATTATCCTATGAGCATTGCTTCGTGTTTTGGTCTTTCAATTCCATTGGTGTATTACTATATGGAACCATTAATTAATATGTTAGAGCAACGAGCAGAATGGGATACTAAAGCAACCAAAATTATTTTACCAAAGATATATGCAAGTTCTACATTAAGGGAAAATAAGTGTAAGAATGTGATAGCTGAATTCTGTAATATTGTAGAACGCGCAACTAATGTTAATACCCCAATGGCAGAGACTCACGACATTAATTTAGCATTTGTAGGCAAATTCTATCCTGATGCTCGTCATCCGCAATATATGTTTGATATTATAGAGCAACTTCAAAATTATGGCGATTATGGTCTGCATATTGCCGGTGGGTTTAATGGCTCGTTCCCTCAGCAGTTTATTGACAAATATTTCAAGAATACGCTTCCTTGGTTGCATTACTATGGCTTTGTACAACCCGATGTGGCAGATAGTTATTTGTTGCAGTCTGATGTGTTGGTACATATCGCCAACAAAACATCTTCTCAAATGCCCAGCAAGATATTAGATTATATTGCGACAGGTAAACCGATATTGAATTTTTATTACAATGACGATTGCCCCACATTACCTGTCCTGAAGCCGTATCCGATGGCATTGAATGTGAAAATGGATGCGCCTATTACAGATGAACTGATCAATCAAATCGTTGATTTTTGTACCAAGCATAAAGGCACAACAATTCCGTTCTCTCAAATTGAGCAACAATACGAACAATATACTCCTAAATACGTAGGTAAGATATTCTATGATACCTTGTATGCGGCTATTAACGAATTTAATAAATAACATAATATGAGCATCTTTAAAGATAAAGTCCTGTTGATTACAGGCGGTACAGGTAGTTTTGGTAATGCAGTGTTGCGTCGATTCTTAGATAGCGACATTCGTGAAATTCGTATCTTCTCGCGTGATGAGAAAAAGCAAGACGATATGCGTCATGCGTTGCAAAACCCTAAAGTCAAATTTTATATTGGTGATGTACGTAATCGACAGTCGGTGGATAATGTGATGCCTGGAGTGGATTATATTTTCTCGGCAGCAGCCCTTAAGCAAGTTCCTTCATGTGAATTTTTCCCAATGGAGGCGGTGCGCACCAATGTGGAAGGCACTAATAATGTGTTAGAATCCGCTATTGCTCATGGCGTAAAGAATGTGGTGGTACTCTCTACTGACAAGGCTGCATATCCAATCAATGCTATGGGTATCAGTAAAGCTATGATGGAGAAGGTGGCGATTGCTAAAGGGCGTTCATTAGGTAAGAATGCTGCAACTACTATTTGTTGCACGCGGTATGGTAATGTGATGGCAAGCCGTGGTAGTGTTATTCCATTGTGGGTGGACCAAATAATGGAAGGCAAACCTATCACCATCACCGATCCGAATATGACTCGATTTATGATGACATTGGATGACGCTGTAGATTTGGTGATGTATGCGTTTGAGCATGGTGAGAATGGTGACTTGTTCGTTCAAAAGGCTCCTGCTGCTACGCTTACTACTTTAGCGGAAGCTCTTAAACAAACCTATGCTCAACTTCGTCCAGAATATGGCAATGCCGAAGTCAAAGTTATTGGTACGCGTCATGGTGAGAAACTCTATGAAACCCTTGTTACGCGCGAGGAGATGGCTAAGGCGATAGATTGTGGTAACTATTTTCGCATACCATGCGATACACGTGATTTGAATTATGATAAGTTCTTTACTGAAGGTAATGACGAGATTAGTCGCATAGAGGATTATCATAGTCATAATACGCGTCGTTTGGATGTTGAGGAAATGAAAGAATTGTTACTTAAGCTCCGCTTTATTCGCGAGGATTTAGGACTGCAACCGCGTGCGAAAGCCAAGGATATTCGTTCTGAATAAATAGAAAGTAAGTCTAACATACATCGTTATGAAAATTTTAGTGACAGGAGCAAAAGGATTCGTAGGTAGGAACTTGTGCGCGGAGTTGAAAAATATCCGCGATGGCAAGGCTCGTTGCTATGGGGACTTAGTCGTTGAAGAGGTGATGGAATTTGATATGGATTCCACTGCGGAGCAATTAGATGCTTATTGCGCTAAGGCAGACTTTGTCTTCAATCTTGCAGGTGTCAATAGGCCTAAAGAGCAGACCGAGTTTATGCAGCAAAACTTCGGCTTTGCAGGTGAACTACTGACTGCCTTACGACGTCACCATAACACTTGCCCCGTAATGTTATCTTCCTCCTTGCAGGCATCATTAAGTGGACGTTTTGGTGATAGTGAATATGGCCGCAGTAAGAAAGCCGGAGAGGAACTCTTTTTCCAATATAATAAGGATACGGGCGCGCGCGTACTTATTTATCGCTTCCCGAACTTATTCGGTAAATGGAGTAAACCTAATTATAATTCAGTGGTGGCTACTTTCTGCTATAATATTGCCAATGATTTACCCATACAAATCAACGACCCGTCGGTAGAATTAGAGCTGCTCTATATTGACGATTTGGTGCACGAACTTATTCTTGCTCTTAAAGGAGAGGAGCATTACTGCGAATTTGCAGGCGTGGAAACCATCCTTCGTCCCGATGGACGTTATTGCGCTGCTCCTATTACACATAAGGTCACTTTAGGCGAACTGGCAGACATACTTTATAAATTCCATGACCAACCAACAACTTTAGTAATACCTGAGATTCCGAATAACTCATTAGAGAAGAAACTCTACTCTATGTATTTGAGTTATCTTCCCAAAGAGAAGATTGCTTTCCCTTTGAAGATGAACGTCGATGATCGTGGCTCGTTTACAGAACTATTACATTCAGAGAAGTGTGGACAAGTAAGCATCAATATCTCGAAACCGGGCATTACAAAAGGACAGCATTGGCATCATTCTAAGTGGGAATTTTTTATGGTGGTGAGTGGGCATGGACTTATTCAAATGCGGAACATGTTGGATGAACAGGGTGAGATACTCGAGTTTGAAGTTTCCGGAGAAAATATCCAAGCCGTACACATGTTGCCGGGTTATACGCATAATATTATAAATCTGTCGAATACAGAAAATTTAGTAACAGTTATGTGGGCGAACGAAACATTCGACTCCGCTCATCCCGATACCTATTTTGAACCCGTAGTAAAGAATGAATAAATTAGGTGTTGTTATATTGCTTATAGTTTCTTCTTTATGTATTTTTACCTTCTTAATTAGAGGCAAGGCGGTAAAATATGCACACAAATGGAAAGAATGGTGTTCTCAGCCTTCTATGGTAGAGCAGACGGCGCCTTATTTACCTCAAGAAACATGTAAAGATATGGATTGGCAGGTGGGTCCATATTATTTAAGGAAATGTTGTTATGAACTATTCGCACCTCAGTTTATGCAAGCATTTGATGATACGTTAGTTTTTTGGTATCACAATACTATTTTCGTGAAGCTACCGCATAAACTGCCGAAACGGATGTGTAAGATGCCAATTCAATATGATGAAGGTATGGAATTAGTGCGGCAAGGCAACCTATACGCGTTGCGTAATGGCTATAAGATATTTATTTCGCAGGGATTGAATGGACCATGGAAGGTGGTATTTAGTAATCCCGCTTCTACCGGCATACGCCATTCTATGGTTTGGACTCGAAATGAAAAAGAAGAAGATGAACTTTTATTCTCAGAATATACTACATCATGGGGACGACATCATATTTATTCATATAATGTGCAACATGATTATTTAGATACGTTGCAAACTTTTTATTCCCAAGCAGAACATGATTCTTTAGGGTTAGAGCCATTTGCTCGACATACGCATGTGATGATGCGAGATCCATACTCCGGTTATATCTTTATTGGTAATGGGGATGGAAATGACGGCAGTTCTGCTATCTATTATTCCAAAGATAATTGCCGTTCATTGATTCGCATAGGCGCGTTTGAACAATGTTATCGTACATTATCCTTCTTCTTCACAGAAAAATCAGTATTTTGGAATAATGATGCTACAGGTTCTACGGACGAGCCTCAATATATATGTAGATTATCTAAAGTTAATTTGCCGGATTGCAATCAAGTGGCTTCTCCTATAACCAAATTCCCGTTAGTTCACGCTGCACATTGGGTGACAGAGGAATTAAAATTGGGTGATAACGGACGTGTGATTTGCATGTCAACAAATGGCGAAGTATATAGGGGGGGGGGTGTGACAATCGCATTCGCACATACGGAATGATAATCAATAGTGAGGATAATCTTGAAATATATGAATTACTTTCCTTACCAAACAGGGGTGGTCGTTTTCATCAGTATTATCCATTAGGGACTTATAAAGACAAGATTCTATTGATGGATAATGAGACTCAAAAAAGAGCAATATATAAATTAATTAAGGAATAATTATATGAATACTTTTAAGAACAATGGTAAACTAAAGTTGCTGATTATTGTTGGTACAAGACCAGAGATAATTCGTTTAGCAGCGGTAATTAACAAATGCAGGGAATATTTTGATACACTTTTGGCGCATACCGGTCAAAATTATGATTATAACCTTAATGGTATCTTCTTTCGTGATTTAGGCTTGGCTGATCCTGATATTTATATGGAGGCTGTCGGTAAAGATTTGGGAGAGACTATGGGAAATATCATCGCCAAGAGTTATCAATTGATGCTGGATGTCCAACCCGATGCAGTTCTTGTGCTGGGAGATACTAACTCTTGTCTTAGCGTGATTGCTGCTAAACGTCTGCATATTCCTATCTTCCACATGGAGGCGGGCAATCGTTGTAAGGACGAATGTCTGCCGGAGGAAACCAATCGCCGTATTGTAGATATTATCTCGGATGTCAATATGGCTTATTCGGAGCATGCTCGTCGTTATTTAGCAGAATGTGGCTTGCCAAAGGAGCGTACTTTCGTAACTGGATCACCAATGGCGGAAGTGCTTCATCAAAATTTAGCGCAAATAGAGGCTTCGGATATCCATCAGCGTCTCGGCTTAGAGAAGGGTAGGTATATCCTTTTGAGTGCCCATCGCGAGGAGAATATCGATACAGAGAAAAATTTCCTATCGCTTTTCAATGCCATTAATGCAATGGCAGAGAAATACGATATGCCGATTCTATATAGTTGCCATCCACGCTCACGTAAGCGTTTAGAGTCATCGGGTTTCCAACTAGACAAACGCGTTATGCAACATGAGCCTCTTGGCTTCCATGATTATAATTGCTTGCAGATGAATGCTTTCGCTGTTGTTTCGGATAGTGGAACGCTTCCTGAAGAATCTTCGTACTTTACGAGTATAGGACATCTGTTTCCTGCTATCTGTATTCGTACGAGTACCGAGCGTCCGGAAGCTATTGATAAAGGATGTTTCTTTATCGCGGGGATTGATACGCAATCGTTATTGCAAGCGGTCGATTGTGCAGTGACTATGAATGCCAATGCGTTACATGGCATCCCCGTTCCTGATTATGTGGATGAGAATGTCTCCACTAAGATTGTGAAGATTATTCAGAGCTATACCAATATTGTGAATAAAATGGTGTGGAGAAAATCTTGAGATAGTTTAATGCGAATAAATTATGTATAACGGACAAACAGTAGTTTACACAAGTGGAACATTTGACATGTTCCATAGCAATCACCTCAAAATGATTGAGTACGCTCGCGGATTAGGTGGGACACTCATCGTTGGGGTTAGTACAGATGAATTAGTGGCTTCTTATAAGAATCCACCGGTTATTCCTTTTGAGGAGCGTATTGCTATAATCAAAGCACTTAAGTATCCCGATATTGTCATACCTCAACGCTCACTTGATCATACTGAATTGGTCAAGAAACTCAACATTGATGTCTTCGTTGTCGGCGACGATTGGGTTGGGAAGTATGACTATCTCAAGGATTTAGGGGTGACCGTCTTCTACTTTCCACGTGGAGAGGGCGCTTCAACAACGAACATTAAAAAGCAAATAGTGGAACAATATCAAGAAGCAATAAATAAGATTGATCATCAACCTAATCCAGATGTAATAAAATGAATGCACTAGTGGTTGGCGGCAGTAGCGGTATAGGTTTATCAATAGTCCTTAATCTTATTCAAAGAGAGGATGTGAAGAATGTGTACGTAATGGACAAAAATCTATTACCAACAGAGTATTCGGTCTCTGATAAAGTAACTGAGATCATTTGCGATTTATTACAATCTAATTATTTAGAATTGTTGTCTAAACTCCCGAATATTCAGATGCTTTATATTACGGCAGGCTTTGGGCATTTAAAACTGTTCCAAGATTTATCATTCGATTATATTCAGACTATTTTTGCTGTCAACGTAATAGCACCGTTAAAAATACTGAGATACTATTATGATAATTTATTAGGGGAACAGCCTTTCTATTGCGCGGTTATGGTCAGTATAGCAGGTAGGCTTTGCTCTCCATTCTTTAGTGTATATAGTGCTACAAAGGCTGCATTAAGCAAAGGAATAGAAGCAATCAATGTGGAATTAGTAGAACAAGGTTCACAAAATCGTATATTAGAAGTATCACCGGGTTCGTTAAAGGGGACATCATTTAATGGTGGAAAAACAGAGCCTAGTTTAACAACAGAACTTGCAGCTGAAATTATCAAACGTGCGGAAAAGTCAGAAGAATTATTTATTCCGCAATATGAGGATATCTATAAAGATGTCTTAGAACGGTATCATACAAATCCCCATCAGTTTGGAATTGATAGTTATCAATATAAGTTAAAACGAATACAAGGAGAATAAATGTATACGCAAGAGTTACATAATAAAAAATTGCTAGAAATCTTAGATGAATTTCTACGAGTGTGTAAAGAAAATCAGTTGACTTATTATCTTGCTTATGGAACTTGCCTTGGCGCTGTGCGACATAAAGGCATGATACCTTGGGATGATGATATAGATGTACTAATGCCACGTAAGGACTTAGAGAAGTTGTACGATTTGCGTCATAAGGTGTTTGGCAAAGATTTTAAATTAGCATCTTATCGAGACGATGCTAATCATCTCTATTGTATGATGAAATTAGAGTCGTTAACATCTATGGTTATTGAGCATGTCAATCCAATATATGTAGGTGGCGTGTATATTGATTTGTTTCCTCTTGATAATGTTGAATCAGAAGAGGAAGATGCGGTATGGACTCAAAAAGTATGTGCGATGAATTATGAATATGACATTTATTCCGTTTGCCCTCCTCCGAAAACATATTGGATAAAGTATCTAAGATATAAGTTTCGCCGAAGGAAATGGCTGCGTAGTAATCCCTTACAAAAGTGGGACAATTTAATTATGCAACATAAAGATGCTCTAACAGACTATGTTAAGGATTATCACAATAGTTGGCCTCAACGAGGTTTGTTTAAAAGAGAGGTTTTTGGTGATGGTATAGAAATGGATTTTGAAGGAAGAATATGTGTCGTCCCCGCAGATTACGATACTTATTTACGAATTTCGTATGGTAATTATATGCAATTACCCCCAAAAGAGCGAAGAGTGTTGAAACATTCATATTTGTTTGAGGATTCTACAAGAAGATTATCTCAAGAAGAGCTACAACCAATTATAGCTAAAATTCAGGCAGAGTGCGATTATCATTTCAGTCTATCTTGGGAATTTAACATGATATTGAAAAAAATAAAACGAATATTACATCTTAAGAAATGATTTCCATAGTAATTCCATTATATAATAAAGCGCAATCGATTACGCATACGCTTGATTCTGTATTGGCTCAAACTTATACGGATTATGAGGTCATTGTCGTTAATGATGGCTCCACAGATGGAAGTGATAAAGTTGTCGAAGACTATATTAAGTCACCAATCACAAATCACAAATCACAAATCCATTTGGTCTCCCAGCCTAATGGTGGCGTCTGCTCCGCTCGCAATCGTGGTATTCGAGAAGCCAAAGGCGAGTATGTTGCCTTGCTCGATGCGGACGACCAGTGGGATAAGGAGTATCTTGCCGAACAAGTAAGAATGATTGAAGATTTTCCGGATGCGGCTATGTGGGGAATCAATTTTGCTGAACTATCCAACGGACAGTTAATTCGCAAGTTAGCTACTGGTTTGCCAGAGGTGTATAGAGGATATGTGGACCACTATTTTGAAATGCCCGGGCGAGTATCGGATTTGTTCTGTTCTTCATCGGTAGTTATTCGCAAGGAGGTATTTGATAAAGTGGATTATTTTGATGAACGAATCAAATATGCTGAAGATACGGATATGTGGTTTCGTATCATAGCTACGCATGCAGTTGCGTTTTATGACCGATATATGGTTTATTATCAATTTGACGCAGAAAATAGGACTCAAAAACGTGAGCGGAGACTGAAAGATTTCTTGCCATATTATGTGGATAAATATAAAGATCCGTTATTCCAATCGAATGCCATCTTTTATCAGTGGATAATGCGATGGGCTGCGAATCATATTAAGCGGTTCTATTTTGGAAAAGATAGTTCTCAATGGGAAGATGCTAAACAAGCAATTAGAAAATTAGATTATCAAGTTATTCCGCCTAAATATCGTTTATTATATAAAACGCCCCGCGTCGTAGGTAACGTGCTATTTCAGCTAGATCAATTAAGAATGAAATAATAATATGATTTCCGTCGTAATTCCACTATATAACAAAGCGCAATCCATTGTTCATACCTTGGATTCGGTACTCGCGCAAACGTACAACGATTATGAAGTCATCATTGTCAATGATGGCTCCATAGACCATTCACAACAAGTAGTAGAACAATGGCTTGTTTCATCATTAGCCCTCAGGGCGCATCATTCCATCGATTCATCATTTAGGCTAATCAACAAGCCTAATGGTGGTGTCAGTTCTGCTCGCAATGCGGGTATATTGGCAGCAAAAGGAGAATATGTGGCATTTCTGGATGGGGATGATTTATGGGATTCAACCTATTTGGAAGAGTTGGCAGCCCTTATTAAAGAATATCCGGAGGCTGGCATTTATGGAATAGGGAATTGTATGGTTAAAGATGGTGCCTCGTTGCCGAAGATGGATAATACAAAAGCTCAACATCGTATGGTTAATAATCCGTGGAAGGAGAATTTATATTTTTGGACCGGTAGTAGTAGTAGTAGTAGTAGGGCGAATTTGATTAAGGTTGGTCTTTTTGATGAGCGTATGGAGTATGGGGAAGATTTGGATATGTGGTATCGGCTCTTGTTATTAGGTGGCGGTGCAATTTCTACTAAGGTGCTGGCTTATTATGTTCAGGACGCAGAGAACCGAGCTATGCATAAGGTCATTTCATTAGAAAAGCATATCCCATATTACATTGACAAGTATGCGGAGGCGCGGGCGCTGAATGCCGATTTTCGTCGTTATTTTGACCAAGAAATGGTTGGTCGGTTATATCCCTATATGTTTGATAAGCACTATCGCAAGCAAGCGAAAGCCTTATCTAAGAAGATAGATTATTCGCAACTGAAGTTCACCATGTGGCTAAGGATGGTTTGGCCGGAAATATATAGGATTTATGAAAAGATAAAACAACGCAAGGCTAGTGAATGAAGGCAAGCGAAGAGTGGTATATAATTTCTCCCGCTGAGGTAAGAAAATATCGGTTTGAGGAAGAAAAGATTGCTGAATTGCAAGAAATGAAGTGGTGGAATTGGGATGAGGAGAGACTTCGTTCACTAGTGGGGAAGGAAGGATGATAAGAAACGAGAAGCGAGAAACGAGAAAGGGAGGAAGAGGAGGGAGGAGGAAGGAAGAAGGATACTCTTTTGTAGTTTAAGGATTGAGGAAATACTCTTCTTGTTTTAAGGAAGAAGGAAACATTTTATAAGAAACAAGAAACGAGAAACAAGAAACAAGTACGAGATTATGATATTTAAAGAAAAAAATGATATTGATGCGCTATGTATGGAATATGCAGTGAAGGTGGTGGAGTGCGTTCGGCAGATAGTAAAGGAGAAAAAAGAATTTAAGATGACGGATCAATTGTTACGGGCAGGGACTAGCATCGGAGCCAATTATGGAGAGGCGAAGTTCTCGGAAAGTGATGTGGACTATATCCATAAGGTGAAGATTGCACTGAAAGAATGTAATGAGAGCCAGTACTGGTTAGAACTACTCCATAAAAGTAATTTCTTAGAAGAAGAGAAGTGCCAAAAATTATACGAGATGGCAAGAGAGATTGAAAGGTTGTTGACGAGTTGTATGGTGAAAGCGCAAGCGAAGTGCGGGAAGTGAGAAGCAAGAAACGAGAAACGAGAAACAAGTTATGTAGTATCGGTTTGAGGAGGAAAAAGATAAAGAAGTTGATGGAGGAGAAGTGGAGGGAGGAACCAATTCAGAGGTTTAAGGATACGGAAAAAGGAAAGACGCTATAGATTAGAGGAAGCGAGAAAAAAAATTAAAGCTGAAAGAAATTATTAACTATTTTATTTGGTCGAACAATACATATTTGTTGTTTTAAAAATGACGATTCTATCAAATTCTTCTTGTACGAACCATGGAGCTGCGTTCCTATCTCTCTGCAAAAACGCGGATGAGATTGTGATGGCCAGCCCCTTTTGTTATGGGGATTTCTCCGCTTTCGCAGATGCTATTATAGATATTGGCTCTATTAGAAAAATTGTATTCATCACAACAGCCAAGAATGAAGAAATAGCGGGCAAGATAGATTCTTTACACTCGTTTTGCAAGGAGATGGATCGTATAGGGGTACAATGGACATTGCGAATTGATAATAAATTGCACGGGAAGGTTTATATATTCAAAAAATGCGATCAACCGGTTGTCGGCATTATTTCTTCTGCAAATTTAACACATAACGGAATGGAGATGAATCATGAGTGGGGAGTCCAAATAGATAATGTGCAATTGTTAGAGGAAATGGAATCGCAAATTGTGAAAGACGCTCCTGATTTGTTGACCATCGAAAAACTAAATGAGATTAAGGATAGAGTAATGGCCTCTTGTCCTTTGGGAGATAAAAAAACGGAATCTGTAAATGTGGAGATTGATGATATTGTGCATCCATATCAAGTCGCGAAAGGTATAAAGATATTTATTAAACCGATGGGAGTAGCGGAAAATCCAATATTTAAAGGCGACTTCTCAAAGGATAAAAGAATGTATTTCTCGAAAAGACGACCAAGAGCGGTTCGTGCTGGTGATATTCTCATTGTTTATGCGGTTGGCGGACGAAGGGTTGTTGGTGTATATGAGGTAATGAGTCAGCCTATCAAAGAGATAGGGGGGATGAAGCGCTGGCCGTGGTATGTTGAAACAAAATGTCTAACGCCTAATCTATCAAATCACAAATGGGAGCATGTTTGCCCGTTTGTTACTCAAATCGCGCAAGATTATGTTGCTAGATTGGGTAAATCAATTACCCATGTGGGGACCAAAACATTGGCTGCTCTTAATTTTGGTAGTGATAAGATTTGGTTGGCCGATGATTATGGACGTTATTTACTGGGGAAGTTGATGTGTATGGAAAGAGAAAGATAGGTTGTGAAAAAACGGACGATACGGGGTCAGTAATGGTACTTATTCTGCAAAAAACATAGCAAGTTTACAAAAAAGTGAATGTCAATAACTTTTTATTTCAGACAACTATTTGTTACTCTAAGAAATCGCAATTAACTAAAATATAGTTGGTTGCGATTTTGTTTTGGAAAACTTTAGCGTCTTTGTTAATAACTTTTTTTTGCAAAAAGATTTGCATATGTCAAAAAAAAGTTGTAATTTTGCAGCGGATTTCGAAAGAAAAACAAATTTGCATAAGACAGTAAACAGCCTAAACACACAGCAAAGGGATTACCTTTTGTGTTTTAGTGCTTATATGTAAGTTTTTAATAATTGTGCATGAATAGTTACAAAAAATAGTTGTATATTTGTAGTGGAAACAAAGGAGTGTATGAATTACATTTTTATTAATGAACCATTAGAAGTTTATTAACGTGACATTAGGATTCTATTAATGTTCTTGTATATGTCGAGATTTTTACTTACCTTTGCACCATGATAATGAAAGAATGTATAACGTCTGCCTGAAACATGCAGACCAGCCTTAAAAGGAGAAAGGAGTAGAAATATGGCAAAGTATATCACCTTCAAAGTTGGAAGAGATGCTGAAACTGGTGAATTTATTCCTGTAAGTGAAGCGAGAAAAAATCCCAAAACGGCTGTGGTAGAGACGATGAAAAGACGTAAATAATCTCTATCATAAACCCAAAAGAAAGCGACTATAGCGATTATAGCCGCTTTCTTTGTTTTAGTTAGATAATTCAGCGCTTGTTGGGTCAATTTATTTAATCACCTGCAATAATGATTCGCATAATCCTTCTTGTCATATTTCTGCCAATGCATGAGAATGGCATGAAGTTTGTAGGATAAGTGGTGATAATAGACGTGATTTTGATGTGTGTTGGGGACATATTAACGATAAAAGTGATTGAAATAGGGGTAAAATGATAAAAATAATGAAAAAATGCGAGAAATATTTGCATATATCAGGAAAAAGTTGTAACTTTGTGGCGTGAAAAATAAATTACTGCGTATGGTGGTGCCGTGTGCTATTGATATTTTTTCTGGAGCGGGAGGGTTAAGCTTAGGGGCAAGGTGGGCTGGCATAGATGTGCTAGTTGCTGTAGAATGTAATCAATATGCCTCGAAAACTTATGCATATAATCATCCAACAACGCAAGTGGTATGTGATGATATACACAATATCAATCCTCATAATCTTTTGCATACTAAAGATCCATTATTTTTGGTCTTTGGAGGTCCCCCTTGTCAAGGTTTCTCTACATCTAATACAAGGACTCGCAATACACAGAATCCTAATAATACTCTTTTTGAAGAGTTTGTTAGATTCGTTGATTGTTTAAAACCTGTTTGGTTTGTTTTTGAAAATGTAGAGGGTTTTGTACAGTTTGAAAAGGGAGAAACATTACGTAATGTCAAGAATTGTTTTGAAACATTGGGGTATACTGTTGAGTATGCCGTCCTTACTGCTTCCGATTATGGGGTCCCTCAAAATAGACATCGGTTTATTATGGTTGGAAATATAAATGGTGTTCATTATGATTTTCCAAAAAAATGTGAATTAAAAGTTTCTGTGTGGGATGCGATAAGTGATTTGCCTCATTTGAAAAATGGGGAAATGAAGGAAGTGTGTCCGTACAGCAAAGCTTTAGATTCGGCATCCGAATATGCAAGATTGATGCGGAAAAATAGCGCAAAGAGTGTGCAAAATTATGTTTCCAGGAATGCGGATTATGTTGTAGAAAGATATCGATATATTAGTCAAGGTCAGAATTGGCAGGCAATTCCAGAAGCGTTAATGAAAAATTATGCAAATAAAAATAATTGTCATAGTGGTATCTATAAACGACTTCGAGCAGATTTGCCGTCTATTGTTATTTCTAACTATAGAAAAAATATGTTAATACATCCTTATGAGGATAGGGGACTTTCCGTTAGGGAAGCTGCTCGTTTGCAGAGTTTTCCTGACGATTATGTTTTTCAAGGGCCTTTAATGTATATACAACAACAAATAGGGAACGCTGTTCCTCCATTATTGGCGAAAGCTGTTTTTGATAAAATTTTAGCATATGCAAGATAGTATACAAAACTTACACTTCCGGTTTGATGTTAGTACATTTCGATTGTTGGGTCGGGAGTTAATTACGGATAGAATCACGGCATTATTTGAGCTGGTAAAGAATTGCTATGATGCAAATGCTACGGAAGTGAAATTAAGTTTTTTGGCAGTAAATCCAAAATCCGATGAGGGTAGGATATTAATTGAAGATAATGGTATTGGAATGACAGAAAAAGATATTAAAGACAAATGGATGGTGATAGGAACTAGTAGTAAGCGTCGTAATACAATATCCCCCGCTCCTTTTTGTCGTCGTGTTGTTGGAAAAAAAGGTGTGGGACGTTTTGCTGTGGATAAGTTAGGCGCAAAGATGATTTTACGTTCTAAACAAAAGGGAGAAGAATGGTGGAATTGTTTAGAGACAGATTGGTCAAAATATGCAATAGAAGAGGAACAACAAATGTCGAATTTAGAGGAGGCTACCTTATTTACAGATTTTGATAACAAATTTTGGCAAGAACCAGCAAAATGTGAAGATCATGGAACTACGCTTGAGTTATCAATTTTAGATGATGTTTGGACGGAAAGAGATATTCAGCGAGCGTATAAAGAATTGACAAAACTTGTCCGTCCCAATAGGATGATGACATATCCCTTTCAAATACGAATTTTTGCTCCACAATATAGCGATTACTCTTCTAAGTTGGTTGAGAGTATGGCATTTTCGGAAGCTACTATAACATTGCAACTTGATTCCATATATGACAAACAAAAAAAATGTTATTACCAAGAGGAAGCAATTGCAAAGTTGAACAATATAGAAAAAAAAGTTGTTCCTTCTTATTCTTTTGGACCAATTTCGATGACGCTATATTACTACGATCAAGAAGGCAAAAGACGATTTTCTAGAAACTTTAAAGAGGATAAAATAGATGGTGTTAAGGTGTATAGAGATGGAATCATTGCGACTCCTTTCGCGGAATTTGATGATAATCGAGACAAACAAAAAGATCTGTTTGGTATAGATAAACGTCGTTGGTCTAATTTTTTCGACAAGATTAGTACGCGAGACGTGATAGGATGGGTAGATATTACAGCAGATGGAAATCCTAACATTATTGATGCAACTAATCGCCAAGATTTTGTGACAAATGAAGAATGGATTGAATTACGGAAGTTTGTGGTAAACCAGTTGACTGTTATTGAGGAAGTTTTAAAAAATAGAAAGACAAAGAAGGTCTATTCGCGAGAGCGGAAATTACAACCCATCAGCACTATAGATGCGGCATTAACTTCGATTAAGGAACTTTCCGCGATTTCAAATACAACTTCGGAGATTCAGAGTACTTTAAATAGTATTTCTTCACAATTGACAACTGCTAAACAGTACGTGAGGGATGCTTTGGACAGAGAGGAACAAGTTGAATCTGCCAAACATAATCAAGAAAATCTAATGTATAGTTTAATTTCTTTACAAAGTTATGCGGCTCAAATTTCTCATATCGTTAGAACATCAATAGGTATGATTAAACGCTCTGCAGAGTTTGTTGTTAAATGGCTACCATTGCGGCAAAAAGAAGAAAAGTGTGTTCATCATGCCACAATGGTATATGATAATATGAATAAATTATCTAAAGCGGTTAATTTTATGTTAGCATTTGCCAAAGATGGCGAAAATCTTGAACCGTTTGATGTTTCGAATGTTACATTAGAAACCATGAAAGAACGATATGAAGCGTTATTCAAACATGAAGGAATTTCTGTGGAAACGATTGTTCCAAAAACTGCAATTATGCTTAATTATAATGACAAAGTATATGTGGATATGTTGGGATGTTTGATAGATAACTCTGTGAAAGCCTTAAGGAATACGACAAATAAAAAAATCAAGTGTGAATTAGTGGCTTCAAATGATTCCCTTAGGCTTTTCTTCTCAGATAATGGAGAGGGCGTAAAGGAGATTGATAAAGAACACATATTTGATGAGTTTTATACAACGACTGCTCATTTAGGAGGCTCTGGGTTAGGCTTATTTATGATAAAAATGCGTTTACAGGCAATAAAAGGGTCTATTGAATTAGTTCAACAAGAATTTTTACCTACGGGAGCAACATTTTGTATAACTATACCTTTTGCTAAATAATAGTATAATGAAAAAAATTGACGCAGTAGTTGTTTTTATAGAGGATGTTTTAGCAAACATTGAAGCAATTTGTGATGATATTGAGGATTCTGTTCTTGATATTAAGCAATTTACACAACCAGAGGATGGTGTGTCGTTTATTCGAGATAATCTTGACAAAAAGATTATTGTAGTATTAGATTGGTCATTTGCAAGCGGGAAAATTGTGGGTCATATTATACTTAAACAAATTCATGATTTATCATCCTTAATTCCGGTGATTATTTTTACAGGACAAGATTTGGATGTGACTGCTACTACACAAATGTATGATGGACAAGCTTTTTATTGTTTGTCTAAAGATATGAGTACTCACGAAGTTATTGAGATAATAGAGAAGGCATATGGCGCAATATGTAATAATATTAATGCAGTGATTGAAAGATGGATTGTCAATCAACCAGATACCCAAAAATCAATTCCATATGTTCGTATTGGAGGAAAAGAATATACAATGAATGATGTTTTGTCAGAAATCCGTCGTAATACAGAAATTGGAAAAGATGTATCAAGGGGTGTCCTAAGTATGACAACTGATTTGTTTTTTAAACAGCACAAGACAAAATTATGATGTTAAACATTGCCATATTGTGTGATGATGCTGATTTAAAATGTGGTCAAGCATTTATCGAAAGTAGAGATAGTACTTTAGAGTTAATGCATAACATTTCGAATGTCGAAACAAAATGTCTATTGATAAATTCTAACGACGCGGATAAATATAACATTTCAACCAAAATTTCTGCAATTAATGTTCAGCCTTTTATATGCTTTGCCTATTGCCATGGAACAAAATCTTCGCTATTGTTAAAGAATCAAGATATCGTGTCGGTTACAGATAACAATTATATATTTACTAATGCTTTTATGTGCGCATTTAACTGTTATTGTGCTGGAGGCTTTGCCGATACATTACTGGCCAATGGTTTGCGTTGCTTTCTCGGCTATGAGTCTGAGGCACGGTTCCCAATATCTGTGTTAACTACAATTGACATTGAAATGGAGGGTGTAAAAGTTTTGGTGTCAGGCGGCTCAATTCAAGATATGTATAATAAGATTATTGAATTATATGATCAACTGAAAGAACGTATATTAGAACGAGATCCAATAATAGCTTCGGTGATTATGAACAATAGGGAAGGACTTCGAGTTAAGGGAGAAACGAATTTAAGGCTTTGTGATTTTTATATTTAATTTTGTATTACGATAAAATGGAATCAGGGTATTCTATAGAAACCGCGTTGTTGAAGAAGGATCAGACATCGTTCCCAGGAGAGAAACCATATAATAGTTTATATAAGGTAGCAAAACAGTTTATGAATGAAAAGATTCATCCAGAAATTAAGGCTGTTGCTCAAAGATTCTTAAATGGTGAATATTTGAATAATCATGGTGAACGTCATATTAAAGATGTGATTCTTCGTGCATCCCAATTAATATTCCCCATTAAGGACTCCTTAACATCGTATGAGTTGTTTCTGTTGTTGATGGCGATACAGATGCATGACGCTGGACACATTATTAAAGGACGTAAAGAACATGCTGAGACAGTAAAAAAATTAATTAATGATGTACTGGGAAAGAATTATCAAATTGCTGGTTTAGATTCTGTAGAGAAAAAGTTTATTTTTCATCTAATTAAAGCTCATTCGGGGAAAGATGATCCAATAGGCATAATAGATGAAAATGCCACTCTTTTTGGAGAAAAGGTGCGCATGAGAATGTTAGCGGCAATATTACGATTGGCAGATGAATTAGCAGAAGATAGTCTACGTGCATCAACATATCTTTTGGAAACGGATCATGAGGTGATAAATGAGAAAAGTAGAATCTTTCACAAATATTCCCAAGCGTTAAAATCTGTATCAATTGAATGTGAATCGCATGAAATACGTTTTCATTTTGTATTAAACGATTCAGATGTGCGTTCCGCCATAGAAGTTAGAGATTGTAATAAATTTTTAATAGATGAAGTTTATGATCGAACTATGAAAACATGGACGGAAATGATATATTACAATCGTTTCGTCCCAGAGAAGATTAGAATGAATAGATTATCTGTAAAAATTGAGTTTCTTGAAGAAAATTCTTTAGAAGATATTCTTCCAATGGTGTCTTATCGTCTAGAAGAGTCTGGTTATCCTAAACTAACATATGATAGTGTGTATGATTTTGATAAGGAAGCGCTATATGATGCGAACCAACCAAAGAATGGTCAGTATTTTAATGATTTATTAATGAAAAGTCACTATGAATAATCCATTTGAAATTAAAACTCCAGAAAATAGTTCAGCAGAAGAGATTGTGCAATTGTTCGTGGATGTTTTTACGGACTTTAATAAGGTGCTAGAGGCAAATCACACTTTTCTTAATGGCCCTCGTGGATCAGGAAAAAGTATGATGTTTAGGTATATGCAACCAGATTGCCAAAGGATTGTATCTAAAAAGGATATTCGCGATTTAGATTATTTTGCCATATATATTCCAATTAAACTTACCAGTATAAATGTAGTTGATTTAGAGCGTTTGGAAAAACATGCAAATGTGATATTAAATGAGCATTTGTTGGTAACACTAATTTTAAGCAGAAGTTTGAAATTTGTGATAGATAAGATGGAATCATCCTTAAATGCTCAACATGCTCATTTTTGTGAATTTTATAATTTTTTTATATCGCAATTACATTTGAATGGATTAAGTATTGAGAAAAAGGATACTGCGACACTTTCTTCTATTGAAATGTTGACTGAATTAATGCAGATTACTGAAGAACAACATGTGCGTTGTAAGCAATTATGTAATTCTTTCGCCTTTAAAAGTACTGAAGAGATTTACCCTTCAGTTGATATTGCATTGTTGGATTGTATAGATTTTATGCTACCGATTTTTTCGGCATTACGCAAAATTCCATGTTTTCCTCAAGGGAAGCCGATGTATGTGTTAATAGATGATGCCGGATATTTAAATGAAATACAAACTCAGATACTTAATACATGGGTAAGTTATCGTATGACAGGAGATTTATGTTTTAAAATTTCTACTCAGTTAGATTATAAGACATATTTGACAACAACAGGTAAGCGAATTGATGCCCCACACGATTATTCGGAAATAAATATTGCTACTATTTATACTTCTTCAAAAGGGAATTATGATAAAAGGATACAGTCAATAGTGGAAAAAAGACTAAAATATTACTTGAAGAGAGAGTTGAGCGCGAAGAGTTTTTTTCCATCAGATCAAAAACAAGATGATGAAATTGCTGAAATATATGATACCTTACGCCGAAAATATCATAACCCTCAAAAAGAATATGCGGAAACGGATGCTGCCAATAGATATGCTGTACCTACCTATATCAAAAAATTAAAAGAAAAACGTTCGGGGAGTACATATAGTTATGCTGGTTTTTCACAATTAGTAAATATATCATCAGGTATCGTGCGCCATTTTTTGGCTCCGGCATCTGAAATGTTTGCAAAACAATGTTCAGAAACTAATGATCAGTCGGATATTGATTATATAAAAGATGCTGTACAAAACGAAATAATATATACCTATTCCGAAAAGTTTTGTAGAAGTGCAATGGAAACAAATATGAATTCTAATAATACAAACGAAAGAGAACTTTTGGCGGAATTAACTACATTAATAGATTCTTTAGGGCAATTGTTTCACAAAATTTTATTGTCAGACAAAACAGAAAGACGGGTGTTTTCCATTGCATTAACAGATTCTCCAGACGACCATTTACAATCAGTTTTACAGAAGGGGGTGCAACTTGGACTATTGCATGAAGGTTCAATAGGCAATAAAGAAGGGTTTGGGAGATGTAAGCGTTATGTTTTATGTCGTGTTTTAGCTCCTTATTATAAACTAGATCCTAATAGTTTTGCTGGATATCAATTTATGAATAGTCAAACTCTAAAAATAGCCTTAACAGACACAAAGGCATTCATAAGAAAATTTAATAAATTGCAAGAAAATAGTAGTGATGACTTGACATTATTTTAATAAAAAGGTTGTATGAAGTGTCTCATGTTAGATAATTTTTCCACTCAGATTAAAGATGTTTTTGATGTTTTTATCTGTTGTGCAGGATTTGAACCGCGTAGTAAATCTGTGTTACTAAATATGCCTGAGCATGTAACGAGTAAGGTCATAATGCTCTCATATAAGAATGATAAATCAGGTATTACATCTCACAACATAGAGGAGATGTTGTCTTGTGGGCACAATATAACGCATGAGGTATGGATGTCAGATTCTCCTGTGCAAAATAGTGACATATTGCATAACATCTTATCAACCATCCAAGATAATGCAAAAGTGTTAGTCGATATTACGTCGTTCACTCGCGAGTTATTATTAATTATGATTCAGATGGTCTTATATAAATATAAAAAAATTGAATTTTCATTTTGCTATGTCCCGTCCGTTTGCTATGCTGCTTGTCATTTGAAAAATGCGGATATGTCAAAAGTTTGGTTGAGTAGAGGTGTAAAGCAAGTTCGTTCAGTATTGGGATACTCAGGAGAGCTATCTCCCGTAAAGAAAAATGTGTTAGTTATATTGCCAGGATTTGAAGAAGAACGTGTACAAGCAGTAATAAATGCGTTTGAACCGGATATGTTGTTGCTTGGTCAAGTATCAAAAAGGGAATCTATTTCGGATAGTTCTTATTTAATTCATAAGACCATAGTAAATAATATTTGTCTCAAGAATAGCATGCTTGAGACAAGCATGTTCGATTTTTCTTGTAAAAATATTAAATATACAAAAAATAAATTAGAAAGTGAAATTCTAAAATATAAGGACGGCTATAATATTATTTGTTGTCCAATGAATACAAAACTTTCTACTATAGCAGTAGGAATGACCGCTCATAAATATCAGAAAATTCAAATTTGCTATGCCTCTCCAATGGAGTACAATGTTGATAATTATTCACATGAGTTTCCTTCTTCTTATATGTATTTTTTTTCCTTATGTGAGATAATGTTTTGAAGAGGAAAGATTCCGATTCCTGTTGTTGTTGCTCATCGTAATAAAGTGGTGGTGATTATTTCTCTCTTGCTTGCATTGCTCGTTATTACGCTATATTTCAATAAGATAGACATTATCTGTCTTTTCTAAAATAAATGGCGGAACTTTTTGGGACCTCGGTACCGAGTGTGTCAATGCATATAACTAATATACTGAAAGATAGGGAGTTGGATGGAGATTCAGTTATTAAGTATTTCTTAACAACTGCAACAGATGGTAAGCAGTATGAGATTGCTTATTATTAGTAACCATCCGATAAAGTACATATTGTAAAAGTGCGCATATATTAGTAATGGCAGTAGTTCAGTTGGATTACCATAGGTAGTATTGTTGGTTACATAAATAAACAAAAAGTGAAACAGAGTCTCACTTTTTGTTGTAGAAATACCATTATAGATAAAAAACCGAATTATGTTGGATCATAAGGGTAATTATTCTGCAAAAGCAAGTTTATAAAAAAGTGAATGTTAATAATTTTTTATTTTAGACAACTTTTTAACATTCTAAAAATCGCAATTAACTAAAATATAGTTGGTTGCGATTTCGTTTTGGAAGATTTCAACGTATTTGTTGATAACTTTTTTTGCAAAAAGATTTGCATATGTCAAAAAATAGTTGTAATTTTGCACCGGATTTCGAAAGAGACCCTAATTTTGAATCATAAGACAGTAAACCGCCTAGACAGATAGCAACAGAGGATATTCTGTTGTTTCTATATTTAATTTTATGATGTCTGTCCAGTTACAGACTAGTTATTAACTTAAGAAAACCGGACTAAGGACCCGGGATATAAAAACTTTTTTGTGTATGAATGCAAATTCACGCATTAGAAATGTGGAGCATTACCTAACAATGATTGCTCCTGGTAAAGATTTTTACATTGTGAAGGAAATTACAGCTGAGGATGATGCTGTCTTACATCGTCTTGGCTTTCCAAACAATAATGTTGGTAATCAAATTTTGCCACGTAGCATAAATAGTGTGGCGCGGCGGAATGCTGATGGTTATGATGTCCTTTTGAAGAATTTACCAAAGGAAACAGTTGTATATTATGTTACAATCCCTATCTTTGGGAACCTCAATAATTGGCAAGAGGTTTCGATACCGAGGAAACGTTACCAAAGGGAACACATTAATGGCTATGAAATTGAATTGACTATTTTTGAACATGAGTCACATAAGTATGTGGTCTCTCCAAAATTAACTCATATTGATGGCGAACAAGAGAAAAATAAGCATGTGATCAACTTGTTTTTAAGTTTGTTTGGTGAATATCGTATTTTTGATGAAAAATTTGAAGAAACGATGTTTGGCATCCATGTAAAAAGAGTTAATTGGCGATTATTCCCCCAAGGAGAATCAATGTTGGATATTCTGGTGAAAGATAAATATCTTCCCAATAATAGGAATAAGCAGGTGACAATTAGAACTACATTCAAAAAGTTGTTGAATGGTTGCCCTTCCGAATGTTATGTGGGAGAAGGTGGGTTCAAAGGATATGTGGCTTTTTGTTTCCCCAATCGTGGATTTACTATTATGGAAAATATGTATGCCGGTAATGCAACATATATTCTAGGAGAAGATTGGCGAACTATCAGTAGACTAACCAAAGGTGAAGTTAGAAGCAAATGTCTTAATGAAGATAGAATTGAGCATCGTCAAGAGTGGGAAAATCGAATAAATGTATGGCTAAATAAATAATGGTTTATAAAACCACATATAATGTCTGCCTGAAACATGCAGACCAGCCTTAAAAGGAGAAAAGGAGTAGAATATTTATGAGCAAACATACAAATTGTAGGACTAGTTCGAATGAATTAGCAAGTTTAGCATCGAAAGTGTTGAGAGATAATAGGTTTAGTGGTGCCGCTAAATCTTTAGCAGCTAGTGTGCTAAGTCAAAAATCAACACCACATAAGTAAAGAAGTGCTTTTTGCTGCTGTGAAGTAGCTGTGCCTAGGTTAATTTGGCAATGACATTGATATGTAACCCGTAGTTCCTTGTGAATGTATTCGATAGCCGCCTTTCCGCAATGGATGGCGGCTATTTTTATGTTCCTAAGTTGAAAATCTTTTGGTTAGCAGAGGGGATTTTGGGGAAATTTAGGTGCAAAATACAAATCTTTCTTGCATATGTCTGGAAAAAATAGTAATTTTGTAGGTGAATTCGTGAAAAATGAATATAAAAGATATGCCGAATTTGTGAATTTTCTCTGAGTTATATGGGGAAAATAGGGTGATTTGACGAAAAAGTGAAGAAAAAAGTATTATTATTCATTAAAAACTTGCATATATGAAAGATTATTAGTATCTTTGCACCGTCAATCATTCAAATATGATAGGTTATGGATAATGTGTATATGTTGACAGATATGGATATCCAGCATCGGATATCGGAAAAAATTCGCACTCTGCGCCTTCAGCAGAATTATTCGCAACAAGAACTGGCCAAACGCTCCGGTGTGTCTGTATCTACCATTATTCGCACGGAGAATGGGCAACTTACTAGTGTAGATACCTTCGTGCGATTGCTACGGCAGTTGGGCAAATTGGATGTGTTAGTTCCTCTATTGGAAGATGCTCCCTTGAGCCCTACGGAGTATTTCCGTCTCAAACAGACTATAGAAAAGCCCCTGCGCAAACGCGCCGGTAAGTCATCTCGTACAACGAATAAAGAGGAGGTAACATGGTAGATGTAGCCCAAGTGAATCTCTATGGTCAGGTAATGGGGTATGTACGATGGGATAACCAATACGACCGAGCACTATTTGAGTATGACGCAGATTTTGTTCGTAAGGGTATAGAACCATCGCCTTTACAGATGCCTGCCCGTGAAGGACGTGTTTATAGTTTTGGCGATCTTAATAAGGAGACGTTTAAAGGTCTACCGGGACTGCTGGCTGATTCGCTGCCGGACACGTATGGACGTGCGCTTTTTGATAAATGGCTTAGCCTAATGGGACGCACGAGCAGCAACGCGATTGAGACGCTCTGTTTTATGGGGAAACGTTGTATGGGGGCTATGGAATTTGAACCTGCTATTGAGATGGGCAATCGCGATATGCGCATAGAGATGGATACATTGGTTGAGGTGGCGCGAGAAGCTTTAGTCGAGAAGTCGCAGTTTAGCACACATTTATCAGAAGACAAAAAGGCTGCTGTTGCGGACATCCTTCGTTTAGGAACATCTGCCGGAGGACAACGTGCGAAAGCTATTATCGCTTATAATCCGCAGACGCAGGAGATACGGTCCGGTCAGGTTGAAGCGCCCGATGGATTTGACTATTACCTCATTAAATTAGATGGTGTGTCGGCTACGACCGGTTTTCGCGAGACGGAGAACTATGGTCGTTTGGAGTACTCGTTTTACCGATTGGCACGAGCTTGTGGTATTGATATGATGGACTGTGCCTTACTGGAAGAGAATGGACGGGCGCATTTCATGACGAAACGATTCGATCGAATGAATGGACATAAGGTACACATGCAAACTTTGTGCGGTTTGGCGCATTACGATTTTCGGCTGCAACATGCTTATTCGTATGAGCAGGCTTTTGATGTCATGCGTGGATTGCGCCTTTCGTATGCCGAAGCGCAAGAGATGTTCCTCCGTATGGTGTTCAATGTAGTTGTACGTAATCAGGATGATCATACTAAGAATATCTCGTTCTTAATGAACGAACAGGGGCGTTGGCGTCTATCACCGGCTTACGATATGGGCTATGCTTACAATCCCAAAGGTAGTTGGACTTCAACACACCAAATGTCTGTGAATGGAAAATTTGATAACATCACGCGTCAGGACTTGATGATATGTGCGACAAACAATAATATCAAGAATGCGGCAGAGATTATTGATCAAGTCTGCGATGTGGCAGCGCATTGGTCAAAGATTGCTCGCGAGTGCGGTGTACCACAGACGATGATAGATGGCATTAATTCGTATATAGGTCTATAGATATGACGTGGGAGGGAGGTTGAGAAACGAGAAACAAGAAGCGAGAAACAAGAAACGAGAAGGGGAAGAAACGGAGGCTTTTGAGTGAAAAAATGATGATTTTATTTGCAGATATGGAAAAGATTTTGTAATTTTGCAAAACGAAAAAGATTACCATTATGCTACTATCCATCATTACCATTAATCGCAATGACGCTCAGGGACTGAGAAGGACCCTCGAGCGGGTGCTGTTCAAACTCGAGAAGTGGCATGTGCTGAGATAGAGGGGCGGCTATCGCTAAAACCGATAGGGCTATCGAAAATAACATTAAAAAAATGCAAACAGGACTCGTGTTTTGGCACGGGTCTTGTCGTTTTGGTAGTGTCGGGAAAGAGACAAGAGTTAGGCCGGCGCGCACCCTACACCTCTACTCCTCTAAACCCAAAAATTATTAACAACTAAAAAAACAATTACAACTATGAAAACTGAATTTTATCGCTGTCCGATTTGCGGGAACATCATCCTGCGCGTTATTAACTCCGGTGTGACCCCCGAATGTTGTGGCCAACCGATGCAAAAACTCGAGGCCAATACCATCGACGCCTCGCACGAGAAACATGTACCCGTTATCACCCGTTTGGGCAAAGGCTCCTACCGCGTTACCATCGGTGCCGAACCACACCCCGTAACCGATGAACACCACATCAACTTCATCTACCTCGCTACCGAACACGGCGGTCAACTCCGCTATCTGACCACCGGCGGTCCCGCCGAAGCTGACTTCTGCGACTGCAATGACCCCATCGTTGGCGCATATGCTTACTGCAACCTGCACGGATTATGGTTTGCGGATGCCAAAGACGGGTGTAGGCAACAGGCTACAGGCGACTGGCAACAGGCTACAGGCGGAATGTGTGGTACGAAGAAATGCGGGAAACTGATGGCGTTTATCGCAATGCTATTCCCGTTTGCCGCTTGCACGAATGCCCTGACGGTGGATAACACACCCATCCCGTCCATCGATCTGGACCGCTACCTGGGTAAGTGGTACGAGATTGCCCGCTTTGACCACCGCTTTGAGAAAGGGCTGGATAACTGCACGGCTACTTACTCCTATAACGATGACGGTACGGTACGCGTCACCAATAACGGCTGGACCGGAGACGAATGGAAAGAGTCCATCGGTAAGGCTAAAACAACCGCCACTCCAGCCTTACTGCGCGTGAGTTTCTTCGGACCCTTCTATAGTGACTACCGCGTACTGATGGTTGATGAAGGTTACTCCGTAGCCCTTGTGGGAGGAAGTAACGATAAGTACCTGTGGATCTTAGCCCGCCAACCGCAATTGGACAGCGTCGTATTGAATTCCGTACTCAAGGAAGCCCAAAGACGAGGGTATAATACCAATAACCTCATCTGGGTCGATCAGAGCTATAACATCATGTGGGACTAAACAGCCACACTACCCTTCAGTCGAAGCCGCAAACGCGGCTTCTTTTTTTTGTATCTTACTATCGCTTTCTTCGATAGCCACGGCTTGTGTGGCATAGTTTTTGTAATTGTATAAATAGATTCGTTCGTGTGTTCTTTGATTTACTCCATTTCCCGCTTTGCAAGGGTTTCTTTGTTTCCCGCTCAGCCACTGCGTGGCTTATTACGCATATTACGCTCCAACGCCTAACCCGCGCTTATTTATTCCGGGCGGCTAAAGCACGCCCTTTGCCCGTCGCCTACTGCTCGATATGTCGGTAAATCCGGTAGGTTCACCGAGTAATATCTCGCAGCATTGCTCCTCAATTACGCTACATTATTATCTGCGTAATAAGGCAATCGAGCCGCAACAACCCTGTCTTTGCAGAGCAATGACATCTTGTAAGGCTTGATTGACGTAGCCCTACCGAAGGATAGGGCGGTAAAATAGAAAATAAAGCGTGGGTCATAGCCATGGCGGAAAATTTGCGTAATAGCGAGCAACGCGAGCGAGCGGGAGACCCAAAATCCGTAGATAATCTGTCTAAATCTGCGGGAGACCCAAAAAACCGGACAGCGTCTGCTAGCGGGAGATAAAAATCAATATAATCAGAAAATCAACTGAAAATATATAACAAAAACAAATTATTATGGAACTTCGCCAACTACGCTACTTCGTAGCTACCGCCAAGACATTGAGTTTCTCCGCTGCTTCGCGCAAACTCTTCATCACCCAATCAACCTTATCCCAACAGATCCATGCCTTAGAGGACGAACTGGGCACCCGGCTCTTCAGCCGCGATAGCCACACCGTCGCCCTCACCGAAGCGGGTGACCGATTGCTTCCTTTGGCTATTGAAACCATCAAAGCGGCAGAGGACTGCAAAACGCAAATGGAGGACCTGAACGAAACCCTGACGGGTGAACTCAACATCGGCGTGACGCACTCTTTCTCCACGTTGCTAACCAAACCGCTGGCTAATTTCCTGCATACATACAAGCAGGTGCAGCTGCATATCTATTATGCGGATAGCCTGCACCTGATGGAGATGCTGCGCAATCATACCATAGACCTGGCATTGGCCTATAAGTCGGACCATGCCGGAAATGATTTTGATAGTCATGTACTCTTTACGGACCGGTTGTGCGCTATTGTGCGTAAGGACCATTTCCTGGCGGGACGCCAGTCCATCACGTTGGCGGAACTGGAGCGGGATAATTGGGGCATCGCCCTACCTTCGAAACAGATGCAAGCCCGGGAACTGTTAGACCGCTATTGGGAGAGTGAGGGACAAGCCGATCACTTGCGCAAACGTATCGAACTCAATGATGCCAATTTTATCTTGGATTTGTTGGATGATAGCAACCTGCTGGTTGGCATCCTCAGTGAGGAAACCTCTCGCCATCGCCGTGGATTAACCGCAATCCCCCTTGTGGAGAATGATGCCCTCTTCACCATGGAAGGCTGCATCCACACCTTGGCTAACACTTACACCAAGCGCTCCGCCCGCATCTTTGCCGACATGCTGATGGAGGAAGTGAAGGGGGAGGGGAGTAGAGGAGTAGGGTGATTCCCTCTAACCTCTAACCAAAAAAAATGTAGAAAATCTGCATTTTTTTTTTGCGTATATCGGAAAAAAATCGTACCTTTGCAGTAGAGATTTTGCAATCAATTATGGAAAAGCAAGACGAATATAATTTGTCCATTGTGGATGTGTTATCGCGAATGACGTTTTAAACGTCCTCTAAACGTCATTTAGTGAGGGTTTCTGAAAAGAGACCCTCATTTTTTTTTTGCATTTATTTTCCAAAATCAGTGTCAAAAATGACACACTTGCGTATATAAATAGTGAGAAATTTATTTTTTCTCGGGGGATACTATGCCCATATGTGAAAAAATGGTAAAATATAATGAAGGGCATACAATAATAGAGAATTTGTTGTATGGTATAGTGAGGAGGATATAGGTCCGGAGTGGTGTAAGTTAGAGATGACAAAATACAGATTTTTGAACGATTTCGGCAAAAAAATATGCCACTTTTTGAAAAAATGACACAAAGAAAGGGTAGAAGAGGTACTTTTCTGAAGACAATATAATTTTAGGGCAAAATGCGCCTAAAATACTAATTATAAACCTATTAAAACACAAAAACTTATGGAACAAAAAACAATCCATCTCACCGAATGTGACGACCTACAAATCACGTCGCACCTCAACATGGAGGCACTGCCTCAAATCCTGCAAGACCTCCTCAGCGTGGCTCACACCACCGAACAAAAGGACATGCTGCTCATGAGTTCACTCACGACCTTATCGACCGTCATGAACTCCGTCTATTTCCGCTACGGAACAACGGGCAAACGCTACTATCCCGAACTGATGACCTTCATCATGGCAGGGGCTGCCAGCGGTAAGGGTATAGCCGAACTAAGCAAACGCCTTGTGGAGAAAGTGCATGAGGACACACCTCTTATTATCGCGGGCGATAGCACCTATCCCGCTTTCTATCAACAGCTGCTTGACCAAGACGGTTGCGGTCTGCTCTTTGAGACCGAGGGTAGTGTCATTACCGATATATGGAAAGGAGGAGCAATGAGTTACAATACCGCTCTTCGTAAAGCCGCTGAACATGAAACGCTCAGTAAGAACCGTCTCAATAGCGGACAGACGGAGATTGCTTGCCCGAAGGTAGGCATGATGCTTACGGGTACGTTCAGTCAGTTTAAGGCATTAGTGCCGAGTGTGGAGAACGGTTTCTTCTCGCGACTAATGACGGTCGTGGTAAGAGAACATCAGGACTTTGACGGCTCCGTCTTCCAACCGAGCGAGGAGGGAAAAGAGGTAGAGGCGTTAGTGGAGCGCCTTGCGATGCAAGTGAAGCGCATGGCGGAAAGGTTAGAGGACGGCACTACGTGCCTACAGGACGGCGCAAAGCACCTACAGGTTAGAGGCGAGATTGAGTTCCGATTGACGGCAGAGCAAGCGAGTCTGTTGGGGCAGGTAATGGAGAAAGAATATAAGGAATACGTGCGCGTGTTAGGCGATGGCTTCCATGCAAGCGTAGTGAGAAACGGTATCAACGTGATGAGGATTGCGGCAGTACTGAGTGCGTTGAGGTTAGCCGATAGGCTACAGGACGCTCCGCTACAGGACGCTCCGCTACAGGTTAGTGGACGCTTTGCTACAGGCGATAGGATGGCGTGTTCCGATGCTGATTTTGAGACGGCGATGGTGATAGGGACGAAGATGTTGCTTCATACGGCGGATGCGTATAATCAGATAACGGAAGGAAGTAAAGAAGCAGTGCCGAGTATCAAAGGTAGCTATCAAAAAGAGACGTTCTTTGTGAGTTTGCCGGAGACGTTCAGTACGGGAGAATGTATCACGTTGGCAGGAAAGATGGGGGCATCTGAAAAGACGGCTCGCCGATGGATAGAAAACTGGATAGAAATAGGGACGCTTATTAAAGAAAAACATGGCTTCTACCAAAAAATAGCATGAGAAATGGTCATGACCAGATGACCATTTCTCTATAACACACAGAATAATAGCAAATTACATAGAAATGGTCATTTGGTCATGACCATTTCAATTCGTGCAAAATGCGCGACACAAGACACAATTATTAACTAAATTTTTATTATTATGATAGGAAAACTAAGTGAACCGTATGATTCGATGAAAGGATCGATTGGAAAAAATGAGTACATCAGTAATGCGCCAGGCAGACCAGGTTGGGTAATCATTAAACGCAAACCCGGACCGCGTAACCCCAGAGGAAAACGCAAGAATCTATGGGTGATGCCGGAAGCACAAAAGCAGGGTATCGATAGATTGAAGGCTAATCAAACCAGAGCTTCACAGTTGTATAAGGACCCTGTAGAGAGGGAAAATTTAAGACAAGAGTATATCCGATGGATGAGTGAGGAGAGAAGACATGGTAGAGACGGGTTTGTGTTTCATGGGAAGCGATGCCGATATTTGTGGGACTATGTGAGGATAAAGGTAGGAGTAGAGGAGTAGGGGAGTAGAGGAGTCGGGAGTCCCCCGACCCCCGAAGGGGAGGAGGCTGATAGGCAGAGAGGCGCGGCTGCAAGCAGCCTAGAGGAGAGATAGGGGTAGGACAGATGTGGGTACTGAGTAAAAGCAGACCAGAAACCGAGCAGTTACCGAGTGAATGTTGAGAGGGAATGGACGGGGAAGAGCAGGGGGAATATGCCCTCCCCCTCTCGCTCCCTCCCTCCTGATGGCGGATTTTTAGCATTATCGCTTTTATCGATAGCCCTATCGAAAATAACATAGATAAAATGTAAACAGGACTCGTGCTTTGGCACGGGTCTTGCTGTTTTGTGGGCAACGAGAGCTAATAGCCGGCAAGGATCCAGCCACTATCGCTTCCGTCACCGAATTAAACCAAGATTAACAAAAACAAAAACCTAAAAACTATGTTACCTATTATTAAAAGACAAGAACCGAGTCGATTAAGCGACTGGATTAACGATTTCTTCAGTGAGGGCTGGCCAAGCCTGCGTACCGCGGCTTTATCCGAACCTGCCGTCAATATCGCCGAAGATGATGACAATTACCTTATCGAACTGGCCGCTCCCGGACGGAGTAAGGAGGACTTCTCCGTATCCGTCACTGAGCAGAACACCCTGCTCGTGAGATTGGAGCAAGCGGCCGGTAAAGAGGCTGATAGGCCGAAAGGCGGAGAGGCTACAGGAGATAAGAAACAGGAGTGCAAGTCGGGCGAGTGCAAGTATCTCCGCAGGGAGTTTAACTACAGCCGCTTTGAGCAGCAGATTCTTCTGCCGGAGGATATTGACCGGAAGGGCATACAAGCCAAGATGAAGAATGGTGTACTGCGCATTACGCTACCCAAGTTAGCTCCAGACCATCAGCTCCATCCCACGCAAACCATCGCGATAGAGTAAAGACGAGAAAACGGTAGTTCACCCTGCATTATGCACTATGAACTATGAACTAAAAAGATGCGATTCCGAAAAAAATCGCATCTTTTGTTTGCGTATATCAATATTTTTCCGTACCTTCGCCACCGAATTTGAAATTATGCGCATTGAGCATAATGTTTTCGTTGCATAATTAGTACTGTTGCATTATTTTTTTTTTTGTTTTTTCCCGCTCACTAGACCGAAGGTCGGCGTTGCTCGTTATTACGCTCGCTACGCTATTACGCGCCAACGCTAACCCCACGCTTAATTAGTTTATTCGTGTGGCTAAAGCACACCCTCGGCTCGTCGAAGAGACCTCACAACGATTGGAAATCCAGTAGGTTCCCAATGGGGTGTTTCGGTCACTTCTCCTCAATTACGCAGATGATAGTGAGGTCGCTCCCCGTGAGCGGGAGGCAAAAATCAAAGAACGCGTGTAAATACTTATTTATCAATATAATACCTTTTTACACAAACAGGAGCCGCGACTGCGGCTCCTGTTTATTTCATTTCCCCTCAGCACGGGTAGAATATGGCCATTGCTATTATCACCGCGAGGGTGATGGTGCAATAAATAAGGAGGATTTTAACCTCAATCGGCAATTGATCCGAGTACTTGTTTTGTGTCAAAGTCAATCGTTAATAATTTGTAAGTTCAGACTATCAAGAAAAATCTAGACTGAAAATTAGTTCAAAATCTTTTAAGCATATCCTTTCTTTTTCATCTCGGGCAAAGCCCTCAGAAATCATACTTAAAATCTATACAAAAATCTTTATAAAAATTGCCTGTAGCCAGTAGCCTGTGGTCATCCACTCCCTGCCCTTTGAGGGAAGGGCAGGGGATGGGTCTACTCCCCCTTCCTCTCCCCCATGCGGGCATCGAGTGCGGCGAGGGCCGCGGGATCGCCATCGGCGAGTTTGAGATCCATGAGCAGCGCCTTGGCGGTAGCTTCTTCCTCCACTTGCTCTTTCACGAACCACCAGAGGCGCTCCTCGGCGGCGTAGTCTTTCTCCTCGCGGGCGAGGGATACCAGATGATGAATCATCCGCGTAACATCCATCTCGTGCTGCTGCGTCTGCTCGAACATGTCCTTGAGGCTGTTCCAAGCGGTGGGCACGGCTCCGATGGGTTGGAGGGTGATGTTCGCGTCGCGGTTAAGCATAAATTTCTGTAACCGGCGGGCATGGTCTTGTTCCTCGAGGTTCTGCAGGTAGAACCAGTGGGCTATGCCGGGACGGTTCATCTTGTCGGCATGAAGGGACATGCTCAGGTAGAGGTAAGCGGACCAGAGTTCAGCGTTGATTTGCGCGTTCATTGCGTTGTAAAGTTTTGTTGTCATAGTTGTAATGGTTTTTATAAGTTTTAGGTTATTTGGCAACGGGAGCGGGAGGGGTTGGTTCCTTACCACCTGATAGCTCCCCGGTACGCTAAGATTCTTGCAAGCCCCGTGCCAAACCTTACCCGTTGATTTCATTTTTTTAATGTTATTTTCGATAGTGCTATCGCTTTTTCCGATAGCCATATAGGCAAAAATGCACAAAATGATTACAAAATATAAAAATATTTTGCTATGTCATTTTTTTTTTGTACCTTCGGACGCCGCCTGCTAAGCCACCCAAAATCCTCCCCTTATCCAACAGTGTTACCCCCTTTCGCTAGATACTGTTTCCCCCATTTCATCGGGGGACACCATGCCCCCGAAAATACGGTCGCACGTTTATTAATATGAGTTGTTAATATTTCGGACGCCGCCTGCTAAGCTATAAGGTTGTATCTTCGAGGACACCGACCTCGCTGACACGAGCCCACCTCGAAAATACATACCTCGTCTTTATTAATACGAGTAAGTATTTTCTATTTTTAGGCAAGGGCTATGCCCTTCCATATAAAGTCCACAAATCACTACCATAAGCAAGCTCCCGCAGTGATTTTTGTACTTTATATGGTTAGATTACATCTAATTTGCCTAAAAATAGAAAATAAATTTGCTCATACCAAATTTTTGTTGTATCTTTGCAGTCAAAAGGGACAGAGAGAATATGCAAGAAGAACCTTGGACACTGGAAATAAAGCCTAAGTCGAACCTCTTCGATGTGGATATAAAGGAGATTTGGCGCTATCGCGATTTGCTATGGATCATGGCAAAACGCAATCTCCAAGCCTCCTATAAGCAAACCGTTCTCGGTTATGCATGGTTCTTCATTGGCCCTATCCTTACCACTATCATGTACACCCTCGTCTTTGGTAATATAGCCGGTATCCCGACTGACGGGGTGCCCAAACCCCTCTTTTACCTTGCCGGAACTTCTTGCTGGGGATTCTTCGTGGTATGCTTCAATGTCTGCGCAGGTGCGCTCAGTGGGTACGCGCACCTCTATACAAAGGTATATTTCCCACGCTTGATACCGCCTTTGGCAGCGATTATCAGTAGTCTGGTGCCGTTTGCGATAGAGCTGTTTATCTTTTTCTGCATCTATGGTTACTTCGTGATAGCGGGCAGTTCGGCGCACTTCACGTGGGCGATTATGATGTTCCCGCTGCTGATGGTGATGTTGGCGGGGTTAGGAGTTGGACTGGGACTGTTCTGCAGTAGTATATCCACTAAGTACCGTGATTTGGCGATTTGTATCAGTTGGTTCATAAAACTGGTGATGTATGCGACGCCGGTTATCTATCCAATGTCCACGATTACTAATCCTTGGATTAGGAGGGCGATATTGGTTAACCCGTTGTCGGGTATCTTAGAGTGGTGGAAATATGGTTTCTTAGGGGAGGGAAGTCACGAATGGTGGATGTTAGGGTATTCGTTTGTGGTGATGGTAATCTTCTTGGTGCTTGGTGTGGTTATCTTCAACCGCGCGCAGCGGACGTTTGCTGATACGGTGTGATAGGGGCGAAAATTTGCTCTTACCCCTTACTTTTTTGGAAAAATGGCAACAAAATATAAAAATATTTTGCTATGTCATTTTTTTTTTGTACCTTTGCCGCGCTAATTGAGACGCAACGATGAAACTTTCAGTTATCATACCGGTATATAATGTGGCACCCTACCTTCGTAAGTGCGTGGAGAGCGTGGTGAATCAGGACCTCGCGCAGGAGGAGTATGAGGTCATCTTAGTCGATGACGGTAGCACCGATGGAAGTGGGGAGATTTGCGATGAGCTGGCAGGCAGGCAACAGGCTACAGGCGACAGGCCACAGGCAAACATCACATATAGTCGGAACGGCGATACATTAAATATAATCCATCAACCAAACGCCGGTCTATCGGCAGCGCGGAATACGGGTGTTATGGCGGCAAAAGGGGAGTATATACAGTTCGTGGATTCGGACGACTATTTAGAGCCGAATGTGTTGGGAGAATTAGTGCGGCAGATGGACGAGGAGAAATTGGATGTGCTGCGATTTGACTATCAGAATGTTAGGATTAGTGCAGAGTGCAAAGTTCAAAGTGCAAAGTTTGATGCGCGCGAGATGCAGTACGAAGTGTTTGAACCGTACAAGACGCCGCGCAAGGTGGATACTGTTACGGAGATAGTGGATGGGGAAACGTATTTGAATACGAGGATGGGGTATGCGTGCTATGCGGTGCAGTTTATGATTCGTCGTTCCCTTATCGTTGACATCCAACATAGCCGGAACGGCGAAACATCAAACATATTATTTACTTCCGGGATACATTTTGAAGATGTTGAGTGGATGCCGCGGATGGTTCTTGTGGCAAAAAGGATGAATGCGACGACTACGATAGTATATAATTACTTGATGCGGGAGGGGAGTATTACGAAAGCCATTGACCCCAATAAGCAACGCAAGAACGTAGATGATAAGTTTGTAGTTATCGATACGCTGAACCAATTATTGGTTAAACATCCGACGTGTCAATGGTTACGTAATATGCGCAGTCGAATAGCGGAGGGTGCCATAACAACGGTTGCGAAAAACTATTATGATGAGTGCCAATCTTATCTGACACAGTTGCGTGCCCGTCATGTATTCCCCTTGTCGTTGCGCCAACAAACGAAAACGTATTTGAGGCGAGCGGTGCTGATAAACGTGAGTCCCAAACTATATTGTTGGGTGATGCATAAGTTATAATTTGTAAAGAAAATGATTCCACGACGTGAGCTGACATATTTCCCTAATAACTATGCTTTGCAAGCTGTCATAGCCTATATCTGTGCGATGCTGGTTGTTGCTGTACGCTTTAGTTCGTATTCGTTGCTATGGTATTGGTGGTTATTCGGTATTGTTGGTGTAGTAGGTTTCTTCTATGGTTCCAATAAACTGACGAAAAAGTGGAGTACCTATAGTCCGCGGACATTTAAGAAACAACTCTTTTGGACGGCATTGGCGTTGCGTGTTATTATGGTGCTGTTCCTCTATTGGTTCTTTACCGAATTGTCGGATAAACCGCCTTTTATGTTCCATGCAGCGGATGCGGAAGGATATCATGATGAAGCCGTATGGATGGCAGAGTGTATTCGTGAGGGGCATTTCTCATCCTATCTAAATTATAAATTTGTAGCGCAAAACGGTGTCTCTGATGCGGGATACCCAATGTATTTGGGATTTATTTATCTGTTAACAGGAGATAGTATCTTAGTTGCTCGACTGATTAAAGCTATATGGAGTGCCTTAACCGCCGTGCTTATTTATAAATTAGGTAGCCGCAATTTTGGCGAGCCGGTAGGTCGTATGGCGGGTATCTTTGTGATGTTAGAGCCGCACTTCTTGATTTATTCCGGTCTGCACCTCAAAGAGACGGAGATGATTTTTATGTTAGTGTTGTTCTTGGAGAGGGCAGATGACTTATTGCGGTCTCGTTCTTTCAAGGTGGGATCGGTGGCTCCGGTCTTCCTTTTAGCTGCTTCGTTATTCTGTTTTCGAACGGTATTGGGATTAGCAGGGATATTTGCTTTTGTGTTAGCTTTGTTGCTCAGTAGTCAAAAGGTGGCGAATTTAGGTCGGCGGTGGTTAGTGCTCATTGTTTTTGTGCTTTGTGCCGGTTATTTTGTGGGAGGACGTGTCGCATCCGAGATAGAGACGGCTTGGGAAGGACGGCATACAAACCAAGAATCAAGGTATGGTGAAATTAAAAGATCTCAATCGTTGGCTAAATATGCTACCAAAACGGTTGTGGCACCATTAATTTTTACCATTCCTTTCCCGACTATGGTAGAGACACCCGGACAGGAGAATCACCGCATGCACCATGCGGGTAATGTGGTGAAGAATGTGATGTCATTGTTTTGCATCATAGCGCTTATATTGTTGATTTTCGATAAGTCTCCAACTACCGGTTGGCGAAATAATGTACTCTTAGGTGCGTTCATGATAGCGTATTTGGCGATTATTGTTCAGTCTGCTTTTGCGCATGTGGATCGGTTCCACTTGCCTGCGTATATGATTGAGTTGCTCTTTGCGGCTTATGGTGTTTCGCAGATGCCGAGGATCAAATTTAAGCAAATGTACACTTTGTGGTGTGTGTTGATGTTCGTAGCTTGGGTTGCGTGGGCGTGGTTCAAATTGACGGGACGAGGATTGGAGTAGTGGTGATTGAGGACGGCACGGGGTGCCTACAGGATGGTGCAAAGCACCTACTGGTTAGAGGTGATATGAAAACTGATAACTGAAAACAGAGAACGGAAGAATATTGATGAAGGTTGCATATTTTTTAGGAGCGTTGAATCAAGGAGGAACGGAGTCGCTAATTCTTGATATATGTACGAGGTGTAAGTCACTTCCGTATCAAATGGTGTGTATATATCGAAAAGAAGGGAATTTATCCAATTTATTTCATGCTTCGGGTGCACCTCTTATGTATTTGCCAAAGATATCAGTTTTAATGCAATATATTTATACCTTGAGAAAGGCATTAATAAAAGAAAAGGTTGATATTATCCATGCGCAGACTCCATCTTCTGCGTTGCTATGTATTTTTGCCAAAATAGGTCTAAATATCAAGTTAGTGTCCACTATGCACGGATTCACATTTCGAAATGCGAATCCAATATATCGCGATATTATTTTTCGCAACTCTGATAGAGTCCTTTTTGTAAGCGAGTACGAAAAAGCCTATTATGGAGGACGGATTAGAATAAAATCCCAAGATACAAAATTTCAAGTGATTTATAATGGTATAAATTTTGATAAAATTAATCAGTCGAAACAAAATATAGAATTCTCTTTAAATATCCGTCCAAAGTTGGTAATGGTAGGTAATTTTAATACTGTTAGATCTCATTTAGTAGTAGTGAAAAGCATTGCAAAATTAAAAGAGAAAGGCATCGCAAATTTTGATTTTTATTTTGTTGGTAAAAGAACACAAGATTTAGAATATCTATATGATGATTGTGTTCAGTTCTGTGAGAAGAATGATTTAGATAATGTCCATTTCTTGGGAGCTAGAGATGATGTCCCATCTATATTGAAGTCTTCAGATGGATTTGTATATAGTTCTGCTTCTGATACTTTTGGTATTGCAGTTGTGGAGGCAATGGCAGCTGGATTACCCGTCATTGTGAACGATTGGGTGGTGATGAAAGAAATTACGAAAAATGGGCAATGGGCAACTCTATATGAAAGCGAAAATGTAGTGGACTGCACTAGGAAGATAGAAGATTTGCTGAATAATCTTGAGGTGCGCAAAGCCGAAGCGAAAGAGATAGCAAGACAAGTTAGAGAGGAATACTCTATTGAGAGACATATTGAGCGACTTGATAATATTTATAGGTTAGTGGTGAGAGGTTAGAGGACGGCGCAAGTGCCTACTGGTTAGAGTTTGAGTTGTAATTTGTGAATATTGAATATAATTGTAAGAGATAAAATGAGAAATCCGTTAAAAAATGCAGTTAATGCACTGCTACATAATCCAAGTCATTTGGTGTTTGCTATCTTTCGCAGAATGCCATGGTTAATCCCTGATGATGAGACATATCTAAAAATTTATTGCAGATTGTCTATGGGAGAATGGTTGAATTTTGAACACCCTCAAACCTTTAACGAGAAACTCCAGTGGCTCAAATTACATAATCGTAAGGAAGAATATGTCACGCTGGTGGATAAATATGCAGTGAAGGAATATGTAGCCAAGCAGATAGGGGAGGAGTATGTGATTCCTACGATTGGTAGGTGGGATAAACCTTCGGACATAGAGTGGGATAAATTGCCCAATCAGTTTGTGCTAAAGACCAATCACGATGGTGGAGGAAATGGTATTGTTGTATGCAAGGATAAATCGAAACTAAATAAACGTAAAGCCTTACGCGAGTTACGGCATTCTTTCTATCGCAATGTGTACATGATAGGTAGAGAGTGGCCTTATAAAAAAGTGAAAAAATGTGTCTTTGCAGAACAATATATGGAGGATTATCAGCTTGGGGAATTAAGAGATTACAAGTTTTTCTGTTTTAATGGAGAAGTCAAGGCAATGTATATAGCAACGGAACGCGGAACCAGAGGTGGAGTCCATTTTGACTTTTATGATACAGATTTTAATCATCTTGATTTACAACAAGGGCATCCAATGTCTCAACAAAAGATTGAAAAACCGCTATCGTTTGATTTAATGAAACAACTGGCAGAAAAATTATCGCAAGGTATTCCTCACGTGCGAATTGATTTTTATGAAGTGGATGGCAAACCTTATTTCGGAGAATTTACATTCTTTCATCTTGGAGGTACCGGAGGATTTAAACCTGCAAAATGGGACAAAATATGGGGCGATTGGATTGAGTTGCCGTCTAATACTCATTGTTAATAATTCACCAATCAGCAATCAAAAATCAACAATAATGAAACTTCTTATTACCGGAGGAGCCGGATTTATAGGTAGTAACCTATGCGAACATTTTGTGAATAAGGGATACGACGTAGTCTGCTTGGATAACTTATCTACCGGCTTTAAACACAATATCGAGCCGCTGCTGAGCAAGCCGAACTTCACCTTCATTGAAGGAGACATCCGCGACCTTGACACTTGTCGCCAAGCGGTAAAAGGGTGCGACGTGGTGCTGCACGAAGCGGCACTCGGTTCGGTGCCTCGCAGTATCAATGATCCCATAACGACCAATGCCAATAACATAACCGGCTTCCTTAATATGCTTGTTGCCGCACGAGACGAGAAGGTCAAACGCTTTGTTTATGCCGCTTCGTCCTCGACCTATGGCGACAGCAAGGAACTGCCAAAGATAGAGCATAATATAGGTCGTCCGCTCTCGCCATATGCCATCACTAAGTTCGTGAATGAACTATACGCCAACGTGTTCACCTCCCTCTATGGCATCGAGACCATCGGTCTGCGTTACTTCAATGTCTTTGGTCGTCGTCAAGACCCCAATGGTGCCTATGCTGCGGTCATCCCTCTATGGGTGAAAGCGCTCATCAATCACGAGTCGCCCTTCATCAATGGAGATGGCTCCTATAGTCGTGATTTTACGTATATAGATAATGTGATTCAAGCCAATGAGTTAGCGGCTACGGTATCGCATGAAGAGATAGTGAAGCGGGCAGAACTATACAATATGAACCTGCCGCTTAATGCGCCTGTGGACTTAGTGTTCAATGTGGCTTATGGCGGTAACACGACGCTGAATCAACTCTTTGCGTGTTTGCGGGATAACTTGGCGAAGTTTGATCCGGAGATAGCGAAGGTAGAACCGACGTATCGTGCTAATCGCGCAGGGGATATACCGCATAGCCAGGCGTCTATCATCAAGGCGCAGCGCATCCTCGGTTATGACCCGAAGTTCAGCGCGTTGCAAGGATTTGAGCAAGCGTGCGAGTGGTATTATCAAAATTTGAAGTGATGAAAGTAATATTTGTAGCATCAGGAAATAAGTTTGGAGGGAAGGTAAGTTCCTTTGTTCAGTCGCAGTTTGATTCATTGCAAGCGGCTGGATTGGAAATGATTATGTGCGGAGTACCCGAACATGGATGGAAGGCTTATGCCAAAACTATTTTCCGCTTACGTAGGTTAGTTCGCAAAGAACATCCTAATATTGTGCATGCCCATTATTCTACGTGTGGTTTTGTCGCCTCTTTGGCTACATTAGGAATGTGTCATAGGCCAAGAATTGTAGTGTCTATATTAGGCAGTTTTCCGTCCCATTCTAAAAAATGGAAGCGTGTTCGCTGGGCGATAACGCATTTATGGGACCAAACGATAACCAAATCAAAACGTACAGCGGAGCAATTGGGCTTTGATTTACCCGTAATCCCGAATGGGGTCAACACAGATATTTTCTACCCAATGGACAAAATGGAGGCTCGCCAACGAGTGGAGTTTGAAGCGAACAAAAAATATGTGGTTTGGTGTTCCAATCCAGCGCGTCCGGAAAAGAATTGGGACTTGGCACAGCGAGCTGTTGAATTATACAATGCACAATATACTGCACAATGTGTTTTAATTCCGGTGTACAATAAGACTCCACAGGAGGTGGCAACCTATATGAATGCTGCAGATGTGATGTTGCTGACTTCTGAGTCTGAAGGTTCACCTAATGTGATTAAGGAAGCTTTAGCTTGTAACTGCCCCATTGTAACGACAGATGTAGGCGATGTGCATGAGCGATTGGATGGCATCGAAGGATGCTATATTATTCTGGCAGATGGAACAGCAACTTATGGTTTGCAAGGCGTAGGCGAGTGGTTTGAGAAGGATGCTATCGCTTTAGCGAACTGTTTGGCAAAAGCCTTGGAATATGGTCAACGCACGAAAGGTTATGACCGCATCATCTCCGATAAGATTACGGTAAAGGATATTGCCGCCCGAATACTAAATGTGTATAGTCAGTTGTTAATAAATCAGTAACTAAACAATCCTATGAGTCTCTATAGTCAAATCAATCGTAAGCTTCTTATTCCCTTAGCGGATAAGGTTATGCACCGCGGGTTAGCGGCGGAGTGGAAGTTAATGGAACGTTTCGACCATGCTTCTGAGGAGGAGCTGCTCGCATTGCAGAATAGCCGTTTACAAGCCTTGATGCAGCACTGCTACCACCATGTGCCGTATTACCATAACCTCTTTGATAGCCTTGGCATCAAACCGGAGGAGATACGCACTCGTGAAGACTTGCAGCGTCTCCCTATTATGACCAAACAGACGGTTAGGGAGCATTATGACGAACTCGTTAGCGACGATGTTGCCTCCCGTCCTCACCAGAACGGTTCAACCGGAGGTAGTACGGGTACGCCAATGCAGTTTAAGAAAGACCTACAAGCATGGAGTATGCAGTGGGCTTCAAATTTTCGTTCTTGGGAGTGGTACGGCTTCCATGTGGGAGAGAGATTATTTACATTAGGTGGTAATTCGCTGGTTAAGAAACGGAAGCGCTTTACTCCGAAGGATGTTTTTGACATAGTCATCATGCGTAATCTTAAACGCAGTAGTGCCGAGGTGGATGATGCGGCGATGCAAGCCCATTATGATGCCTTTATGCGTTGGAAACCTAAAGCTATGCGAGGGTATGGTTCGTCACTGGTTATCTTTGCGCGTTATATAGAGAAGATGCATCTGCCGATGTATCCGCTAAAGGTCATTTTTACTACGGGTGAGATCTTAATGCCTGAGTATAGGGCTACGTTGGAGCGCGTCTTTCAGTGCCCTGTGATGGACGGTTATGGTGCAGGAGATGGGGGCATTGATGCACAGGAATGTGCTGAACATCGTCATATGCATTTGGCAGAGGAGCGTTGCATTGTGGAGATAGTGGATAAAGAGGGTAGGAACGTGCCGGATGGCGAGGCGGGATTTGTTATCTCGACGGATTTAGGTAATTATGTCTTCCCCTTTGTGCGTTATCAAGTGGGTGATATGGCGTATATACAAAAGGATAAGTGCGCCTGTGGGCGCGCGAGCCGCGTGTTAGGACAAGTCATCGGTCGTGCCGGCAAACTGCTGTATAATAAGGAAGGCGTGCCTATCTCGCCGACGATGTTGCCCATTATGCTTTATCGGGATAATGATTATCACAATGAAGATAACTGCGTTATTTACAATAAGATAGATAAGTTCCAGATTCGTCAGGATGCCAAAGGTGATATTCGTATCTTGCTGAAGTTGAAGGACCCGAACGAGGATCAGAAGCAGTTTGAGTATTGTGTAACGAACTTCGAGAATCACTTTGTAGGTTCGAAAGTGTCGTTAGAGTTTGTGGACGATATTCCCACCATGCCCAGTGGCAAGGAGGATTATTGTGTAAGTGAATATAAATACGAAAAGTAGATATTTTTTGAATAGAGGTATGGCTGAAAGATATAATGATAATATTTGTTTATATCGGATGACACACATTAACAACATTCCACATATATTACGATGCGGAATTGTACATAAGCGTTCTCCGTTATCTAATCCAAATTACGTCCCGATAGGAGATCGTAGTTTGATTGATACTAGAACTTCAAAGATAGTTCAAGTGCATCAGCAAAATATTACTTTAGGTAATTATATTCCTTTTTACTTTGGAGTAAGGATGCCGATGCTATATGTTATTCAACATGGAGGAAATTTTGTTCCTCGTCCTGTACCTCCTGAAGATATTATTTATGTCGTTGTTTCGTTGGCATCTGTTTTCTTATCAGGACAGAATTTTTATTTTTCGGATGGCCATGCAATTGATAGTTTGACAAAGTTCTATAGCAATGATGATATAAAAAATCTTCCATCTATTATAGATTGGTCTGCTGTGCAAGCTATACAATGGACAGAACCAACAATTAAACGTAAAAAACAAGCTGAATGTTTGATAGAAGGAGATGTTTCCGTAACCCACATTATAGCATATGTTTGTTATAATGCTAACGCAAAAAAGCGTCTCATGCAAATGGGAGTACCTGAAGAAATAATTAAAATTTATCCAAAAGCATACTATTAATTATGATACACTATTTAAAAGGTAACATTTTTGATTCTGGAGCAATGGCTTTAGTTAATACGGTTAATTTGCAAGGGGTCATGGGAAAGGGAATTGCTCTCCAATTTAAGAACCATTTCCCTCAAAATTTTGTGGCTTACCAAAAAGCATGCAAAGAAGGTTCCATTGCTATTGGACAACCATTTGTGTTTGAGGAGCAGACGTTAATGGGTCCCAAATTAATTATTAATTTCCCCACAAAAAACTCGTGGAGAAAGCCTTCGGAATATTTATATATAGAGAAGGGCTTGGACGCGCTGTTAGATATAATTACTACTTATCATATTTCAACATTGGCACTTCCGCCATTGGGAGCAGGAAATGGAGGCCTTCAATGGGAAAAAGTTAAAAATATTATTAATCATAAATTAGCTAATACCGAAGCAGAGGTGTATGTTTATGAGCCCGCGCAATTTTTGCAAGAGAAATTACGTGCCGAACGTGTTAAACTAACTGATGCGCGTGCGTTACTTTTGTATGTCCTATATGATTTAGTTCGTCAAGGAGAAGATGTTTCAGAGTTTTCCTGTGAGAAAGTGTGCTATTTTTTGCAACGTTTTGGAGCAAAAGAGATATTTAATCTAAACTATAGTCCATGTTATTATGGGCCTTATTCAGGCAAAGTCCGTTATGTCCTTCAGTATTTGAACGGCAGTTATATAATGGGATATAGCGATATGAATAAAAAAGCATTTGAACCGCTAACACTGATTTCTGACGCATATAACGAAATTAAGGAATACGTTGAACTTAATGATACACTAAACCAAATTGCAAAAAAAACAATGAGTTTTTTAGATGGCTTTTATTCTGATTTCGGTTTGGAATTATTATCCTCTGTGGACTATATTTTGAGTGAGAAACCTAATAGTACGATTGATGAAGTACATGAGGCTATCACCCATTGGAATCATCGTAAGAGTGTACTTTTTATGAATAAAGAATATGTTGAAATTGCCTATAATCATATTCGTGCAACGTTATTATAGATTATTGTGTAAGTGAATATAAATACGAAAAGTAGATATGAATGCTAAGTATTATCCAATGGTAAAGTTTCTGCGCCAATGCGCAGTGATGAAACGGAGATTCACTTTGCCTTTCAAACTAATTAAATCTAAGTTTTGGCTGAGTGAGAGTTACTATCCCGAGTTACCCAACCACAAGTCCCGCTTCCGTATTTTTTGGGAGTTGATGGGACATATCATGAAGTATGGAAGTATTGAGTGGCACTATTTTTCCTATGGATTTGATGTAAAGGGGTTTAGAAATAGGGAAGACTATTTAGACGATAATGAGTTTTTGTGGAGATGCAACATACTAAATACGGTTACAAGTGATTGGGATTATACGTGTATTTTAAGAGATAAGAATCTATTTTCAGTCATTCTTTCTAAATTTGGATATAGGACACCGAACGTATTATTTAATGTGAGTTCAATTGATTCAATTAATCAATTTGCTGATGGTGCGCTTGCGAAGAACGGGGGGGGGGTATTTTTGTAAACCATTCGCCGGTCAGTGTGGCGGCGGGATATTCAAGTTTATTGTTGAAAAGGATCATTGTTTGATAGATGGAAAGTTATTTAGTAAGGAACAGGCTAAAGAAGAAATCATAAGTCGTTTACGTGGCGATCATTATATTATTCAAGATTTGGTAGAGCAGCATGATGTAATCAATGCGATTTATGATAAGTCTATTAACACGTTGAGGTTGATAACCATTTACAATAAGAGGAATGATTGTGTAATACCGTTATCTGGTGTGTTGAGAATAGGTGCTAATGGTAATGTAGTGGATAATTGGGCAAAGGGAGGATTGGCAGTAGGAGTAGATCTGAATACGGGTAAATTAAATAAATATGGGTTGTATAAACATGGTTGTGGAACGAAAACGGATTGCCATCCTAATTCGGGTGTGAAGTTTGAAGATGTGACACTTCCTTATTTCCAAGAAGCGATAGAACAGGCTAAACGCCTTCATTATGGATTGAAAGGAATCAAAGTTATCGGTTGGGATATTGCCTTTACGAAAGACGGACCGATGTTCATAGAAGGAAACGATAATATGGAGGTATCCATTAATCAAGAAACAAATGGTGGGTTAAAGAAAGTGTTTGAGAATTGTATATAATTTTGCAAAGAAAGTTAAATAAAATACTTAATATGTTGGTAAAATAATATACCTCATAGATAATAACGTTGATACTGCGCAAGGAGTGTATCGGTAGTAGAACGATAGTAGAAAGAACTATGACCGTTGCGATTAAGAATAAATACGAAACAAATTAATAATAAAAGAAATATGAAACTTGGATTTATTAAACCAAATTATCCGTTTGAGAAAAGGGTGGGCTTGTTCCCTGATCAGGTAAGGGCATCAAAGAACGAGTTCGTTGTTGAAAAGGGATTCGGAGCTAATCTCGATATCGAAGACTCCGAGTATGAACAAGCAGGAGCAACTGTTCTTTCTCGCGAAGAAGTCTTTCGTACGTGCGACATTATTGTATCTGTCAAATTGATTCAACCTTCCGATTATGATTATCTTCGCGAAGGACAAATCATCGTTGGTTGGACTCACCCAACAGGTTCTGGAGCAGACTTTATGCGCTTACAAGCAATTCCAAAGAAATTAGTTGTGGTTGATTTGGATAATATCTATCCATCTATATACTATTTGGGTAAAGTTTATCCTATTCCATTTATTCAACCTAATTTTGTTCGTAAGAATAGTGTAAATGCCGGTATCTGCGCGGTGTTCCATGCTTTGCTTGTCTATGGCGCTTTACCTGATGCAAGTACGAAAGTTGCAGTCTTGTCTAATGGTAATGTCGCCCAAGGTGCATTCTCCGCTTTGTCCAAGTTTAATGCGGATGTTCGCATGTTCTATCGAAAAACCATGCCGGAGTTTTATGCTTCATTAGGCGAGTACGATATTATTGTTAATGGCATAGAGGTAGATAACCCACAAAATCACATTCTAACAAAAGAACAACTAAAACAACTGAAACGAGGTTGTTTAGTCATAGATGCTGCCGCTGATGCAGGAAACGCTATTGAGGGTACGCATTATGCTAGTTTGGGTGACCCTATATATAGAGAAGATGGGCTCTATTTCTACGAAGTGAACAATGTGCCTTCGGTTCTCTATAGAACAACCAGTCGAGAAGTGGCAGATGCTTTTGCGGATGTGTTTTATAACAAGGATATCGAACCTTTCTTACAGTTAATTCATGAATAATATCCAGTTTATATCTGTTCCCTTTCGCGCAGGAGCCAGTTGTAATGGAACTGATTCCGCACCAATGGTGTTGTGCGATAAAGTAGGAGTATCATCCATTAACGCTCTGGAAAATACCGTTTTCTCTCACCACGAAACCATAGAGGGTGTTAAATGCCTTTATGATGTGGTCGCAGCCTGTAAGGTGCTAAAACAAGTGGTTGCTCAAACCATAGAAAAGGGTACGCCAATGGTGATTGGTGGCGACCATTCAATAGCCCTTGGTAGCGTAGCCGGTTCGTTGGAGCATGATGCTAATCTTGGAGTTGTGTGGTTCGATGCCCACGGAGATATCAATACCGAACGGACATCACCTACGGGTAATGCTCACGGTATGCCGGTGGCGGCTTTAATGGGTTTATGTTCCTCTGTTCTCAATGAAGTGGCAACCGTTAGACTAAAACCTCAGAATATGTTTTGGGTGGGGACACGCGACTTAGACCTCGGCGAAAAAGAAACCATAGAGCGATTAGGCATTGCCGACCATGTGTATTCAACGGAGTATATTCACCAAATAGGAATGCAAGCGGTCATGCAAGATATAGCATCTAAGATGCAGAAGAATGGTATAAAGCATTGGCATTTGAGTTTTGATATTGATGGTATGGATCCGATTTTAGTTCCTGCTACCGGAGTCCCCGTACCCAATGGTATGAACCAAGCGGATGTAGAGACGTTTATACAATCCATCTCCTTGCTTCCGGAATTGCAATCAATGGATTTTGTGGAATATAATCCCTTGCTGGATAATGCCGAGCAAAGTACTGGACAATGGTGCGTGGATATTATAAAAAGATTTCTCCCTTCTTGCCGTGCAGCATCCGTCTTTCGGTAATGGAACTTCATCGGAAGCTCATCGGAAGTTCATCGGAATTTCGTAGGAACTTTTAGCATACATGCATGAAAACAACATTTAAAATCTACTAACAACAATGATAAAGAATATACTTTTTGACCTCGGCAATGTCCTCATTGATGTGGATATCCGAAAGACGTTGAGGGCGTTTGGAACGCTGCGAGAGGGAATGGGGGATAGGCTACAGGCTACTGGCGACTGGCAACAGGCTACAGGCAACAGGCAACAGGCTACAGGCTACTGGCTACAGGCGACAGGTAATAGGCGAGAGGGGGATAGGCTGATGGGCGAGAGTAATACGATTATAACGGCCGGAGATCTACTCGGGGCAGGGGAGAGTGGACTCGTAGCCAAATACCAAGTGGGAGAGATTAGTACTGATGAGTTCATTAATGCCATCCTCACCATCTGCAAACCCGGAACAACACGCCAAGACGTGATTGACGCTTGGATGGCGATGCTCGTTGGCATACCTGAGGCTCGGAAGCAGAAACTATTGGAGTTGCATAAGGCGGGATATAAACTCTATGTACTCTCCAATATCAACGAACTGCATGTGGAGTGGACGAAAGAGCAGTTAAAAGATATACCCTTTGAGCAAATGTTCTTCTCCAACGAGATTCATCTGGCGAAGCCGGATGTACGTTGTTATGAGATGGTGATACGTGAGACGGGAATCAAGCCGGAGGAGACGCTGTATATCGACGATCTGCCGGCGAATATAGAGGCAGGGCAGAAAGCCGGATTTGAGTGCTTTCTAAACGATAGAGCAGATAAGTGGGTGGAATATTTTTACAGAATAACGCATTAGAAATGCTAAAAAATTACAAAATAACGCATTAGGATTTGCGTATGTCATTTAATTTTTGTACCTTTGCACGAAATTCGGAAGAATGGCCAAAATACAATACATGAACCAAGAATTGCAAAATAAATTGGATCAATGCGAACAGCAACAACACGCGTTGTGGGCATATCGTCCTCTTTCACAGGAAACGCTTCGTTCACTGCGTGAATATTATCGTGTTGGGCTGACTTATACCAGTAATGCGTTAGAGGGGAATAGTTTAACGGAATCGGAAACAAAGGTGGTTATAGAGGACGGCTTGACTATTGAAGGCAAACCTTTGCACGATGTATATGAGGCTGTGGGACATGCAAAAGCATATGATTTTCTATATGAGATAAGCCATGATTCACCACTGACAGAAGAAACAATCAAAACGATTCACCGCTTGTTCTATCAACAGATTGATCCAGAGCGAGCAGGTCTGTATCGTAACGTACCTGTTTTTATTAGTGGTAGTCAGTATGCTGTTGCGCCCGTCGCAGAGATTAGCAAGCGGATGCAGCAATTAGTTCAGTGGTATAATAATCATGAGGGGAAAATGCATCCCGTGGAATTGGCGGCTGAATTACATAAAAGATTCGTGTATATTCATCCGTTTATAGATGGTAATGGTCGCGTGTCAAGGCTACTGATGAACCTTTCTCTAATGCGCAATGATTATAATATTGCAATCATTCCGGCAGTGTGTCGTTCGGAATATATTGCTGCTTTAGAGCAAGGACATAAGGATGCTGATACATTTGTTAGTTTTGTGGCAGATAGGGTTATTATGACCCAATTAGACATCCTTCGCTTATTTCGGGAAACAGAACCAGAACCAGTTAAAGAGAATTTCTCGAAAGTGTTGATAGATACTATCCGCCGTCATCCCGGACTAAACGCGCCATCCATAGCAGAACATACCAGACGTAGTTTGCGTACAACACAACGCTATTTAGGAGAACTTAAAAAAGAAGGGCTTATCCGTTTTGAGGGCGTTGCTAAAAAAGGTGGCTATCATATAAATTAATTTTGGCGGTGTAAATTGCCAATTTGGCGGTGTAAATTTCTGACTTTGGCGGTGTAAATTGTTTTTGGCGAGAAGGGAGTAGGGGAGTAGAGGAGTAGGGGAGTAGAGGAATAGGTGCTGCATAGGTGCGATGACCGTCGGTATAGAAGGCTTGAAGAAATACGAAAGAATAATGAAATATAGATGAAAATTGTAACAAAATACGAAGAAATTGACAAGGCACAGTGGGCGGAATTTGTAAAAACACATCCTTCTGGGAATGTGTTTCAAACGCCGGAGATGTATGAGGTATTTGCACATACTTCTCATAGCGAGCCGCTGCTTTTAGTTGCTCTTGAGGGAGAGCAGATTGTAGGCGTGTTGCTTGCGAATATATTATACAACGGGAATAAATTAACTCGTGCCATTACTGCGCGAGCCATCATTACCGGAGGCCCAATTGTAAAAGATGGAAATCCAGTAATCGTAAAAGCGCTGATAACTAAGTATAAGGAAGCTTTACCTTCTTATATTGTCTATTCAGAGATACGTCCGGTGTATGACTTAATGGCGATTCGCCCGCAATTAGAAGAGGCAAAGTTACGTTTCGTTGGTCATTACAATTTAACTCTTGATGTTTCTCAAACTATTGATGCTTTGCACGAAAATATGCATAAGGAGCGTAAACGCAATATTATACAAGCAGAGAAGGCGAAATTGCAGTTCAAAGAAGTAACGGATGATGCGGAAATAAAACAGATAGTTGAACTCATCAATCGCACCTATAAACGTAAGGGAGTGCCGATGTCCTATGCTGATATTTTTATGCAGGTTAAGCATATTATGCAAGCCTATGTGCATTTCTTTGCGGCATATACATTGGAAGGAAAGATTATAGCAGGGCAGGTCCGTTTATGTTACAACGACCTTGTATATGCGTGGTTCGCAGGGAGTGATGAGACTTTTTTTAAGATTAGGCCGAATGACTTTTTAATGTGGAATGTCATATGCTGGAGTCACGAACATGGTTATAGATTGTTTGATTTTGGTGGCGGTGGAGAGCCAGGGGTCCCCTATGGTGTGAGGGATTATAAATTAAAATATGGTTGCGAAATGTATAATTATGGGCGATATCAGTATTTGCACAGACCATTGACTTATCATTCTGCGGAACTTGCATATAAATTATTTCATAAATTGAAAGGTAAATGATCCCGCGTTTAGACATACAATTCGATTTGCATAATCAATACCAATACTGGTTTGGAAAGCATCCTTATATTCCCCAACAAGGAGAATATTTATTGAATCATGCGCGCTCAGGAATTGTGATGCTTTTACATACGATGCTGCCGAAGGGAGGAAAAGTCGGGATGATGACATATAATTGTCACACAGTAATGAATGCAATTGAACAAGCGGGATGCCAACCCGTATTTATTGATGTGGACGAGAATTTGCGGATTGACCTCACATCGTTGCAACAAAAAAGTACCCAATTAGATGCGCTTATCATTACTCATCTATTCGGCATCGAAAACGATATGATGACTATTCGAGCCATTTGTCCAACTTTGTATATTATAGAGGATTGTGCTCATGGGTGGGGAATAAATATGTGCCCAAAATCTGATGGGGTAGTATATAGTATTAATCAAGGGAAGTTTCCTTCCATAGGAGAGGGGGGGATACTTAAAGTGAATAAACGTTGGCAAGCAAAAATAAATCAAATTTATGAATCATTACCTACATATACTTTTGGGCAGAAAATTAAACTATATAACTCAATGATTATTAAAGCTTTGCTTTATAAACCTTTACTATATACTTATTTTACCTTACCTGTTTTAAAAAAGAATAAGGACATTGTGCATATTCATCAGTCTATAGTTTTAAAGAAGATGTATAAGGGTGTTCAAAGAATCTTGGGCGAGGATGAGAAGTTAATAAATGCTAGAATTCAAGACCAACGTAAGAATGCAGAGGTATGGAAAGAACAATTAAAGAATATCCTAGATGTAAATAATTATTTTTATGGACAGAATGCATTTATGTTAGTTTGTGAGTGTATAGATATCGTGACTGTTCAAAAGTGGCTGATGCAGCAAGGTGTTGAAACCGAAACGCATTTTAAACATTGTATTGATTGGGCTAAAACATTTGGGTATAAAGAAGGCGATTGCCCGATGACCGAGAAACTAACCAAGAAATTATTGATGATACCAACATATAAATTCATCTAATATGTATAATTTTAAAAGAATAAATCCAACCAATGAAGATTGGAAAGTTATTGAATCCACATATGATGCTACTGTCGATAAGACGCAAGCCTTAATGAAGTATGTGGAACTGCAAGGTAATGAACCTTTTATTGCGAAAGTATATAAGAATGATTCTTTATATGGCTATTTTGTTGGCGAAATATGTGTACGTGCAAAGGTTAAAATCTTAGGTTCACCATTCTATGGATTAGGCATTGCCCATCAAGGGCTATCAATGTTGCAAGAAATTGATGGGTATGAACGTATCACTATTTATAAGGAATTAGCACGATGGGTGTTTAATCTCAATTATGCTATATGGATAGAGATAGAAGATTGGCAATTGAGTATGGACGATTGCGAGGGGAAGGGAGTCCGTTTCAAAGGGCATGATACGGGATATACAGACTTGACTCCTACTGAAGAAGCAATTGAGCATTCTTTTGAGTACAAGTCTTGTCGCTATATGATGAATAAGGCGAAGAAATTGGGCGTCACTATTCGAGAAACTTTAGATTCTCAAACTTTTTTAGATTTACATTGGGAACAACATAAAGATGTAATGTCTCGCAAGGGAGTAGAAACACCAAAACCCAAAAGTAACTTGCAAAAATTAATAGATGCGGCATATCCAGACCATCTCTTATTAATGGAAGCTGTTTCACCGGAAGGAGAAGTTGTTTCTACAGCAATGACGACGTATGATAATCATAATGCTCATTTCTTTGCGCGCGCCAATTTCGGAAAAGATTTAAAATGGAGCGCGAATGAATTATTGATGTGGGAAAGTATGAAATATTGTAAAGAAAAAGGTGCCAGATTCTTTAATCATAGCGGAGTGGGGTCTTTTAAAATGAAATTTGGTTCTGTAAGATTATGGAAACCACGATTATATTTTGCTAAATATGCGTGGCTAACTCCAGCACGAGAGGTGTGTTGGGATATATATCATCGTTTTAGAAGATTATTTGCAAAAAAAGGACTTTGGATGAAGTAAAACTATGAACATCTTAATTCAACTAGCGCACCCTGCGCATTATTACTATTATAAGAATTGTATCGCCAATTTACAAGCAGATGGACATAAGGTAATCATTGCCTTAACAACTAAAGATATCCTCGAGACATTAGTTCGCGATGCGGGATTAAAATATGTCAATATCCAACCTATCTTACACCGCAATTCTAAAATAGGATATATATGGGACATGTTTCTGCGGGAAATGCGCATCTTACATCTTTGCCTCAAGCATCATGTTGACCTTTTAACCGGTTCTACGGTGGAAATCTCCAGCATAGGTTGGTTACTAAGAAAACATTCTATTAATATCGGGGAAGATGATGCTGCTGTTGTCGGTAAATACATCAATGCAATTGCTCCATTTGTAGATACACGCTTAACACCAGATTCTTGCAATAATGGCAAAATAGAAAACCACTCTGTTCATTATCCGGGATTTTTGAAACTCGCGTATCTGCACCCCAATGTATTTACTCCTTCCAAAGAAATTCTTTCTCAATATGGTATTGATGCAACGAAGCCTTACTTTTTGATCCGATTTTCCGGACTTCGAGCTCACCACGATACGGGAGTACAAGGCATATCCACCGAAGTGGCACAACATATCATCGACCTTCTCTCTCCCCACGGGCAGATATATATCACTTCCGAACGAGAACTCGAACCGCAATTCGAACAATACCGCCTTCATATTAATCCTCTTGATATACACCACGTCATGGCATTCGCGACCCTCTATCTCGGCGATAGCCAATCGATGGCCGTGGAAGCCGCAATGCTTGGTGTTCCCAGTCTTAGATTCAACGACTTTGTAGGGAAAAAGAAAATCGGGGTCATGGAGGAACTCGAACACGTCTATGGCCTCACCTACGGTATTTCGTCTCACGAACCGGAACGGCTCTATGACAAGATACAAGAGTTGTTGGCGATGCCGAATCTCCGTGAAGAATTCCAGAGCCGTAGGCAAAAGATGCTGGCGGATAAAATTGATGTAACGGCGTTCTTTACGTGGTATATAGAGAACTATCCTGCGTCTGCAACGCAGGCTAAGAATGCGGATGAACAGTTTTGGAAAAAGTTTAAATAATGGCATATCACACTTATTGCAAATAACGATATTATGATAAAGTTATTAACCATCATTGGGGCGAGACCGCAGATAATAAAGGCGGCTGCCATATCAAGGGCAATACGAACAAAGTTCGCAGACCAAGTGCAGGAGAAAATACTCCACACCGGACAACACTACGACGAAAATATGTCCGGCGTGTTCTTTGGCGAACTCGGTATCCCTGAGCCTGATTATAACCTACACGTAGGTTCCGGCAACCACGGCGAACAAACCGCCAAAATGATAACCGGCATCGAAAACGTACTCCTCTCCGAACGATTCGATGGCGTGATCGTCTATGGCGATACCAATTCCACCCTCGCTGCTGCTGTAGCCGCAGGTAAATTGCATATTCCCATCTACCACGTGGAAGCCGGACTGAGATCCTTCAATATGGCTATGCCGGAAGAACAAAATCGAATCGTATGTGACCACCTCAGTACCATCCTCTTTGCACCGACGCAAACGGCAGTGGAAAACCTGAAGGAAGAAGGGATACAAGCTACCGGCGACTGGCAACAGGCGACGGGGAAAAGGGTGTTTAAGAATGGAAGACACCAACGAGTGGTGATGGCAGGAGATGTGATGTACGATAATGCTGTGTACTTTGCGGAGATGGCGGAAGAAAGACTACAGGCTACAGGCGACTGGCGACAGGAGACAGGAGAGAAAGGGTTTGTGCTGGTAACGATACATAGGGATAATAATACCGATGACCCCAAACGATTGGAAGCAATCGTCCGTGCCTTACTAACCATCGCTGACGAAGGACGCGACATAGTGCTACCTCTTCATCCAAGGACGCGTAAGTTACTGCCGCAGAACTTGTCAGCAGACCTCTATGAGCGACTCACTACACATGAGCATATCCAAATACTGCCTCCGGCATCGTTCTTCGATATACTGATGCTCGAGAAACATGCACAGGTGGTGATGACCGATTCGGGTGGAGTTCAGAAAGAGGCTTTCTTCTTCGAGACACCTTGCGTCATACTGCGACCTGAAACAGAATGGGTGGAGATAGTGGAAGCCGGAGCTGGTATTCTTGCCGATGCGGACTATGAGCGTATCGTCAATGCCTACCATGAACTCAGTGGGAAGAAAGTGCAGTTCCCGAAGCTATTCGGAGATGGACAGGCAGCGGAGAGGATTGTGGAGTTCATAGTTCATAGTTCATAGTTCATAGTTCAGAGTTCATAAGAGAGGAAGAAAGATTGAGGAAAAAGGATTGAGGAAGAAGGATTGAGGAAGAAGGAATGAGGAAGAAGGATTGAGGAAGAAGGATTGAGGAAAAAGGATTGAGGAAGAAGGAACGAGAAACAAGAAATATAAAATATAGTGATAAAGACATGAAAAAGGCTATTATTACCGGAATAACGGGACAGGATGGGAGCTTCCTTGCCGAATTCCTATTAGAAAAAGGCTATGAGGTGCATGGCATCCTACGCCGTAGTTCAACCTTTAACACCGGACGAATCGAACACCTATACCTTCAGGAATGGGTGCGCGACCAGAAAAACAAACGTGCTATCAATCTTCACTACGGTGATATGACGGACTCGTCCTCCCTCATTCGTATCATCGGTGAGGTGCAACCCGACGAGATATATAACCTCGCGGCACAAAGTCATGTTAAGGTTAGTTTTGATGTGCCCGAATATACCGCCGACACGGACGCTACAGGCGTACTGCGCCTGCTGGAAGCCGTACGTATATGCGGACTGGAACATAAGACCCGTATCTACCAAGCCTCTACTTCCGAACTCTTCGGTTTGGTACAAGAAGTGCCCCAACGTGAGACCACTCCTTTCTATCCCCGTAGTCCCTACGGCGTAGCCAAACAGTATGGTTTCTGGATAACGAAGAACTACCGCGAGGCGTATGGTATGTTTGCGGTTAATGGTATATTGTTTAACCACGAGAGTGAGCGCCGCGGTGAGAACTTCGTTACGCGTAAGATAACGCTTGCAGCGGCTGCTATAGCTCAAGGGCGTCAAGATAAACTGTACTTGGGTAATCTATCTGCTCGACGCGACTGGGGTTATGCACGCGACTACGTTGAGTGCATGTGGCTCATCCTACAACATGAGACGCCGGAGGACTTTGTGATTGCTACGGGCGAGATGCACACGGTGCGCGAGTTCTGTACGCTGGCTTTCCATGAGGCTGGGATTGAGTTGCGCTGGGAAGGAGAGGGCGTAGATGAGAAAGGAATAGACGTTAAGACGGGTAAAGTGCTTGTGGAAGTAGATCCCAAGTTTTTCCGCCCTGCTGAAGTGGAGCAGTTATGCGGTGATCCGAGTAAGGCGAAGAAACTGCTTGGCTGGAATCCGACGAAGACGAGCTTCGAGGAGTTGGTAAAGATAATGGTGAAACATGACCTCAAGGGAAAATGATGAATTGAACCGCCGATAGGCTAAATGATGAATTGAAAATGGAAAAGAATTCTAAGATTTATGTCGCAGGACATAGAGGAATGGTAGGAAGCGCAATTGTGCGCGAACTGGAAAAACAAGGGTACCATAATATTATTACGCGTACACATAAGGAATTGGACCTGACACGCCAAGAGGCAGTAGAAGCTTTCTTTGAAGCCGAGAAGCCGGAATATGTTTTTTTGGCTGCGGCAAAGGTAGGAGGTATCATTGCTAACCAAAATGCGCTTGCAGATTTTATGTACGAGAATATGATTCTTGAGATGAACGTTATTCACGCCGCGTGGAAGAACGGCTGTAAGAAACTGGAGTTCCTTGGTTCGTCGTGTATCTATCCTCGTCTGGCTCCCCAACCGATGACGGAAGATTGCCTACTTACCGGTGCGTTAGAGAAAACGAACGAGGCATATGCATTGGCGAAAATCAGTGGGCTTAAATACTGCGAGTTTCTTAATAGGCAATATGGTACGGACTACATATCCGTTATGCCCACGAACCTATATGGACCCAACGATAACTATCACCCCGAGCATAGCCATGTGCTGCCGGCTCTTATTCGCCGCTTCCATGAAGCAAAAGTGAGCGGTGCTGCATCGGTGACCTGCTGGGGAGATGGCAGTCCGCTACGTGAGTTCCTCTATGTTGATGACCTCGCGAACTTATGCGTATTCTTAATGAATAACTATTCGGGCAATGAGACCGTTAATGCCGGAACCGGTAAGGAACTGACCATTAAAGAACTGACCGAGTTAGTGGCTAAGGTTGTAGGTTATGAGGGTAGGATAGAGTGGGATACAACACGCCCTAACGGTACACCGCGCAAGTTGTTAGATGTGAGTAAAGCTACGCAATTAGGCTGGACGTATAAGACCGAATTAGAGGAGGGAATAAGACTTGCCTATGAGGATTTTTTGACTAATCCGATGCGAGCGGAGAGGTGAAAAAAAGGATATTTTAACAGTTGAGCGGACAATAAAACAAAAATAGCGGACAATTAAACAAAAAGTGATACTCGCTATTGCGTAAATGAAATAATAGTTGTACTTTTGCAGTGGATTTAAGGTTAATCTATTCAAAAGTATTAATTACTATGTAGGGCGCGCGTTGCGAAACGGGTGTCCCTTTTTTTTGCAAAGGCTATCGTAATCTTATTATTAACTACAAATGGATAAATCAAAATGATGAACAATGTTAACACTTTAAAAGGTGTCATTATTACCTTAGTGATAATGATCTTTAATTCCTATTCATCCACGGCGGCTGAGGTATATTTCTTCGTCAAAGGAAATCTTGTTGAGACACAGACCACAGATAATAATGGTCACGTCCTTGGTTACACACCTACCGTTTCTTCCCCCGATAAACCATTTATGGGGTGGAGTGAGGTTAATCAAACAGAACCTATACAGGACCCCACTTCGCTCAATCTCTTTACCGACTTTACGAACAAGCAGTTCTCCAAATCCACTAACCTTTTTGCTATTTATGCAATGCGTAAGGAGGAGAAAATAGAAGTACCAACGGAAAAGAATGGTTTTGAGTCTCAAGAAGATCGAAATTCTTGGGAGTTATCTGCCAATGCAGGATTTGTAACTACCGACAAGGTTCCAGGAAGTGTACATTATGATACGTGGGCTGTGCAATTAAAAATGCCGATAAAAAGCACGAAAGAAGTCTATATTACCACCCAAGAGAAGATAGAGAACTTGATTAAAATTGATTTTTGGATAAGGAAAATCGCTGGCACATATGATAAATTTACCGCTCAATTCTCTACGGATGGAACTGAATGGACGGATATGAACTTTGCGAGCAAACCTACCGGTGCAAGTTTTGAATATAAAGAAGTGGAAGCGACCATGCCTTCCGTTCAAAGCGCTTATGTCCGAATTATAGCGAAACCAGATGGTTATGGAAGTGATAATTTCTTCTATGTAGATGATGTTACTTTTTACTATAATCAAGTGCAATTGTATTACTCTGACTATTCGTCGGATTGTGATAATTCTACCCCCATTGTAATCAATAGTGACAACGGTAAGGTGAATCTTTCTGACTTTGAGTTAGATGAGACAAAAACCGTCATCGTTACTGCCGGCGGTATAGTTACTGCCAATGAACCAATTAGAATTAGTAACCTTGCTATAGAAAAAGTAAATGGTCAATCAAGTCAAGTATTGTCTGCTGAGAACCTTACCATTACCAATAATGTGTATTTTGACGTAGATATTCACGCTGCTGCGATGACGTGGTACGATATTGCCGTTCCGTTCATGGTCGATCGTTTGGCAGGTCTGTCTTTACCCGACGGAAGTGAGATTCCGTTGAATGATATTCTTGTTTATGACGGCGCTACTCGTGCCAGTCAAGGTGCTAATGGTTCGGCTTGGAAATACCAAAACGATGGCAACCTCGTTCCCGGTAAGGGTTACTATATAATGTTTGAAACACCTGTTGAGACTGTTCGCTTTACCAAGAAAGCCGATGCTCCCCTTAATAATGAGAACGAGGAACTTAAGGTTAGTGAGTTTACTTCTGAAAATTTGCACGATGCCAGTTGGAACTTCGTGGCAAACAATAGTTTGCGCTATGTGAACTTAGGCTTTGAGGATGCTGAAAATAGCGGTGTGATTGCTCAAACCTACAATCCAAACACGGATAGTTATGTAGCTTGCTTGCAAGACGCAACCACATATCTTGTGGGCACTCCGTTCTTTGTGCAAGTAGCGAAAGCAGATAAAATTGCTTGGGGAAAGGATGAAACACATAGCATTCTCCGTGCACCGATGATGACGAATAGGGTAGAGCGTTTCACACTTGAATTGAGTGTCAATGGGGAGATGAACGACCGTTTATTCGTCAGTGCCGACGAGGATGCACGGAATGAATACCAAATAGGAAAGGATGTAACCAAGATGGGGGTTAGTTCTGCTATCGCTCAGATGTGGGTGAATAACTACAACACCCAACTCTGTGCTAACGAGACAATGCTTTATAACAACCAAGCAAGTTTCTCATTAGAAATCTTCGTTCCTAAGAACGGCGAATATACCCTCGCTATCACGAATGCTCCAGATAACGCTGAACTCTATCTTACACAAGACGGTCAACCCATCTGGAACTTAAGCAAGGGTGCTTATACGACCGAAATGGATAAGGGTAGGCATGGCGAATATGGTTTGATGCTGCAAGTAACTGACGCCCAAGCCCCGACGAACCTCAACGGCATCAACAGCATCAACAGCAGCGAGAAGGCGGTTAAGTTCCTGAAACAGAGTAATATCTATATTCTCCGTAATGGCCAACGATATAATGCTCAAGGTCAATTAGTAAAATGATAAAAACGATGAAAACGTATAATAAACCACAAATAAAAGAAGTGTCTCTTGCACCAGAGCAAGTGACACTACAACGAATAAATCATGGTTCCGCTCGTATTTATACTCCGGCAGAGCCTATGTCATGATGCCTATGGGAGTGAGAAACGTTTAGCCTAAACGGGAGATACGCTTGAGTTCGGCTTCGTTCAGCACCTGAATCTTACGACCATCAATGGCGATAAGTTGTTCTTGAGCAAACTGACTGAGCGTGCGAATAGCGTTTGAGGTGGTCATGTTGGACATGTTTGCTAAGTCCTCGCGGGACATATACATGGCAATGGTGGAACCGTCCTCGTCGTAACCGTAATTGTCAATCAGATTCAATAACGACTCCGCCAAACGGCCACGGATATGCTTTTGGGTGAGATTAACCACCTGCTGCTCACTGGAACCTAAGTGCTCGGCAATCATGAGCATCATATGGTAGCAGAATGAGTTATTCTCCCGTAACAACTGCAAGAAGGTATCTCGACCTAATTTATACACTACGCAAGCCTCTAAAGCCGAAGCACCCGAGGTATGGTCATCACCCGTAATGATAGCACGGAAACCAAAGAAATTGAAAGGCTTCAAAAGACGGATAATCTGCTGACGCTGGCTATTGCCTTCTTTATAAATGCGAACCTTACCCACAACAAGCATCATGATGTTGGCAGGATGATCTCCGGCATGATAAATGACCTCGTTCTTTTTATAATGAACGACCTCCATCTCATCGGCAATCATAAGTTTTTGTTCGGGCGTAAGTATGTCCCAAATAGGGTTTAACTCCCAAGGCTTACCGAACGCGTTATCCTTCCTTTTTACCATAATAAAACTGACAATTTGTCAAAATCGAGCACAAAATTACAATATTTTCTGCATATAAGCAAATATTTTTACAAAAAATTTGCATATTTCAATAAATTTGTGTAATTTTGTGCGCTTTTTTAAATTACAAGTAATATGGCTAAAACTGCTTATCTACAAGACCGACACGTCGGAATTAATGAAGAAGATTCAAAAAGTATGCTAAACACCCTCGGTGTGAAAAGCATTGAAGAACTGATTGAACAAACCATGCCTTCCGACATTCTTCTCAATCAACCGCTCGCATTAGAGGAACCTCTCAGCGAGGAAGAACACCTGCGTTCCATTTATGCTCTATCCCAAAAGAACGGAAACCATAAGACCTATATCGGTCGTGGCTGGTATGGAACGATTACTCCTGCTGTTATTCAACGTAATATGTTAGAAAACCCCGTTTGGTACACCTCCTACACTCCTTATCAGGCAGAAGTGAGCCAAGGACGATTGGAGGCTTTGTTCGTATTCCAAACGATGATTTCTGACTTAACCGGTATGCCATTGGCTAACTGCTCGCTTTTAGACGAGGCTACGTCCGCTGCCGAGGCAGTAACGATGATGCGCAACCTCCGTTCCCGCGAACAGGTGAAGAATGGCGTGAAGAAGGTCTTTGTTGATAAGGCTATATTCCCTAATACTTTATGCGTGATGCGTACGCGCGCAATGGGTCAAGGTATCGAACTGGTCATGGGCGACTATGCTGCCTTTGAACCTTCCGCTGAGTACTTTGGCGCTATTGTGCAACTGCCTAATGCTGATGGTTCGATAGAGGACTATGAGCATTTCATTGATGCTTGCCATGCTGCAGGTATGAAAGTGGCTGTGATAGAAGACCTCATGGCAATGGCTCTGCTGCGCCCACTTAATGCGGATATCGTGTGCGGTACAGCACAGCGTTTCGGTCTGCCCATCGGTTTTGGTGGACCTACGGCAGGATATATGGCAACCAAAGAAGAGTTCAAACGCGATATGCCGGGGCGTATTATCGGTTTGAGTAAGGACAAATACGAACATCCTGCTTATCGCCTTGCCCTCCAAACGCGTGAGCAACATATCAAACGCGAGAAAGCTACATCGAATATCTGTACGGCAGAGGCTTTAAGTGCTATGATGGCAGGTATGTACGGCGTTTATCACGGAGCAGAAGGTATTCGCGCAATTGCCGAAGAGATACACCATAAGGCTGCCTATCTGAACGAGATGTTGCAAGCTTATGGGTACGAACAAGAGAATACAGAGTTCTTTGATACCCTGAAGATACGGGTAGAGGACATCAATGCCTTCCGCAAAGCTGCTGAAGCGCATGAGATCAACCTCTATTACGATAAAGAGGGCTGGATAGGACTTAGCATTGACGAGACAACGAGTGTGGAGAATATGAATGAGCTGATAGAGCTCTTTGCCGAGCAAGCCGATGCCATGCCTCAATATGAGGAGACTGATGAGGCGTTTGAAGGCGTGTGGGCAATAGAAGAGAGTAGGATTCGCGAAGTCGATTATTTGCAAGCAGACGTCTTCAAGAAATACCACACTGAAACGGAGATGATGCGTTACCTCAAACGCTTGGACCGCAAGGACGTGAGTTTGGCACATTCGATGATTCCGTTAGGTTCATGCACGATGAAACTCAATCCTGCTTCGACGATGATACCCATCACCATGTCCGGTTGGACGAGTGTTCATCCCTTAGTGCCTAATGCACAAGCGCAAGGATACAACGAGATGTTAACCGATTTGGAACAGATGCTTGCTACCATTACCGGTTTTGCAGCATGTAACTTACAACCAACCTCCGGTGCGGCAGGCGAATATACGGGCTTGATAACGATTCGCGATTACCTGTGGAAGAACGGGCAGAAACAACGTACCGTATTGCTTATTCCCGAGTCGGCGCATGGCACTAATCCGGCATCTTGCGTACAAGCCGGTTTTACACCCGTTGTAGTTAAATGCGACGAGGGTGGTAATACCGACCTCAATGATTGGAAAGCGAAAGCCGAAGAGAATAAGGATATCCTTGCCGGATGTATGATTACTTATCCGTCCACGCATGGTATCTTCGAGATGGCGATACGTGAGATGTGCGATATTATTCACCAAAACGGTGGACAAGTCTATATGGACGGCGCGAATATGAATGCCCAAATCGGTTACACGAATCCCGGTTTCATTGGTGCTGATGTGTGCCACCTCAATCTGCATAAGTCGTTTGCATCGCCTCACGGCGGTGGCGGTCCCGGTGTGGGTGCTATCTGCTGCGCTAAGCACCTTGTGGGCTCGATGCCTACAGAGGATAAGAACCGCGTGTCGGCAGCCCTTTACGGAAATGCTAATATGGCTCTTATATCCTATGGATATATCCGCATGATGGGTTACGAAGGCTTACGTAAGGCTACGGCAACGGCTATCTTGAGTGCCAACTACATGGCAGTTAAACTGAGAGAGGCGTATGGTATCGTTTACACGGGTGTGAAAGGTAGGGTAGGTCACGAACTTATCTTAGACTGCCGTCAGTTCCACGAGATAGGAATCACGGAGACGGATATAGCCAAACGCTTGATGGACTTTGGTTATCATGCTCCAACGCTTAGTTTCCCTGTACATGGCACGCTGATGGTGGAGCCTACGGAGAGTGAGAGCAAAGCCGAGTTAGACCGTTTCGTTGACGCGTTACTCACTATTCGCGAAGAGATACGCGCCATTGAAGAAGGAAAAGCAGATAAGCAAGATAACGTGCTCATTAACGCTCCTCACCCCGAATATGAGGTGGTGGCTAATGAGTGGAATCACCCGTATAGTCGTGAACAAGCGGCTTATCCGACGGATTGGGTTAGAGAGAATAAGTTCTGGATTCCCGTAGGTCGTGTAGATAATGGTTGGGGAGATAGAAACCTCGTTGCTAAATATTGATATGACGGATAGACAAACCCAGAGGCGCGAACGCTTTGCACAAAAGCGAAGTGAGTTGGAGCATAAGTTAGAACATATAGACAAGTCGAGTAAGACGTGGAAGGTGTTAGTCGATTGTAAAGAACTCTTCGTGATAGCTCTTTTTACAGCGGCATATGCAATAGCCGTCAACCGTATCTTGGTGCCGCATGCCATTGTCGGCGGTGGATTAACGGGTATATGTGAGGTTATTTATTTCGCTTCGTCCATGACGATTCCTATTTGGTTCAGTACGTTGGTGCTCAATACAGTCTTGCTGGCAATAGCGGTCTTTACGGTAGGTTGGAAGTTCTGTATAAGAACGATATACGGCGTTATTGTGATGACCATCTGGCTGCGTTTTATTCCCGTTCCTGCGGTGCCCGATTTGACGGATCCGTTCATGGCGGTAGTATTGGGAGGATTATTCTGCGGAACCGGTTTGGCGGTCATTTATATGAACGGCGGTTCAACGGGTGGCACGGATATTGTAGCGATGATTGTGAATAAGTACAAGCATGTCTCTATGGGTAGGGTGCTATTCATGTGCGATCTTGTTATTATTGGCTGTGCATATTTCTTGCCGGAAGTAAGGAGCTTAGAGAAAGTGCTGTTCGGTTTGACCTACACGTTTATGGCTACTACCGCTGTAGATGGCGTGATGAACAGAACACGACAATCGGTTCAGTTCTTTATCTTTAGTCAGAAATACCGTGAGATTGCTGACGCTATCATGACAGAAGTTCATCGCGGTGTGACTATATTAGATGCTGAAGGCGGATACTCGCACAGTGAGATAAAAGTGGTGACAGTGCTTGCTCGCAAGACCGAAAGTCAGAAGATTTTTAAGATAGTGAAAGCTATTGACCCACAAGCTTTTGTCAGTCAAAGTCAAGTGACCGGTGTGTTTGGACAAGGATTTGAGAGCATCAAGGAAAAAGCCTAATTGTCTCCGAATGATGAATTTAGAGGAATATATAGAGCAGCATTGTAGCGACGAGGGTGAAGTGCTTCAATTCGTAGAGCACGACACGAACGTGAATGTACTTAATCCTCATATGCTGGCAGGCAAAGTGGAGGGACGTGTGCTCTCTATGCTCAGTAAGATGATTAAACCCCATCGTATCCTCGAATTAGGAACGTTCACGGGCTATTCGGCTCTCTGTCTGGTAGAAGGGTTAGATACGGAGGGAAAACTGATAACCTTAGAGCATAACGATGAACAAGAGGATATCATTAGACATAACTTTAGTCTCAGTCCGTTGGGCAAACAAATAGAACTCCGTATGGGAGACGCTTTGGAAACGTTGGCTCAGATGAAAGATCAAGAAGATAGGTTTGACTTATGCTTTATTGATGCAGATAAGAGACAGTATAGCGACTACTTAGAGGCGGTGATTCCGCTGATGAAAGATGGAGGTTGGATATTGGCGGATAACACCTTGTGGGACGGACATGTGATTGACCCGCAGTACGATAAAGATAAACAGACGCTCGGACTGAGAGCGTTTAACGATAAAGTGATAGCGGATGAAAGACTGAAAAGCGTAATGATTCCGCTTAGAGACGGATTAACAATTATACAAATATGGAAGAATTATTAGATGATTTGGATCGTAAGATCCTGAGCATTATCTCGCAAAATGCGAGAATGCCTTTTAAAGATGTGGCAGAGGCCTGTGGTGTTAGTCGCGCTGCTATTCATCAGCGCGTACAAAAAATGTTTGACAACGGAACGATTGTAGGTTCCGGGTACATGGTTAATCCTAAGAAATTAGGGTATAACCTTTGTGCTTATGTTGGTATTATGCTTGATTCCGGTAAAGCCTACTATTCGGTAGCACAAGAACTAAAGAATATTCCGGAGGTTACGGAGGCAGAGTTCACCTTAGGTGCTTATGCTATGATGATTAAGTTATTTGCCAAGGATGACCGACACCTTATGCATCTGCTCAATGATCAGATTCTGGAGATACCTCACGTTACCAATACTGAGACACTGACTATTCTTGATCAACAGTTTAGCCGTAACTTACCTATTTAATGCACAAACTATTCCTCATATTATTTGTCCTACTATACGTAGATGACGTCTATTTTTGGGTGGATAAGAAAGACCGTGTAACCCCGACACAATATTCTACTATTGTGCAGGAGGCTCCTACGGATACGATTGCTAACCCGATACAAAAAGACCAAATTGAGATTATCCATGCGCAAGACACTACTGTTACTATTATTGTTCGTCGCCACTAATGCGATAGGACAAGAATTAGACTGTCAACGCCTTTCCGCTCGTGATATAGACGGAACGGCTCGTTATGTAGGTATGGCAGGAGCCATGACCGCCATCGGTGGAGACCCTTCCGCAGTACTGGATAACCCTGCCGGATTGGGTGTGTATCGCCATTGGGAGATTATGATGAGTCTCTCCGTAAGACCGGAGGTTAATATACCCCTTAATGAGTCTGTCAAATGGACGCACACGCTCTTTGACGCGTCGCAAGTGAGTGGCGTGTTCTCTTTCGTTAATCCTTATTCGGATTACGGAGTGGTGGCAAATAATATAATGATTGGTTTTCAAAAAGTAAGAACCTACAACTCGAGATATCAGATACGAGGAAAAAGTCATAGTCCGGAACATTCCCTCACTGGATTAGCCGCTCAGCAAGTGTCTAATAGAGGAATCACGGAAAATATGCTCTCCAACGAGGGAGATGTTGTTACGATACCTTCTACGCCTATTTGGTATGAGAACGAGGAAATAAGTTGGCTTAGCGGTATGATGTACCACACCTATCTTATTAATCCGGATAACCAAGGGGGTGATACATATCATTCTTTATTATATAAGGACGAGCCTTTCGCAACGGATATCAATGTGGACGAATCGGGAAGTCATAATTCCTTCAATTTTAGCTATGGCATGAATGTAAGCAACCGCTTTTATTGGGGATTAGGACTGAATATAGACTGGCTCAGTTATCGCAAAGAAACGACCTATAAAGAGACTTTCGGAGCGGAGAACTTTACGATTCAAAGTATATTACGACAAAAAGGTATTGGTGTAAACGGAACGATAGGCGTTCTTTATCATCCCGTTGAAGCGTTCCGTATTGGAGCTTCTTTCCAAACGCCCACAGCCATGAGTCTTGACCTTATGTCCGATGGACAAATATTGAGTAATATAGAAATGCAAGACGAGACGGGTAAGAATAGCCAAATAGTGACGTTCACCAAAATGGCACCCTATGCCGTGCGCTACACAGATCAGAAATTCACTGCTCCGCTGCGCTTCTCCGTCTCCCCTACCGTACAAATAGGCGAATATGGACTCATTGCCTTCCAATACGACTTGAGCCATTGGAAGAATACGTTCGATATACACACCTTCAAGGTGGGCGTGGAAGCTGCTATCAGCGGCAGTTTCCTGATTGAGACTGGGTATGCATATGAATCCAATTTCCTAAAGAAGCAACCGATTTATCAACAAGCGCAGAATACCGTTCGCTTGGATACCGATTGGAAGAACATAGACCACTCGCAGTATGCCTCCATCGGATTCGGTTACCACGGGGATTGGGCTATAGCTCATATTGCTTACCAATGTCGTTGGTACAATAGCGATGTATATGCGCACGAGTTGGCTATTCCCGAACCGATGCGTACAATGACGCATAATATCGTCTTCTCGCTGGCGTGGCACTCAAGATAAGTAGTAAAAGAAATAAGAAACAAGAAATAAGAAACAAGAATATATGAAAAAGATTATTTTGACGGGAGACCGTCCAACAGGAAAATTGCATATTGGACATTATGTAGGTTCATTGCGTAGAAGAGTAGAATTGCAGAACTCAGGCGAATATGATGATATCTTCATCATGATTGCCGATGCACAAGCCTTGACCGACAATGCCGATAACCCCAATAAAATACGTCAAAACGTATTAGAGGTAGCCCTCGACTACTTGGCTGCGGGTTTAGATCCTAAGAAATGCCATATCTTTATTCAGTCCCAAGTGCCAGAGTTGACCGAGTTGGCTTTCTATTACATGAACCTCACCACCGTGAGTCGTGTACAACGTAACCCAACCGTTAAGACGGAGATTAAGATGCGTAATTTCGAAGCCGATATACCTGTGGGCTTCTTCTGTTATCCAATCTCGCAAGCTGCGGATATAACGCTCTTCCACGGAACGACCGTGCCCGTAGGCGAAGACCAAAAACCAATGATTGAACTGACCAATGAGATCGTGCGCCGCTTCAATAATACTTATGGTGAGACCCTTAATGAATGCCAAGTACATCTGCCCGATAACGCCGCTTGTCTGCGTCTGCCGGGTACGGACGGTAAGGCTAAGATGTCTAAGTCTTTGGGCAACTGCATCTATTTAGCCGATAGCGAGAAAGAACTTAAGAAGAAAGTGAACTCCATGTTCACCGATCCGCTTCATTTGGAAATTGCTCAACCCGGTCATTTGGAGGGTAATACTGTCTTCACTTATCTTGATGCTTTCGCTAAAGATGAGGACTTTGCGCGTTTCTTACCCGACTATAAGAACTTAGACGAGATGAAAGCTCATTACACTAAGGGTGGGTTAGGGGACGGAACTTGCAAGAAGTTCCTCTTTGCTGTACTCAACGACCGCCTCACGCCTATCCGTGAACGCCGTCAGGAGTTGGAGAAAAACTTAGGTTATGTGCTCGATGTTCTGAAAGAAGGAACAGCCTTCGCTCGCAAGGTTGGACAAGAGAACTTAGCGGCGGTAAGACATGCTATGAGAATCGATTATTTTGACGATCCGACCTTCTTAGACGAACAAATTCAGCTTCGTAAGGCACAAAATGCATAAAAATGCAAGATAAATTTGCATATATAAAAAAAAAGCAGTACCTTTGCACGTCGATTTGAAAAACATATCCGAGAAGTACCACTTTGAGGATAGAGGAGGCATTTCGACGACGGGATGTTGCGCAGTTGGTAGCGCGTCTGGTTTGGGACCAGGAGGTCGCACGTTCGAGTCGTGTCATCCCGACATGAAAAAACACATTCTCGTTATATTTTTATTTTTCAGTGTATCCGCTTGGACGCTTGCAGCGCCCAAGTCGGGTCACTACGTTAATCTGGATGGTAAGAGTGGCAAGACCCTCTTTGACCAAGTCTCAACTATAGCCAATAAAGGTTTTGAGTCGTTAGGCTACGATGGCTTGTGGGATGCGTATAAATATACGGATACGGATGAGAATGGCTATATCATAGATATGTATGGAGGTTGTAACTTCCAGTTTGGGAAGAAAAAATGCGGTTCGTATAAAAATGAATGTGATTGCTATAACCGCGAGCACTCGATTCCTAAGTCTTGGTTTGGAGGAAAAACGAGCGGCATGGGTTGCGACATCTTTCATATCGTACCTACAGATGGTAAGGTAAACGGCATGCGCAGCAATCATCCGTTTGGTGAGGTTGCGAATCACAGAAATGCCTCCTATAGTTATAACGGTAACTATTTAGGCACATCCTCAACCGAGTTTGGTAAAGCTATGAAGGTGTTTGAGCCTAAAGACGAATACAAAGGTGACTTCGCGCGTGGATATATGGGAGCGATGATTAAGTGGCAACACGGCAATATGAAGCAGAGCGAAGGAGGAGAGATGTTCACAAGCAACTATACCTCTACAGGCGGCTACGGATTCACACAATACTCCATCAAACTGCTTATGAAATGGCATCGTGAGGACCCGGTATCAGAGAAAGAGCGCAAGCGCAATGATGGTATAGAGAAGACGCAAGGTAATCGTAATCCGTTTATTGATTATCCCTATTTAGCAGAATACTTTTGGGGAGAGAAGAAGGATCAGAAATTAGATTTTGACCACTTGGTTTGCGCTTATGACGATGATTTTGAGCAGTATCCTAACGGTTGGAAAGATGAAGATCCATCCGATATAGATTATATCTATGCTCAGCCGGCGGACGAACCCTGTTTCGACTGCGGAAATAAAGTTATTATAGACGGTAATATATATATCCGCCAAGGCGAACACCTATATAATATAATGGGAGTGGTGGTACAATAACCCTCCACCATCCACCATCCACAATCCACAATATGGACGACAAGAAGATTATTTTTTCCATGGTCGGAGTGAGTAAGAACTTCGGCCCGCAAAAACGTGTATTAAACAACATCTACCTCAGTTTCTTTTATGGGGCTAAGATTGGTATTATCGGTTTGAATGGTGCCGGTAAATCAACGCTCATGAAGATCATCGCAGGGGTAGAAAAGGAATACGAAGGTGAGGTTGTTTTCTCGCCCGGATACAGTGTCGGTTACTTGGAGCAAGATCCTAAACTTGACCCCAACAAAACCGTTCGCGAGTGTGTCCAAGAGGGGGTACAACCCATCATGGATATGCTGCGCGAGTATGACGAGATCAATAACGCCTTCATGAATCCCGAGGCGGATTACGATAAACTGCTGGCGCGCCAAGCCGAACTGCAAGATAAGTTGGACGCTGCTGATGCGTGGAACATAGACACGCGTCTGGATAGAGCCATGGATGCCCTTCGTTGTCCGGATGACGATGCTTCCGTAACAACCCTATCGGGAGGTGAACGCCGTCGAGTTGCCCTATGCCGTTTGCTCTTGCAGCAACCCGATGTGCTCCTTCTTGATGAGCCTACTAACCACCTTGATGCCGAGTCAATCGATTGGCTTGAACAGCACTTGCAACAGTATGCCGGAACGGTCATTTGTATCACGCACGACCGCTATTTCCTCGACCATGTAGCCGGTTGGATACTCGAGTTAGACCGCGGAGAAGGTATTCCGTGGAGGGGTAATTACTCGTCTTGGTTGGAGCAGAAGACCACTCGCATGGCAATGGAGGAGAAACAAGCCAGTAAGCGTCGTAAGACTTTGGAACGCGAGTTAGAGTGGGTTAGAATGGCTCCCAAAGCCCGTCAAGCGAAAGGTAAAGCCCGTTTGGCTGCTTACGACCGAATGATGAACGAGGAACAGAAAGAACGCGAGGAGAAACTCGAGATATTCATTCCTAACGGACCGAGGTTGGGTAATAAGGTTATCAACGCTGAAGGCGTAGCCAAAGCGTTTGGAGACCGACTTCTCTTTGAAGATATGAACTTCATGTTGCCACCGAACGGAATTGTCGGTGTTATCGGACCTAACGGCGCCGGTAAAACAACCCTTTTCCGTATGATCATGGGCATGGAGCAACCTACTGCCGGCTCTTTTGCCGTGGGTGAGACGGTTAAAGTGGGCTATGTGGATCAAGTGCACTCGAATATTGACCCCGAAAAGACCGTCTTCCAAACGATTGCCAACGGAACGGAGTTTATTCGTGTGGGGGGTAAGGAGATTAACGCTCGTGCCTATTTGTCCCGCTTTAATTTTGCCGGAAGTGACCAAGAGAAGAAGTGCGGTGTTCTCTCTGGTGGTGAGCGCAACCGCTTACAACTGGCTTTGACACTCAAATCGGAAGCTAATGTGCTCTTGCTCGATGAGCCGACCAACGATATAGATGTCAATACCCTTCGTGCTTTAGAGGAAGGTTTGGAGAACTTTGCAGGCTGTGCGGTTGTTATTAGTCACGATAGGTGGTTCCTTGACCGTATTTGTACGCACATACTCGCCTACGAAGGGGATAGTAAGGTCTTTTGGTTTGAGGGGTCGTACTCCGATTACGAAGCCAACAAAAAAATGCGCTTAGGAGAAGACAGTGTTCGCCCCAAACGTATCCATTATAAAAAATTAGTGTAAAAAGGTACTTTCGGACGCCGCCTTGCTTCGCAATTCCCCCGAATGTACGTTCGCATTTTTATTAAAAAGAGCAAGTTTTGGGCACAACGGCTATCGCCTCTTAATACTCCTTTTGTTCTATATTTTCGTGAGCGAGCTCCCAAAATATATCTCAAAAGTACTATTATTTGATTAAAAATCAAAATTTGTGCCCAATATATTTGCTCATTCCAAATTTTTGTTGTATATTTGCAGCGCATTTGAAAAATCATGTTTTAATCTATACAATTATGGCAAAGAAAAATTTAAAAAATGAAAATGAGCAAACCCAAAAAAAGGAAGAAGCTCTGAGTTCCGTCGCTCGTTGGTTAGAGAAAAATGACAATCGTCTCACTTGGATCTTGACGGGTATTATTGTTGTTGTTTTAGGCATTGTAGCTTACAATTCTTATGTTATTAAACCTAAGGGTGCAATAGCCGCAGATGAAAATGCTAAATGCGAAATGTATTTCATGCAGGGTGATTATGAAAAAGCACTGAATGGTGACGAGAATGATTGCCTCGGTTTTGAAGAAGTGGCTACGCAATACGGCTTCCATAAGGAAGGTAAATTGGCTGCTCTGTATGCTGGTATCTGCTATTATGAGTTAGGCAATTATGAAGAGGCGGTTAATTACATCAAGAAATATAAAGCGAAAGATCTGATGATTAATCCTTCTGCTTCTCAGATGTTAGGTGATGTTTATGTTGAGATGGGAGAGTATGAAGAGGCTGTTCGCTCTTTCATGGCAGCTGCTAAGTCGGGAAATAAACTGATTGCCCCGATGAGTTTGAAGAAAGCCGGTATCGTTTATTTAGAGATGGATGATAAGGCTGCTGCAAAGAAAGTTTTCACAACCATTAAGACAGATTATAGAACGTCTCAAGAGGCTGCTGATATTGACAAATACATCGCCATTTGCGAATAATGACTACCGATTTAAGTCAATATGACGAAACGATAATGCCTAACGCTGATGTGCTTGCACGTCAGCGCTATGCTATTATTGTGGCAGATTGGAATAAGGATATCACGTTCGCTTTGGCTGACGGTGCTATCAAAACGCTGCTCAAGCACGGAGTGAAGGAGAAGAACATCGTTGTCACCCATGTTCCGGGTACGGTGGAACTGACCTTTGCGGCTAAACGTACGATGCAGCAATTCTATCCTTCCTTGGACGCTGTCATCGTGATAGGGTGCGTTATTCAAGGCGATACTCCTCATTTCGACTATGTTTGCCAATCCGTTACACAGGGCGTAACTCTCCTCAACACGGAAGGTAAGGTACCTGTTATCTTCTCCGTTCTGACTACTCTTAATAAGCAGCAAGCCCTTGATCGTGCAGGAGGTAAACTCGGCAATAAGGGTGTCGAAGGTGCCGTCACGGCAATGCGTATGGCGAATATCTCATAATTCATAATTCAAAATTCATAATTCATTGAAGGTCTTTAAGTTCGGCGGAGCATCAGTAAAGAATGCAGAACGCATTCATAACTTAGGTGAGATTGTACGTCATGAGACGGACGATCTCATTATCGTTGTATCCGCTATGGGTAAGACGACCAATGAGTTAGAGGTCTTTACCCAAGCCTTAGCCGGAGACGATTGTTATCAAGGCGAAGCCTTTGACGAACTTTACGACCAAGTGGTGAGTTGCGGAGAACTCCAATCCTCTCGCTTCATTAGCGCTTATCTCCAACATATAGGTATCGCTAATCAGTGGCTCGATATGACCGCTATTCTTCGTACCGACAACCATTTCCGTGCTGCAACAGTGGATTTTGAAACAACCAAACAACTCCTCAAACACGCTATGCAAGCGCACCCTGCCCATGTCTATGTGGCGCAAGGTTTTATCGGCGGTACGGCAGATGGCAAACGAACCACCCTCGGTAGGGAAGGTTCGGACTATACAGCGGCTATCTTAGCCAATCTGACGGATGCCGAGTCCGTAACCTTATGGAAAGACGTGGCAGGTATTTATTCTGCGGATCCGCGTAAGGTGAAAGATGCCGTACTACTTACCGAGATTACTTATGACAAAGCCCGTGAAATGGCACATAACGGGGCACAAATCATTCACCCTGAGACGGTTAGTCCGCTCATTGAGAAAAACATTCCTTTGTATATACGTTCGTTTATTCACCCTGAACAGCAAGGTACAGTAATAGGGAACTAATCTAACTACCATGAACACAAATACGTTTAAGCAGTGGCTTACTGCTGATTTTTGGAAAGAATTAGGTCTTTTGACTCTAAATGTTATTAAAACTCCGAAGTTTTGGAAGGAACTTATAGGCATGACCATTGGTATGTTTGCCGGAGCCGCTGCCGTTTACTATTTCCTCATGCCTTCGCACATCATCGTAGGTTCTATTTCGGGTCTGTCGTTGGTCATCAACACGGTGATAGGCGGTAATGCCGACACGTTGTCTTATATTGTGATGGCTATCAATGCCTTCTTGTTAGTGTTGGCTTTCTTACTCATTGGCAATGAGTTTGGTCTTAAAACCGTTTATACGGCGATGATTTTAGGTCCCCTTATTCAGGTTTGGGACCGCATCTATCCTTATACTAATTTTACTCATCGTCTGCTGGCTAATCCTGACCCCGAGTTGTTGGAGCAGTTGCAAGGTGGTACTCAGGTGCTGGATATACACGGCAATCCGTATATCTTAGACAAAGCCGGACATGTCTTGGAACAAGTCAAAGATACCGTCATGTCTGCCGGCTTAGGCACGGGGGATGTGTGGTTCGACTTACTTTGCTTCGTTGTCTGCCTTTCTATTTGCCAAGCCTTTGAGTTCCGTATGAACGCTTCTACCGGCGGCTTGGATATATTGGCTAAGATTATCAATAAGTTCTTACACTTCGATATAGGTGCTTCGGTGACTATTGGTGGTGCCATCATCTGCTTATCGGCTTTCGCTATCAACGATTTCCGCATGGTGATGATTGGTCTTATCGGTACGTGGATTAACGGCTTAGTGGTGGATTATTTCACAACCTCCCTCAATAAGCGTAAACGCGTCTGCATCATCTCACCGCAGTATGACTCTATTCGTAAGTTTATTGTCAATGACTTAGTGCGTGGTTGCTCCATGTACGAAGTGACGGGCGGTTATACCGGCGAGAAACAAATCGAGATTCAATCTCTTTTATCCACCGACGAATATGCTGCTTTGTGTAAGTTCTTGAATGAGAACGACCTGAAAGTCTTTATGACAGCAGGTAACTGCTCTGAGTTAAGCGGACAGTGGTTCGTCCACCGCTCACGCTTTGAGGAGAGTAGGGATAAGTATTACCAGAAAAGGCACGACTTCTTCGAAAAAATGCGTATCAATTATGAAGAAAAGAACCCCGAGGCTAAGACTCGTCGAGAAGAGTGGGAAGCTAAGCACCCCGATTTCGTAACGCGCAGAGCCGAATGGTATAAGAAACATAATATACATATTGATTGATATATGAAACCAACATTATTCATTTTAGCTGCCGGTATGGGCAGTCGTTATGGTGGACTTAAACAATTAGACGGCGTAGGTCCCAGCGGAGAAACGATTATGGATTATAGCGTTTACGATGCCCTTAAAGCCGGATTTGGTAAAATAGTATTTGTTATCCGTAAAGATTTTGAAAAGGACTTCCGCGAAGTCGTGCTCCGTAAGTACGAGGACAAAATCCCTTGCGAGGTGTGCTTCCAGTCCTTGGATAAGATACCCGCAGGCTTCACTGTTCCGGAAGGGCGCACCAAACCTTGGGGAACCAATCATGCCCTCATGATGGGACAAGAACTCATCCACGAACCATTTGGCGTTATCAATGCCGACGACTACTACGGACAAGAATCCTTCCAAGTATTGGCAGATTTCTTAAATAGTGTTGCGGATAAACAAAACGAATACTGTATGGTGGGTTACCGCGTACAAAACACGCTCAGCGAGAACGGTACCGTCAATCGAGGCGTGTGCCAGATGGACGAAAAAGGTCTGCTCACGGACGTGGTAGAATGTACCAATATAGAGGAAGTAGGAAAGGCTATCGTATATAAAAACGAAGACGGCGAGGATGTCCAAATACCTCTTAATACGCCGGTTAGCATGAATATGTGGGGGTTCACACCTGAGTATTTCCAGTATTCAGAGGAAGCTTTCATTGCTTTCCTCAATCAGTTCGGCAAAGAGATGAAGAAGGAGATTTATATTCCTACCGTGGTCAATGACCTCATCAAGGCAGGTAAGGTCACGTGCCGCGTGCTGGATACACCCAGTCATTGGTTTGGCGTAACCTATGCCGAAGACCGCCCGCAAGTGGTTATGAAACTGAACGAGTTAGTCAAAAAGGGCATTTATCCCGCCAAACTCTTCTCTTAACTCATAATTCATAATTCAAAATTATCATGTCAAGAATATTAGTGACCGGTGGCACAGGGTATATAGGTTCTCATACCGTTGTCGAATTGATGGCAAGCGGCTATGATGTGACGATTGTTGATAACCTCAGTAACTCTAATATCGAGGTGCTCAACGGTATCGAAGCCATCACGGGTAAGCGTCCTGACTTTGAGAACGTGGACTGCTTGGACTTCATGAATTTCAATGCCGTCTTTGACCGCTTTAAGGATATAGTGGGCGTTATTCACTTTGCTGCCAGCAAGGCGGTAGGGGAGAGCGTACTCAAGCCGTTGATGTATTACAACAACAATATTGGCTCGCTCGTTAATCTGCTCACTATCATGCAGCAGCATGGCGTTAATAACCTCGTTTTCTCGTCCTCCTGCACTGTGTATGGTCAACCCGATGAGGAACATCTGCCTGTGGACGAGACGGCTCCGCGTAAAACGGCTACTTCGCCTTATGGCAATACCAAACAAATCAATGAGGACATCATTTGTGATCAAGCTCATGCTGTGCCCGAACTAAAAGCCACTATCTTGCGCTATTTCAATCCCATTGGAGCACATCCTACGGCACTCATCGGCGAACTGCCCAATGGCGTACCGAATAACCTCTTGCCGTTCGTGACGCAAACAGCGGCGGGTATTCGCGAGAAACTGCGTGTCTTTGGAGATGACTATAACACGCCCGATGGTTCGTGTATTCGCGACTATATTTATGTTGTTGACTTGGCTAAAGCGCACGTCCAAGCCATTAACCGTATGTTGACCGTTCAAGACCGTGACCGTGTAGAGGTTTTCAATCTCGGAACGGGTAGGGGACTGAGTGTATTGGAGATTATCCGTCATTTTGAGTCGGCTACGGGGGTTAAGTTGAATTACGAAATAGTAGGTCGTCGTGAAGGGGATATAGAACAAGTGTGGGCAAAAGCCGATAAGGCGAATAACGTCCTTGGCTGGAAAGCTGACACGCCTATTGATGACGTCCTCCGCTCCGCTTGGAAATGGCAACAGAGGTTAGAGCACTAATCTTACTCTAATCCTTCGGTAACCGTTCGGTATTGAAATGCCCTTTCCCTAGATACGGTTTTCCCGTTTCATCGGGACAACCATGCGGTGAGGTTCGGTGATGACACACTGATGACACGCTGAAAACCCTTGCATAGGTCTTAAAAGTTGGGACAATGTTGTGACTATGTTGGGACAATGTTGGGACATTGGAAGCCCCCTAACCCCCAAAAGGGGGAGGGTGAAAGGTTAGAGGACGGCGCAAGCGCCTACTGGTTAGAGGAACGGAACGAGAAACGAGAAACAAGGTGCGGCATAAAATGCCGGGCTAAAAGAACGAAACATATAGGCGATGAAGAGTCGTGAAAAGTCGTGAAGTTCCCGACTTTTCACGAGTTCACGATGCTATTGTTGAATAATTATAGTACTATAAATTAGCAAGTTACAATTTTACCATGAATTTTCACGGACAGGAATAGGTTGTTCGTGAAAGGGGCAAACCGGCAAAACCACCAATTCCGCCAAGGGGATTTGCAAGCACAACCATCGCAACACTGAAATTAAATATGACACACTATATTATGAATCCAAATAATTATCTCAAAAACTCCAAAAGGTACAAAGAACATTGGACGTTTTAGTGCCGCATCTAAAGAATAATAGATTGTAAATAAATGAGTCTTTTGAGTCAGACCATCGTACAATATCAAAATGGGATATAAGAATATGAAACCCAGCGCAAAAATAACATTTGGATTAAAACAAAGAGCTTCAATAACTTGTCCATGTAAAGCCAGCAACACTGCTCGTGTCACCCCGCACCCAGGACAAGGGACATGAAAAATAAGTTTAGAAGGACAAACCACAATAGCAGTTTGCCCTCTAAAATACAGAGCCATTAGTATCCAGCAGCATACTGCTAAATAAACAATAGCCGACCAAATATAGAATTTTCTAATAGAGATAGTATTGCAGCTTGTTGTAATTTTCTTGCTTAGTAGCACTGATAATCATGAACAAGTCGATGAAATACCAAATTCCAAAGCCACCACACGTTAGGAGTTTGCCAACTCCAAGGCCAATATGACCCGTATAGAAGCGGTCGACGCCAAAATAACCTACAAGAATTGAAAGGATAAGGGCTGTAGTTGGATTTTTAAATTGAATGGTAGAAAGAGCTATCCACTTGCTATCATCAAGAGCAAGAAGCTTTTCTCGAATGAATAAGATTTGTTGCTCGGGCAGATTGTTGCCATTCGACATGAGGAACATGTCAACTTTTTGTTGTTCCATAAAATAATTAGTAGTTTAATAGGGTTAATATTAATTGTGTTATATATTTTTCCTAACATTTTTGTTTGTTTCCATAATAGTAAATATTTATTATTCAATATCAACTCATTCTATAGAAATAAAAAAAAGCTAGGTACATTTGTGTCCTAACTTAAATTTACGGGCTCTGGAATTGCCTTTGTCGAATAATCAAGCCACAAGCTATACCTAGCCTGATGGACTTGATAATCAAATCACTATCGTTGCCTTAATTTGTTTGCAAAATAGGCTAGTCTTGTGCATTGACTCTCGACTAATTATTGAATTTTCCAGATTCGTAAATTTGAGTCGCACGCAAATTGGATTTCTCCCCAATTTGAATTTCGACCGCAAAGATACTACTTTTTCTTGATATATACAAATAAAATAGCACTTTTTTTGCCAAAATGACAAAAAAAGTGCATTTAGAAGTGATAATCCCTATTTAACGTCAGTGGGTGACGGCGGAGAAGTGCGTCCGCGCACACCGATATATCCGCAGGCATATGTCATGACCGCTGCCGGTCAATCATAGGCTATAATTTATCTATTTCTGCATCAATAATAAAAATCGTATTTTCATTGTTTTGAAGAACATTCTTTGGTTTTATGTCCCACAACAATATGTCACCATTAGAGTATTTTCCGTCTTCTCCTGTCGATGTAAATCCGCGGGAAACCATATAATTATTGATTGCTTCATTCGTTGCAAAAACAGCATTCTTAATAAATGGTTGGGCAAATACAGGAAATACACTTGTTGGACTCATTATCTGCAATCCCACTAAACGCATAGCCGTTTCGGGGAAAAGAGAGTTATAAATATCAATGCGATCCAAAAGTTTAAGAATATCCTCACCTACATGTGTTAGAGTATTCATCTTGTAAAGCACGTTATCTATGGGATCTATCCAATTCTCACACTCGTTTCCACTTTGGAAAATAAGTAGATGGCGCTCCTTAGCGAAAGTGCCAAACATATCTATAGCACGACCATTAGCAACCGCCCACTGAGCAGCTGCTTGGTGTTGTTCCAAACGATTAAGACCTACAAGGACTTCTCGTAGGCTTCGTGCATCTCTCTGTGGTG
>JAKSNF010000039.1 GCA_024400115.1 Paludibacteraceae bacterium | reverse complement strand
AAAAATTGTACATTTTTTGATTCCGTATGAGTAAACCTTATTCCGTATAAGACAGTTTGTAGGCGTGTTTGATAGAGTTGCAGATAGCGAATAGTTAAAATAGTCCAACAACTGCGTTACCTTATCCATTCGTAGCATTCGATCTTATAAATGCAACTCCTCCAACAAAAATGGTATTATTCCTACATATATCCATTATTGCGTTTCGAGAGCAATTGTGAAACATAAAAATTTCTTTCTATCTCCATGATTTTAAGTTTGTTACAAAAGTTTAAATCATTCAGCAGGTCAAAGTTAGTCTATTTTTCGACTAAATTTGCCTAAAAAACGCAATTCTTTGCTCATTATTAATAAACGTGCGACCGTACATTGGGGGGAATTGCGTAGCAAGGCGGCGTCCCAATATACGACACCGAAGCTTAGCAAGGCAGCTTGCCCAAGGTACTACTTTTTTTTGACTTATGCAAATTTTTTTGCATATTTTTTGACCCACCCCCACAAAAAAAACAGGGGAGGTCTTGCGACTTCCCCTGAATTTATCCATTACGCTAATACAAGAATCCAAACATCCACAACGGGATATTATTTTGGAAAACATATTCGGTATCATCCTTCACAACAAAACCTTTGCCTTGTGGAATAGAGAAAATCTGCTTATGCCCTTTCTTCAAACCTCCTACCTCAAACGTATATCCATCAACCTCGAAGTCGGATACGGGAGAAGCACTTACCATATGCCCCACGCGAGTCCACGCAAAAAAGATGGTTTCACGTATTGTCCCAATATTCGGTCGTTCCTCGGATAACACATATGCTTGATTCGGGTTCTGCAAATAGATTTTCTCTATCTTCTCAAGCAGTTTAATCCCTTGCGCCTTCTCGCGCAAAACACTAATCAATCCCGCCTTCTCAAGAAGTAACATATACTTGGGCAACGTGTTGCGAGAAATCTCCAAATCGCGTTCCAACTTAGAATAATTCGGTTTGAAAGGTACTGCTTGGGCTAAAATATACAGTAATTTCTTCAACTTTTGTATAGACGCCACATCCATTTCTGCAAACTTAGGTATATCGTCTTCCACAATCTGCTTAATCACGCCACTCAATCGAGTGGAATATTCTCCCTCTGTGAAAAACGGGAAATAACCGGATCGCAAATACTCGTTAAACAGCATAAGCGGATGTTGATCTTTCGGAAATATAACCTTGCCTGCCAAAATATCTTCCAGCGAATAGGACGGCAAATCCCATCCGTAAGCCAAATTAAGGTACTCGCGGAAACTTAAGCCGGGCATATAATACTCTAATTTACGCCGAGACAAGTCTGCTCCACCTTTTTCTAATTCTAAAATAGACGAACCACTATACACAACCTGTAACTGAGGATACTTGTCGTAGATATTTTTTATCTCTGTTGACCAACCTTTATATTTGTGAATCTCGTCAATATACAGATGTTTCCCCCCTTGCATAACAAACAGACGAGCCAACTCTTCTAACCGATGGGTAGTAAAATAGAAATCGTCTGCTAACACATACAACGAAGACGACTCATCATTTAATCGTATATGCTGAAGCATAAGTGTTGTTTTACCTACACCACGAGAACCAAGAATTGCCACTAATCGACTATCCCATGTTATCTGTTGGTGAATCTGTCTTACATAACGAGTGTCCACTCGCGAAAGCAAATTTTTCGATGTCTCAAATAACGTTTCCATATAGGTGCACTATTTAAATCGGCTGCAAAGATACAAAAAACTATTGAATTGCACAAATAAATGTGCATTTTTTTGTAAAATTGCACAATATACGGTGCAAAATATACTACTTTTTTCTGACATACGCAAATATTTTTGCAGATTTTTTGCTAAAACCCACAAAAAACAGGGGAGGTCTTGCGACTTCCCCTGAATTTGAGTATTGGAATTACACTTATTCGAGCGTAATCTTCGTGATTACTAAGCCATCACCGTTAACAACGATACCTTCTGTGTCAAAGCCTGCAATAGCGGCCTCATCCAAAACAATTTCCAAAGCACCATTGTGAGCAGCTAAGTCATAAGAACCATCAAACGGATATTTATCCGTGCCGATTGCAGACCACCAACCGGAAACGATTTGGCAGCTCCAGCCATCATTAGCCGTTACGTAAATACGCAACGTTTGACCGGGCTTTGCTCCGGCAGCACTCAGTGCACCAGATGCCAAAATGGTAGGTTGATTAGCCCATCCCATAGCTTCCCAGTTACCGGTAGCCAATACGGTTTCTAACGAAATCGTCCAACGAACATAAATCTCGTTGAAGATAAGGTCTTGACCTTGGATATGGAGGATATTACCATTACCATCTACATTAGCGCGGAGATCTGTTAATAACTCATCCGTTAATACAATCGGAGTCTCACGATAGAGAACGCCATCAGTGAACCAACCATAGATGTCAGTCGGAACCAAAGCACCTTCTCCATTCAGAATCTTAGTACCATCAGGATTGGTCAAATCAGCATATTTACCCCAATTACCATTAACAACTTGAGCTTGTCCCCAAGTTTGATCTATTTGCGTGTAGCAAAGTACTAATTCAGCACCTGCGGGAACTTCAGCCATTGCACTTGCCAGAATATGAACTTTACCTTCATCACTCCAGCTGATAGGCAGAGCGCCCTTCCACAACGAACGTTTTTGTTCGGTGTTAGGAATGAATGCAAACGGATAGTCGATCGAACCATTCTCAGAAACGAGAGTGATAACAGAGCTCTTACCGGCAGCATCAGGAACAGCGATGTATAATTGGTCACCAATCTTGATGATTTGGCAGTCTTGACCGTCAATCTTAACACCCGTCAGTTTGTCAATGTTAGCCACAGTGATAACCATCATCGTGCCAGCTTTGATTTCTGCTTCGGGATCCGGCCATGCCGTTGCAAAGCAGCACTCAGGAGCGTTGATTGTCAACTCAACGTCCGGCTCAACGGTCTCACCGTTCGCCATAGTCAGCGTAACCTTACCGGTCTCAGCGTCAGCATAAGGAATAGTGATGTTGAAGGTTGTTTCAGAAGCGTCAGCGGGCTCCAAAACAGCACCACCGGTCAATGTAACAGTCTTAACGAGGTCAAGGTTCGTACCATTGAGAGCAACCGTACCACCCATAGCAATCTCTGCGGGATTGAAAGCAGTAACCTCGGGTTTGAGAGTCTCAATAGTGAGAGATTCATCTTCTACGTCAATATTGGCGGTAGTCTTGATAACCATTGCACCCGTAACGGCAGCAGCCGGTACAGCAACGATAACTTTCGTATCCGTAACCGAAATACCGTCACCTTCAACGGTGATAGCATTACCCTTGATGTCAACAAAGTTGATAGCGGAAACGATAGCCATGTCGGTACCATTGATAACAACTTCGCTACCTTCTCTTACATCGGTATTGTCTTCAACAGAAGCAACCTTAGGCAGAGCCACACCGATAGTAGCAACCGGAACTTGAACACCGGAAGCCGTAACTACGTTAATAACGCCGTTCATTACTACATCAGGCATCTTGATGGAGATCTTGGCTCCTTCGTTGGAAACAATGAAGTCCAACGTATCACCGGTAGAATGAATTACATCTTTAACCAAGTCGAAGTCTTTACCTTCAATCTCAAGACTTTGAGCAGCCTTAACCTCTGTGAATTCTTTAATTTGAGCTACAGAAGGAAGAACAACGTTCAACTTAGCCTCAGAGGGAATCTCTTGAGCAATCGAGTCACCGGTAGCAACAAACGACAGGATAACCTTACCGGTTTGTGCTTCAGCAGGGAAATTCTCAATCTTAATGTACTTGCGATCTTGCTCTGCAAACTCAGTAACTTCAGCACCGTCAAAGATAACTTTCTCTACCAAGTTGAGGTATTCACCGTTGATGGTCAATGTTTGACCGGCTTTAATGGTAGCAGGCTCAAACGGCTTCTCTGCATCAAAACCAACAGGCTCGGTATAGGTCACTTGACGTTTACCAACGATCTCTTCACCGGCAGCGGTCTTCAAAACAACGTCACCGATCTTAGCGTCTTGCGGAATAAGAACCTTTACTTCCTCATTGCTGACAAGTTCCAGCGGAGTCAACTCCTGACCTGCCAACGTAATAGAAGTAATTTGATCCATTCCTGTACCCATGAAGCGCATGTAACCACCACGTGCAACGGGGTTAGGTCCAAATGCGACCAGGTTCACACCTTGCTTGTCCAGCGGATTCGTGTTAGGCTCATCCACTTTGCAAGAGGTGATGGTCAGGCTCGCCATTACGGCGAGACCTACCAACATCATAAATTTATTAATCTTCATAATTCGTTAATTTTTAAGCATTAGGGTACTACACGAATATTATCTACAGCAACAAATGCGTGGCAATCAGTACCTTGTACACCGCCGTTCCATAAGAACATTGACATACCGTCAAAGTACGATTCGTCAATGCTACCTACAGCATTACCTTCGTGGTTGTACTTGAACTCAGTCATCGGAATGGTAACGGTAATCCACTCACCATTGGTGTCGAAGCTTCCGCTATCTTTCCATGGAATATACCATGCACGCGGGAAAGTTGCATCAGCATAGTAAGCGTTGTTTTGGTTGCCACCATCTACATAAGATGAAGGAGTGAAGTAAATACTTAAACCTTGAGCAGCCCAAGGACTGGCTTTCGGAACGCAAACCTCAAATTTGAGTTTGAGAGCATCCCACTTGTTAGCAGCCAAGATAGCAGCAAACTCAGGATTGTCTTTCAAGTTCGGATAAACGGTTCCCCAGTTATCGCCGGGCCAGAAAGTGAAGCTCCAAGGACCTTCATCCCATACAGCACCGGGACCGCCAACCAAGTCACCCGTGAAGTAAATGTAATTACCGTCAATTGCTTCAGCATCTGGCATTACACCGATGTGAGCCGTAGCCGGTTGCCAACCATTAGCCTTACCCATAGGAGTGGTAACAGAAGCAGCATCAGCATCCCAGTCAAAGAGGATGTTGGTTTTATCACGGAAGTTAAAGCTACTCTCGCAGCTACCATAAATGGTCTTAACCGTAATCTTACCGCTTGCAGTACTGCCTTCGGGAACGATATAGGTTAATTGTGTTTGAGTGAAACTTATGATTTCTGCGTTTTGTCCATCAGGCATAACAACCTCTAACGGCACATTAGGATCGTCCACGAAATAGTTTCCGGTCAAAACACCTTGTTTACCGGGCAATACATATTCGCATACCGTACCGGTTACCGTCGGTCCGGGAACTTCCACCTCAAAGGGGAATTCAACCGTAGCACCGTTCTCGGCTTTGAAGAAAATCTTATTCGATACTTCGCCGGGAATAGAAGCCGGTACTTGCACAAGCATCGTGTTGTAGGTGATGAAACTCGGACTCAAGATAGCCTTCAAGTCATTGAAATAAACTTCCTTAACCGAGGTCATATTCTCACCAACAATGCAAATCACAGCTTCCGTAGCAGCACCCGTAATCAACGAGTCTGCGGCAGAGGCTTCGGTCGTAGTGACGTATTTAATCGTCGGTTGACCTTTCGTCACAACGTATTCGTGCGGGTTTTGTTTGCAAGAGTTCAATCCCACTGCAACCAAAGCCGTTGCTAATACGATGCCAACAAATTTAACTATATTTTTCATTGTTGTTTAATTTTTAGAGGTTAGAAAAATCGTAAGTATATTTCTCACGAACGTTTTCGCTAATCGGCTCAACGTCGGAAGCTAAGTTTCCGTTGAAGATTACGTCATCAGCCGTGATGGGCATGCGGAATACAGAAGCAGACAGAGAGGTCTGATAAGCTTGTGGCTGAGCTCTCTCCGTGGGATCCGGATAACGGAAAGGATCTTCACCTAAATCCCAAACCCAAGCGGCTTTGTTATTCTCATTGCCCTTGTAGGAGTCAAAGAAGGTTTTATAGGTATAATCCTTGTTGACATAGTCACCGCGCTTTTGGATCTTCAAACCGTCAATCGGGTTATTCAGAGCAAATTCAGGATTGTAGTAACTTACGCGAACGTAGTCGTACCAACGGTCACCTTCCATAGCCAGCTCTTTACGACGCTCTACCCATACATCTTCAAAGGTATAAGAACCAACATCTTGATAGTCTTTAATGGAACGACGACGAACATCGTTTAAACGAGCTAAACCATAAGCAACATCACCACCGCCAAGAACGGCAGCTTCAGCGTTAACCAAATAGATGTCGCCTAAACGAAGGATGTGGGTAGCCACAGCACTCGTCATGTTACGAGCAGGTGCATAACCGAACATGGCTACGTGGTCATCGTTATCACCAAAGCAGTGCTTAACACTTACGAACGTACCCGTGTTGGAACCCCAACTCTCGGGGCAACCGAAACGAGCGTACTCAGGATCGAACACAGCTTTCAGCACGTCCAAACCACCAACCGTTCTCCAGAATTGAGGATAAACATCACCCGGAAGCATATAAGTAGTTTTACGACGAACATCCTTATCAATGTCAGCACGAGTTGCAGGATTATCCAGAGCTGTTACACCGAAGATTTCTTGCAGGTTAACTTGAGCACCTTTCCAAGCGCCCCAGTTATCCTTCATCTGACCCATCTCACCGAAGGCAAGGTCGTTTTGGAAGGAGTTTTGAGCTGTCCAACCGGAAGCATCCGTCGTCTTACCGGACCACATCCAAGAGATAAGAGCCTCTTCACTGATGTTGTTCTCTCCGTAGAAGATAGCAGCATAATCAGACATCAAATGACGACCTGAATTATCAATCACGTCTTTGGAGATTTCGAATGCTTTCTTCAAATACTCCTCATTAAGTTGACCGCTTACGCCTGCCATTGTCAAATAAACCTTGGACTCTAATGCGCGAGCAGACCAGTAGTCAACACGTCCGTTAGGAGTAGAGTTCTTTGGCAACAGGGTTTCAGCCGTTTCAAGAACCATGAGAATGTAGTCATACAAATTCTCCTTCGTGTTACGATAAACCGTACCATAACTACCATCATTAATCATGTCGGCAGGTTTATGAACAATGGGCACTTCGCCGTAAACGCGAACGAGGTAGAAGTAAGCCATAGCTTTCCAAACCAAAGCTTCACCAATGGTTTGGCGCTTAATCTCGGAACTCGGACCTTTTGCAGCAACAATGTTCTCAATCACCGTTGAGCAGTGACCATTCTCCGCCCACAGGGACTTAGACATATTCGTTGCATAGTCACCGGCAGCCTGCGGAGAGAGTTGCAGGAATCCGTATTGATCATCATGGTAGTTACCCGCCATGCAGTCTCCCACAGCTAAGAATCCACGAACGAAATCGTACCAGGGAGAGTTATACAAGTAGTTAACACCCATAATGCATTGGTTGTCATTCTGGTAGTAATTACCTGTACTATAGTTATCAATCGTCGGGCGATCGAGGAAATCTTCGCAACCCGTTAACGAAAGAACCATTACAGCAACAACTGCTATATTAAATATCTTTTTCATAATCTTATCCTTTCTTTATTAGAATGCGATGTTCAAACCAAGAGCATATGTCGTCGGGGACGGATAACGTCCGTAGTCAACACCGAAGGACAAACCGGTAGCATCTTGTGCAGAAGCACCGACTTCAGGATCATATC
>JAKSNF010000038.1 GCA_024400115.1 Paludibacteraceae bacterium | reverse complement strand
AATACGAATTTTTATGACTTTATCAATGAGGATAAACATTGGGAAAAGTTCTGCGACGAGAATGAGGAAATACTGAAAGGTCTTGTTGATACTGATGGTAAACCACTGTCTATCAATGACATAAAGAATATGAAATCAGAGTTGGATGACATTGATGAGGATGAGGCAGAGAAACTCAATACGATTGTATCTTTTGCTGATAACTTTGAGTTCAAGGATGAGGAAGAGTTTGTAAGCAAGTATATCTATGGAACTGACCCGACCGCTGACAACTTTGACAATATGATACTTGTGATGCCGTCAGAAAAGGCTATTGAGAGCAAGGATAACCCGACATACTTGATTATGTTTGCGAAGTATCTCTACGACAAGCAGAACGGTGATGGCGATGCTTATAAGAAAGCAGAGGAGTTGACAAAGAAAATCTTTGGCGAAGATGCTACAAAGCATAGCAAGAATGTCAAATATCTAAAATATACCGACACGATGAAGAGTCTCTCTCCGGACGACTACAAGGACAAGAAGCATATTGATGCGATATTGTCTGACGCAGAGCCTAACGAAACTTATGACAAGGGCGAATTCTTCTACATTGAAGCAGACATCAATGCGGTTGATGCTGACGGAAACGAAACGAAGAAAAGTGCAGTCGAGGCAGCAATGGAGAAAATCAAGGATGCGAAAGAAAAGGGTGCTGACAACATCGAGCAACTTGAAGATGCGACCGAAACACGCATCAACAAGGAAAATGAGTTGAAAGAGCCTATCGCACCAACCAAATAAAGCAAAAGAGCCACAGCAATGTGGCTCTTTCTGTTTAACACCCCATATTTGCCCCATTTTGGGCGTTTTTAGACACTTTTACCACCATAGTGGCACAAGTTATCATATTTGGCATATTATGCCCTTAAATGGGCGTTTATGTGCCATTTGTGATATGTTATGTTTATGCTGCGGTCAGAAAATAAATAAAACAACTATACACGTTTATATATGGACAATAATCTCCAATTCACAACCGGACATCAATCATCGTTGCTCATATCATTCAGCGAGCCTTACTTGAATGTCCGTTCAATCAATGGATATACAGCGTCTGTTGTTGACAAGAACGGTCGCAGTATGGATAGTGGTTATGCACTTGAGTTCCGTTGGGGTACGGATGGTGTCACATATGGTGATTGGAAGATTGCTGATTATGACAAGTTCAATGCCATCAATACGATATTGCAAGAAGATAAACCATTCTTCATAGAACTCAAACTTACACAATGTGGAACTGAACGTGTGAGTCTTGAATCGTTCGAACTCGAATACGAAACTGCTGACGGCATTGTAAAGGCGTTCCCGGTAGGGTGCAATACTTGTGATGGTCGTTGTGATTCACAACAACTCATTTTCAGCAACAATCCACGCAATGCGTTCAACCCATATGCAGTAGGTTCTGCATACAATCTATACTATCAGTTGTCAAGCGTGATTAGTGGTATGTTCGGTTTCTGTGTGCATTACTACAAGACCGCAGATGACCAGCGAAGCAAGGATGTCATATTGAAAGAGTATAGTCTTGAACGTGTCATTGCAACTGGCGATGTCAAGATACTCATACCAAATAATGAGTTCCCTACTCGTGAATTGCAATACAATCCGTTGATGGTTAACTATCCGGCGACATTCGAGGTACAGATTGTCAAGAGTGCTTTTAGAAACATCTTTGGTGCTACGGCACGACCAGAAGTACACGACTATCTTTACTTTGAGCAATACTTGAATATGATGTATGAGGTTGATGCTGTGGCTGAACCAGATGACATCATTCTTGAGTCTGCATATTGGCGTGTGAGTCTGACAATGTTCCAAAAGAGGACTGCTGTAATACCGGCTGATGAGGAAATCGCAAACGAAACCAACACACTCATACTCAACTATGATACGGAACTAAAAGAGGAGAGTGAGGAGGAATACAAAGACGTTCGCAATGATGACCAGACCAAAATATCAGTCCCATACAAGAAATACAACTTTGACCATCCTTGTAATGAGGACCATTTACGCAGTATGAGAAAGACACTTGCCGTGAAAGAGGAAACCATATTCAGTGATTTCAATCTCGTCTCACGATACCATTATGATTTGTCGAGCATACCTACTGGCGAGTTCGCACTTGCGTATATGAACCGCAACAATATGAAAGGCGATATCGCTATGTCGTTTTGGATTAGACCGCACAAGGACTTGGACGATAGGGTGACATTCTTCCAGATGGGTGATGTGACATTCGATATATCAAAAGACAAGTTCTATGTGAACGAGAGTTCCCTTGACTTCAAGATAGACGTGAACGCAAACAAATGGTATGGTGTCATATTGAACATCAACGACACGACAAAGGACATCGCACTGTATGTGTATGAACTATTGAAAGGCACTAATCCAAAGATGTGCGGCCGTGACTCCAAACTCATTATGCCGCAAAGCGGTTCTTGCGTCACAAGTCCAGAGTTCGCACGATTGCGTGAGACAATAGAGTTGGACAACAAGTGGATATTGCTTGGCTGTCCTATCGATATAACAAACATACGAGTATGGAACACACCATTACAGCAAGAGGAACATAAGATGAAATTGGTACAGAACCTCGTTAGGGATGTACATCTTAATGAACTTGCGGACAACGCACAACCTCAACTTGCTGTATATAAGGCATCATACCCAAGATAAAATCAGACTATGGCAAACAATTTAACCTATGACACATTGTCATCGTTGCTTTCAACGAGTGGCACGAATATACTCGGCACGGCTAACTATACATCTAATACGTCAGCATTGTCGCAATTTGCAGCACAACTATCAAGTCTTTATAACACAAGTAGTTGCGGTGGTGGCATACAAACTTGCGGTCGTGATTACTATATGTATGTTGAGTGTCTTAAATCAATTATGGCGTGTGAGGACGCTACACTCAAAATATACATCACCGACAAAGACGGGTATCCTATTGATTTTTCAAAGTCGAATATCATAGGATTGAATCTGCAACTTTTTGACAAGTTCGACTGCAATGTTGCCGGATATATCTCATCGCCTTGTGAAACGATTACCGGTATCCGTAACTTTGTGGAAAACGCTGATGGCGATTATGTGTTCATCAATGACAAATTCATAACGGACGATGAGTTCGAGCAGATGCTTGATGACGGCAATATCGACAAGTATGTACGCATTGTTGACAAGACTATGGAGGCTAACCATAAGCAGAATATACAATACATACGCCAATTCGGTGCAGTTTATCCTTATTATTGGCACGGAAAGAACCACCCGCCAAAGAAAGCAGCACCATACAAGTATAAAAAGAGCGACAAGGGAACTTATATCAATGTTGACGGCGAGTATATAGACATTACAAAAACAAGCATAAGCGAGATAAAGAAACAAGTTAAACACTATTCTCCTTGGATTGACCCAATCGGTGCTGATGCAGAGGTGTATGTCCCTACGGAGTTGGACGAACCGCCGGCACTCGTTAGGGATGAGGGTGTCAACATACACAATGGCGACTTGCAGTACAATTGGGTGCTGACCAATGAGATTGTGCTATATAAGGACGTGCATATATTTGAAGATAATACTGAAGTTGAAATCGAGTTGGACCTTTCTCCACACACTTGTATGTCGCTCGGTGATTTTCTCAAATTGGCAAATGATAACAATGGACTGTTGGATGTTAACGAGAATATCGTTGTCTATAAGTTCGAGCAAGCATATGTCCATAAGGACGGAAGTGGCGATACAATCAAGACAAGCGACCTTATATATGATAAAACCATCACAACATCAAGACCTAACCAATCTATTGATGTGGAGATTGACTTGAGTTGCCCACAATATATCAATATAGACAATGAGGTATGGGCAGACCGTATCAAGAACAATCCTACACAAGCAAAACGCTATTCTTGGGATATGGAAACCGAAGATGCAATCGTTGGGTTCAGTTCGTTCTATACGACCGATAGTGATGGCAACCTCATTCACGATGGAAACATCAAGTCAAGTGATGGTGCAATCTATTTGCATTTGACCGATGAGGACACTTGCAAGTTCGTTAGCGGACGACTCTATGCGGAAGCAATACTCTATATAGGCGAGGAAAACAATGGCACATATGATTGTGAGCATTACACAAAGTATCAGATTGGTTGCACGCCGGTAGCAGAGGTGACCCGTGGGCGTATCTCTCGTATGCAAAGATAAATAAAACAACAAATATACATACGCAATTATGGCAAAGTTTGAAAAAGGAATATTAGACACTGAATGTGATGTTAAGCCTATCAAAAAGAAGAAAAAATCTGTATGGGCTAACAATGCTATGAACCCTTACATCAATGGGTTTCCTTATCCAGAACTTACCGATACAATAGAGCCAAGCACTCCTACGATGCCTTGGGATTATCAGATGACAATGGTCGATAATCACAAGAAAGAGCAAGAGCGTTTCGGAAGAGATGTCCATAAGAGAGAATGGGACAACAATCTCGTTAACCCAGTGATTGAAGATGTTGAGGCTTCAATGCTCGGACATTGGCTTGTTAGTGATGGTGGTATCGCAGTAGGTGGTGGAAGCAATGGTGGAAAGAACGGAAACATTTATGTCGCAACAGTAGAACCAACCGTTGGTGCAGATGTTTCGACAATAGAAACCACTGACGGGGAAGTTACCCTCAAAGAAGGGGATATTATCAAATATACGCAAGCAGATGGCACTACGACCATCTACATTTATGACGGAAGCACTATGATAGCACTCGCTGGTTCAAGCAACACAAATGGAAACGTATGGCTCGGATACACCGCAGCAATACCTAACGGAACATCTATTACCACATACAAGAATGAGGAACTTACTGGTACTCCTAACACCTATGACGACATCAAACTTGGTTATTGGGTAACTCATATTGAGGACAATGTGACAAAGAGCCAAGCAACGTATTCATATCAAGGTGATGGCAAGTGGGTTATGATTTCCAATGACTATGTGGCAAATACAAAAGATATTGAAAACTTACTTTACGAAGACTAATGAGCGACAATAAACAACGAGAAATCAGTTATAACGATATTGCGGTCATCAAGAAATGGGTTGGTGATACTTTTGTACACTATGTCAAGATTGATGACGCTGAAATCGTCAGTACACTTTTGTCTGTTGAGGACAACAAGACCGCAACCGCAACGCTGTCCGACAAACTCTTCAACAAACTTATGAAGTGTGATGCCATTGTCCTTACAACTGAACAGTTGGGATTGGGCAGTTATCAAGACTACTATTTCACTGCCGTGGCCGACGACAATAGCGGCATAAAGCAATTCCATACCACATTGAGTCTTGCAAATGACAGTGATAGTGATGGCGAACTGTCAAAGGATGAGGTCAATACCTATGAATGGTTCATCAACTTGGATGGAAACGACAAGAGCATCTCAATATATCGCAGACTGCTTATAGACAATACCGAATACACCGACCTCGAACATAGGGTTGAATTATTGGAGGGTGGTTCAAGTTCAGCACATAAGGGTCTTGCCGGCGAGGGTCTTACATTTGATTATGATGAGGGTAAACTAAATGTTGATATTGCCACTATTGATGAGATGAATGCGTATATCTTTGGTGACGACACTACAAGTGAGTAGATATATTTCGGTCAGCATAACGATAAATAAAACAAGCATTTAAGAACCAATGGCAGTATTAGAAGACATTAACCCAAAAAGCATAGTGACATTGGATGTCTTGAAAGCGTATCATAAGAAACGCAAGGCAGAGATTGACAAACAAATAGAAACAGCAAACTGCTACTATGACATCAATGTGGTGGGTGTGACGAACGGTGAGTCCACGACATACACAATAGATAGCACCGTAACAAAGGAATCTATAGATGAGGCGTACAAGAATGGTCGTGTTTTCGCCTTGTGTCTTACATTGGATGGTAACAAACAAAAATTATCCAATTTCACATATATAGAAAATCCATATTCGTTGGTATTCTCAAACGCAACACATACTATAATCTATAAGATAGAGTATATCAGTAGTATGTTAGTTATCAACGAGATAATAAATGAAGACCATTTAGTTTGGAAAACAAAGTTTCCAAGCGAATAAATAGTATATAAACAAATAAATTATAAATCTGTATGACAAACGTAAGATTTTATACACTTAATGCGCTACCAAGTTGGGTTGATGCAACTTGTCAAGGTGCGTTTATCAACCTTACCGCTAAAAGCGGTGACAATGAACCCGGTTTGTACTATGGTGCAGATACCAAATGGGTTCGTTTGGACAATATCGCACAAGACACAACAAGCGAAATCCATAGTGCGTCTATCGACACAGAAACTGGTATAGTTTCTTTCTTCAATTCTGATAATGGAACTGGTGATGCTCTTCTCACACTTGACATCTCTGGTTATATCAGAGCAGAAATCGCTAAACTTAAAACCGAGGATGATGTTGTTATCGCAACCAACACTGATGGTGTCGTAAAAATCAAGGCTGGTGTTAAGGAAGAGAATGGCGTTATCGCACAAGGTGACGGTGAGGACATCACTCTCGCAAAGGTGGCAACCACCGGTAAGGCTGAGGACATCACTTTTGATGCAATCACATTGGGTAGTGGTGAAAGCGAAACTGAAGTTGTTGAGGAAGGTGCAACATTGCAAGATGTTGTTGAGGGTGTTGAGGAGCAAATTGCAGAACTCGCCGGCGAAATCGATGACCTTACTGAATCATCAAAACTCACACTCAAAAAGGTTAATGGTGACGAAGAAGAGGATGCAGACCACGTATCCGCTGACGGTTCTACCTATAAACTCTATCAAGGCGAAGATGAAGTTTGCTCTTTCAACATTGAGAAAGACTCTTTCGTTCGTGAGGGTAGCGTTGTTTACGGTTCTATGGCCGACGGAGAGTTCACCGAATCTGCTGATGGTGAGGCTTTCATTAAACTCATTATCCGTGAAAGCGATGTCGAGGGTACTACCGATGAGAAAGTAATCTATATCGCAGCAGCTTCTTTGGTTGACCAAATCAAGGTTAAGGATAACGATGGCGTTGAGGACGCAGAGGACGGCACAGAGAACGCTTCTACTGCTTATTTGACCTATGATAGCGACACCAACTCTTTGGTTATCACCAACAAGGTTAAAAAAGCAATCGCTCTTGCAGAAACATCTGTTCAGTCAGTTAATGGTCATAGTGCAAAAGAAGATGGTAAGGTTACTATCGAAGCATCTGACATCGATACCAAGTTTGAGGATGAAGATGGCAATGCACTTAACATTGACGAAAAGTTTGACGCAGTTGACCAAGCAATCGAGGACGCTATTTCAAGTGGTGTGAACGCCGCTGAAGTTACCGAAAGTAATAAGAATGAGGATGATGCCGAACTTGGTTTCATCACCGCTGACGTTGTTCCTAATAACGATGAGGACGCAACCGCCGGTAAGAAAGTTACTATCGACGTAAAATATGGTAGATTCGCACAAGACGCTAATGGCAATTTGCCAATTGATGAGGCCGACATTGAAGTTGCGGGTGCTGAAGGTATCGCAACTATCGAAGAGGTTGGTCGTGTAATCATCGCTAATGAGGCTGTTACCGCTGCTGCTCTTAATGACCTCAATGAGCGTATTGGTGATGCAACCGAATATGATGAAGACAACAAAGTTGCCAAAGATGGTACCGGACTCACCAAGCGTGTTGAAGACCTCGAAAAGCGTAACGAAGAATTTGACCCAGTTGTGACAACCGTTGAGGCTGACACAGCAGTTACTGGTATCAACATTACCGTTGCTGACAACACAGAAGAGGGTGATAATGACCACAAGTATGCTGTTAAGGCAGAATTGGTATGGCTCACCGAGTTCCCAACCAACGCTTAATAATCTATAAATGATTAATCTACACATAATGAAAGAGAACCCAGCATTGGGTTCTCTTTTTGTGTGAA
>JAKSNF010000037.1 GCA_024400115.1 Paludibacteraceae bacterium | reverse complement strand
ACCGAAGGATAGGGCGGTAAAATAGAAAATAAAGCGAGGATATTGCGATGGAGCGAAATATAGCGTAATAACGAGCAACGCGAGTGAGCGGGAGACAAAAAACACCAAAGAAAAAAATATCAACAAATTCAAAATAATATGCAAGGAGTTTATTCAATAGGATTATTGGTTTGTGCGAATGTCTTTATGACAACGGCATGGTACGCACACCTCAAATTAGCTGAGTATCCGTGGTTTAAGAAATGGCCGCTGATTGCCGTTATCGCCCTTAGTTGGGGCGTGGCTTTCTTCGAGTATTGCCTTCAAGTGCCCGCCAATAGGATAGGGTTTGAAGGCAACGGAGGACCGTTTAACCTCATGCAACTGAAGGTCATACAAGAGGTGATAACGCTGGTCGTTTTTATCATCTTTTCGGTACTTGCGTTTCACATGCAAGTGAGGTGGAATCATATCGTTGCAGCAGCGTTTTTGATACTCGCAGTGTACTTCGTTTTCGGGTTTAAGTGACAAAATGCATTTTTTTTGCATTTTTTTCACAAAATATTTGCACAGGTCAAAATTTTTTACTACCTTTGCACGCTTTTTCGCGCGTAGTGTGTGATATATGCGCAAAAACGCACGCAATATATATAAGAAAAATGCGGCTATTGAGAGCCGATTTGAATGATAAATTAATTAACAAAACAAACTAAGTTACAATGCCAACAATTCAACAATTAGTTAGAAAAGGAAGAGCAGAACTTATCGACCAGAGCAAGAGTCCCGCATTGGACAGCTGCCCGCAACGTCGTGGCGTTTGTGTACGCGTTTACACTACAACTCCTAAAAAGCCTAATTCCGCAATGCGTAAGGTGGCACGTGTTCGTTTGACGAACCAAAAGGAAGTGAACGCTTACATCCCGGGTGAGGGACACAACCTTCAGGAGCACAGTATCGTAATGGTACGTGGTGGCCGTGTGAAGGACCTGCCGGGTGTACGTTACCACATTGTTCGTGGCACGTTGGATACCGCCGGTGTGGCTAACCGCCTGCAACGTCGTAGTAAGTATGGTGCTAAACGCCCGAAAGCTAAAAAGTAAAACTCCTTTAAAAAACTAAACGTTCCATACGCTGGGACAGATTATTAATGGGTTGATCGGTTGAGTAAGCGTTACGAGTTAGCGCTGAAGCGATAGACAACCAAAACAAAAAAGTAAACAACAATGAGAAAAGCAAAACCAAAAAAACGTGTGATCCTCCCGGATCCGGTTTTCGGAGAGGTAATGGTTGGTAAATTCGTCAACCACCTCATGCTGGACGGTAAGAAGAGTATTTCGTATAGCGTCTTCTATTCCGCTCTGGAGCTTGTTGGTCAAAAGATGAAATCTGAAGAGAAGTCTGCTTTGGACATCTGGAAACAAGCATTGGATAATATCACTCCTCTGGTCGAAGTTAAGTCGAAACGTATCGGTGGTGCAACCTTCCAAGTTCCTACTGAGATTCGTGCTGACCGTAAAGAGTCCATCTCGATGAAGAACATGATTCTGTTCGCTCGCAAGCGCGGCGGTCATTCCATGGCTGAGAAACTTGCAGGTGAGATCATGGATGCTTATAACAATCAAGGTGGTGCCTTCAAACGTAAAGAGGATATGCACCGTATGGCAGAAGCCAACCGTGCATTCGCCCATTTCCGCTTCTAAATTTTTTCAAGGTATTAGTCTGTTATTTTAGGAAATGGCAAAACACGATTTAAAATATAATAGGAACATCGGTATCATGGCTCACATTGATGCCGGTAAAACGACAACCTCTGAGCGTATATTGTTCTACACCGGTTTGACTCACAAGATTGGTGAGGTTCATGATGGTGCTGCAACGATGGACTGGATGGAGCAGGAGCAAGAGCGTGGTATCACTATCACCTCTGCTGCAACCACAACCTACTGGCCTTATGCGGGAAATAAGTATAAGATCAATCTCATTGACACTCCGGGGCACGTGGACTTTACGGTAGAGGTAGAGCGTAGCCTTCGCATCCTTGATGGTGCGGTAGCTGCTTTCTGCGCTGTAGGTGGTGTGCAACCCCAGTCTGAGACTGTTTGGCGTCAAGCGGATAAATACAACGTTCCGCGTCTCTGCTACGTGAATAAGATGGACCGTTCGGGTGCTAACTTCTTCGATGTAGTTCGCCAAATAAAGGAAGTGCTTGGTGCAACGCCTTGTCCTATTCAGATTCCGATTGGAGCTGAAGAGACTTTCCAAGGTGTGGTTGATCTGATTAAGATGAAGGCTATCGTTTGGAAGGATGAGACGATGGGTAGCGAGTATGTGGAGGAGGATATCCCTGCTGACCTCGTGGACGAGGCACAAGAGTGGAGAGACAAGATGCTTGAAACTTGCGCTGAGTTTGACGATGTGCTGATGGAGAAATACTTCTCTGATCCCGATGCTATCACCGAAGATGAGATACGCGCTGCTATTCGTAAAGGTACGGTAGGTCTTCATATCTTCCCCGTTATCTGCGGTTCGAGCTTTAAGAACAAGGGTGTTCAAACGATGTTGGACGCTGTATGTGCTTATCTGCCCTCGCCCTTAGATACGCCGAATATCGAAGGTACCGATCCGCGCAATGACCAAACGGTAGAGCGTCACCCCGATGAGGATGAGCCTCTGTGCGCATTAGCCTTTAAGATTGCTACTGATCCGTACGTAGGTCGCCTGTGTTACTTCAGAGTTTATTCGGGTAAGTTAGAGGCTGGCTCCTATATATATAACACGCGCTCGGGTAAGAAGGAGCGTATTTCACGTATTTTCCAAATGCACTCCAACCACCAGAATCCGGTGGATGTGATTTGTGCAGGTGATATTGGAGCCGGTGTCGGCTTTAAGGATATTCGCACGGGTGATACGTTGTGCAGTGAAGATAAACCCATCACGTTGGAGTCGATTGAGTTCCCCGCGCCGGTTATCGGTATCTCTGTTGAGCCTAAGAGTCAGGCGGACATTGATAAACTGGGTATCGGTTTAGCTAAGTTGGCTGAAGAGGATCCGACGTTCACTGTTAAGACCGATGAGCAAACGGGTCAAACCGTTATCTCGGGTATGGGTGAGCTTCACTTGGAGATTATTATTGACCGTTTACGTCGTGAGTTCAAGGTAGAGTGCAATCAAGGTCAGCCGCAAGTGGCTTACCGTGAGGCTATCTCTGCTCCGGTTGAACTGCGCGAGACTTATAAGAAACAAACCGGTGGTCGTGGTAAGTTCGCGGATATGATTGTTCGCGTTGAGCCGGCTGACGCTGAGTGGGAAGGTGGTCTGCAATTCATCAATGAGGTGAAGGGTGGTAACATTCCTAAGGAGTATATCCCATCTATTCAGAAGGGCTTTGAGGCTGCTATGAAGAACGGTGTACTCGCCGGTTTCCCGTTGGATAAGTTGAAGGTAACGGTTATTGATGGTAGCTTCCATCCGGTAGATAGTGACCAATTGAGTTTCGAAATTTGTGCCCAAATGGCCTTTAAGGAGGCAAGTGTAAAGGCTAAACCCGTACTTATGGAGCCTATCATGAAGGTTGAAGTAGTAACGCCCGAAGAGAACATGGGTGATGTGATTGGTGACTTGAACAAACGTCGCGGTCAAGTGGAGGGTATGGATACCGCCCGTACGGGTGCCCGTATCGTTAAGGCTAAAGTGCCGCTCAGCGAGATGTTCGGTTACGTAACCGCATTGCGTACTATCACCTCGGGTCGTGCAACGAGTAGTATGGAGTTCTCGCACTACGAGGCAGTCAGCAGCAGTATTGCTAAGACGGTTCTCACGGAGTGCGGCGGAAGAGCGGAGCTAGTTTAGAGTTTAGAGTTTAGAGAAGTTCTAAAGTTTAGAGTTGAAAGTCTAAAAGTAATATAATAAATTAATGAACGCGTACGTACGCGTAAGGCGCAAGCAAATGACTCTTTGCGGACCGCGTACGCACGTAATTGTAAAACAATTTAATTAAACAACTATTATGAGTCAAAAAATTCGTATCAAACTGAAATCGTTTGACCACAACCTGGTGGACAAGTCCGCTGAGAAGATTGTGAAGACAGTGAAGGCTACGGGTGCTGTTATCAGCGGTCCTATTCCATTACCCACTCACAAACGTATCTTTACGGTTAACCGTTCCACGTTCGTTAACAAAAAGAGCCGTGAGCAATTTGAGCTGAGCAGCTACAAACGTCTCATCGACATCTACAACTCGAACAACAAGACGGTAGAATCGTTAATGAAACTCGAACTGGCATCGGGCGTTGACGTTGAGATCAAGGTTTGATAAAAAACGGGAAGTTTCCATCGGAAAGTGCTTTCAAAGAAACCCGATGGCGAGAGCTTCCAAAAAACAATTATTAACAATTAATCCATTACAACAATGGCAGGATTATTAGGTAAAAAAATCGGAATGACATCCGTTTTCGGTGCTGATGGTAAGAATATCCCATGCACCGTGATTGAAGCCGGTCCCTGCGTAGTAACGCAAGTCAAGACGGTGGAGAAGGATGGCTATGCTGCTGTTCAAGTAGGTTTCATGCCTAAGAGCGAGAAACACGTGAACAAAGCAGAAGCCGGTCACTTCAAGGCCGCAGGTGTACAACCCATGCGCTACTTAGCAGAGTTTGACTTCGAGCAAGAAATGAAGTTGGGTGATACGGTTAACGTAAGCCTTTTTGAAGAGGGCGCTTTCGTTGACGTTATCGGCACCAGCAAAGGTAAAGGATTCCAAGGCGTTGTTAAACGTCACGGATTCGGTGGAGTAGGTCAATCCACGCACGGTCAGGATGACCGTCTGCGCGCACCCGGTTCGGTTGGTGCTTGCGCCTATCCTAGTCGTATTTTCCCGGGTACCCGCATGGCAGGTCATATGGGACAAGACCGCGTAACGGTTCAAAACCTCGTGGTATTGAAAGTTATTCCTGAGTACAACTTGATTATGGTCAAGGGTAGTGTACCGGGAGCTAAAAACTCAATTGTAACCATTAATAAGTAAGTAGTATGGAACTTAGTATTTTGAACATGGCCGGTGAGAAAACCGGTAAGAAGATCAAGCTCAATGACGCTATCTTCGCAATCGAGCCTAACGACCACGCTATTTATTTGGACGTTAAGCAATTCTTAGCAGACAACCGTCAAGGAACTGCGAAAGCTAAACAACGTAGTGAAAACGCTCACTCTACTCGCAAACTGGGTCGCCAGAAAGGTGGAGGCGGTGCTCGTCCGGGTGATTTGAAGAGCCCCGTACGCGTAGGTGGTGGTACCATTTTTGGTCCCGTACCCCGTGACTACAGCTTTAAGCTCAATAAGAAAGTGAAACAACTCGCTCGTCGTAGTGCATTGAGCACTCGCGCTAAGAACGATCAGATTATCGTATTGGATACGCTGGCATTCGAGGCACCGAAGACGAAAGCAATGGTAGAGGTATTGAATAACCTTAAGATTGCAGGCAAGAAGGTTCTCTTCGTTATGCCGCAAACGGTTACCGAGGTTATCAAGAGTGCCCGCAACATTGAGCGCACGAAAGTGACCACCACCGGTGAGTTGAACACTTATGCAATCATGAATGCAAACGTGATAGTATTCGTTCAGGATGCTATTGCTAAACTGGAAGAAACTTTTAACGTATAAGGAGGACAGATTATGGCAATTATTATTAAACCTATCGTCACCGAGAAGATGACCGCCGCCGGCGAGAAGCTGAACCGTTATGGTTTCCAAGTAGTTCGCACTGCTAACAAGGTTGAGATCAAGAAAGCAGTCGAAGAAATGTACAATGTACAAGTAGTTGATGTAAACACGGCTATTGTTGCTCCCAAGAACAAACAACGCTGGACTCGCAGTGGTCTTTTGAGAGGCGCTACGAATGCTTACAAGAAAGCTATCGTTACATTGAAAGAAGGTGAAACAATCGATTTTTATAGCAATATTTAACAATGGCTGTACGTAAATTAAAACCCTCTACACCGGGGCAAAGACACAAGATTATTGGCGCGTTTGAAGAAATTACGGCAAGCGCACCAGAGAAGTCTCTTGTATTCGGTAAAACCAAGACGGGTGGTCGCAACAACACTGGTAAGATGACCATGCGTTACATTGGTGGCGGACACAAGCAGAAATTCCGCGTAATTGACTTTAAACGTAACAAAGATGGTGTACCTGCTACTGTTAAGACGATTGAGTACGATCCGAACCGTTCGGCTCGCATCGCTCTGTTGTTCTATGCAGATGGTGAGAAACGTTACATTCTTGCACCGAATGGACTGCAAGTAGGTCAAGTAGTTATGTCGGGTGCTGACATTGCACCTGAAGTTGGTAATGCTCTTCCGATGTCTCAGATTCCGTTAGGAACGCTGATTCATAACATCGAGCTTCGTCCCGGACAAGGGGCACAGATGGTTCGTTCGGCAGGTGTGTTCGCACAACTCGCCGGTCGTGAAGACAAGTATGCAATCGTTAAGTTACCTTCGGGCGAACTCCGTAAGGTGCTCGCAGCTTGCAAAGCCACGGTTGGCGTTGTAGGTAATAGCGATCACGCTTTGGAGAAGAGCGGTAAGGCAGGTCGTAGCCGTTGGCTGGGACGCCGTCCGCACAACCGTGGTGTAACGATGAACCCTGTAGATCACCCAATGGGTGGTGGTGAAGGCCGCGCAAGTGGTGGACATCCGCGTTCTCGTAAGGGATTGCTGGCTAAGGGTTACAAGACTCGTCATCCGAAGAATCAGAGCAATCAATACATTATTGAAAGAAGAAAAAAATAACCTATAAAATTTAGAGAATTATGAGTCGTTCATTAAAAAAAGGACCGTTTATCAACGTTAAGTTGGAGAAAAAGGTGCTGGCTATGAATGAGGCTAACAAGAAAGAAGTTGTTAAGACCTGGAGCCGTGCATCGATGATCTCTCCTGATTTTGTAGGTCATACAATTGCAGTTCACAATGGAAATAAGTTTATTCCCGTATATGTAACGGAGAATATGGTTGGTCACAAACTCGGTGAGTTTGCTCCCACCCGTACCTTCCGTGGTCACAGCGGTAATAATAAGTAATCCATTGAATCATTAAACAACATTTAAATTTAAGATTAAAATGGGTGCTAGAAAACATAATACAGCGGAAGCAATTAAAGAGGCTAAAAAGACTCAATACTTTGCTAAGCTAAATAACGTTCCTTCTTCTCCGCGTAAAATGCGTCTTGTTGCTGACATGGTTCGTGGAATGGAAGTGAACCGTGCACTGGGCGCATTGCACTTCTCGACAAAAGAAGCCTCTCGCGCTTTGGAGAAAGTTCTCAAATCGGCTATTTCTAACTGGGAGCAAAAGACCGGTAAGAAGGCAGATCAAGAGACTCTGTATGTAAGTAATATTTTTGTTGATGGTGGCATGATGCTCAAACGTCTGTTGACCGCTCCTCAAGGTCGCGGCTATCGTGTACGCAAGCGCAGCAATCATATTACTGTATTTGTAGATACTAAAAATACTGAAACTCAAAAGTAAACACCAAAATGGGACAAAAAATTAATCCAATTGCTAACCGCCTTGGTATTGTACGTGGTTGGGATTCCAACTGGTTTGGCGGTAAGAACTACGGAGATACGATTGTCGAGGATAGCAAGATCCGCGACTACCTGAATGCCCGTTTGGCAGAGGCAAGTATTTCTCGTATCGTTATTGAAAGAACTCTTAAACTTGTGACTGTCACTGTCTGCACTGCTCGCCCCGGTTACATTATCGGTAAGGGTGGACAAGAAGTTGACAAATTGAAAGAGGAACTGAAGAAAATCACTAAACAAGATGTTCAAATCAACATCTATGAGGTTAAGCGTCCTGAACTCGATGCTACTATCGTTGCTAAGAAGATCGCTCGCCAATTAGAAGGTAAGATCGCTTACCGTCGTGCCATCAAGATGGCCATCGCATCGACCATGCGTATGGGCGCTGAGGGTATCAAGGTTCAAGTGAGCGGCCGTCTGAATGGTGCTGAAATCGCTCGTAGCGAGATGTACAAAGAGGGTCGTACTCCTCTTCACACATTACGTGCTGACATTGACTATTGTCATGAAGGCGCTCTCACGAAAGTGGGTATCCTCGGTGTGAAGGTATGGATTTGCCGTGGCGAAGTTTACGGTAAGAAAGACTTGGCTCCTAACTTCACGGTTAAAGAGCAAGGCGCTTCACGTGGCGGTGAGAACCGTCGTGGCGATCGTCGCGATGACCGTAAGGGTGGTTTCCGCAGAAACAAAAAACAATAAGTTAAACCGATTTGTAGATTACAATTATGTTACAACCGAAGAAAACAAAATTCCGCCGCTCGCAAAAAGGCCGTATTAAGGGCAATGCACAACGCGGCAATGAGCTTGCATTTGGCTCATTCGGTATCAAGAGTCTTGGTACCATCTGGTTGACAGGTCGTCAAATCGAAGCAGCTCGTGTAGCAGTCACTCGTTATATGCAACGTCAGGGTCAAGTATGGATCCGCGTTTTCCCGGATAAACCGATTACCAAGAAACCCTTGGATGTCCGTATGGGTAAAGGTAAAGGTGCTCCGGAAGGATTCGTAGTTCCGTTGGCTCCCGGCCGTATCATTTTCGAAGTTGACGGTGTTCCGTTCGAGGTAGCTAAAGAGGCTCTTCGTTTGGCTGCTCAAAAACTTCCTATCACCACTAAATTTGTCGTAAAACGTGATTACGACGCAACCCAAAATGTTTAATAGTAGATTGTTATGAAACAAGCTGAAGTAAAAGAATTAACAACTGCTGAGATTCAAGAGCGTATTGCCACTGAGAAAGCAAATCTGGTTCGCATGAAACTCAATCACAGCATTTCCCCGCTTGACAATCCGTTGCAGATTAAGGTTGCTCGCAAGACAATCGCTCGTCTGGCAACAGAATTACGTCAAAGAGAATTAACTAAGTAATAAACGACAGATTATGGAAAGAAATTTAAGAAAAGAGCGTCAGGGCGTAGTTGTTTCCAACAAGATGGACAAGACGATTGTCGTAGCCGTTAAGTGGAAAGAGAAACACCCTATTTATGGCAAGTTTGTCAATAAAACTCGCAAGTTCCATGTTCATGACGAGAAGAACGAATGTGGTATCGGTGATACCGTCCGCATCATGGAAACTCGTCCGTTGAGCAAAACTGTTCGTTGGCGTCTAACTCAAATTATTGAAAGGGCTAAGTAATATGATACAACAAGAATCAAGATTAGTAGTTGCGGACAATAGCGGTGCCAAAGAGGCATTATGCATCCGCGTACTGGGCGGAACGAAACGTCGTTACGCTTCCTTAGGAGACACCATCGTAGTAGCCGTTAAGGGTGTAGTGCCCAGTAGCGAAATGAAAGACGGTACGGTTAGCCGCGCCATCATCGTTCGCGTAAAGAAAGAAGTACGTCGTGCTGACGGTAGTTACATTCGTTTCGACGATAACGCATGCGTTCTCGTTGATAACGCAGGTGAGATCCGCGGTAGTCGTATCTTTGGTCCGGTGGCTCGTGAGCTCCGTCAAACGAACATGAAAATTATTTCTCTTGCACCTGAAGTGCTTTAATCATCAAAATTCAGTCAATATGGCAAAGTTACATATTAAGAAGGGTGATATCGTTTACGTTAATGCAGGTGCTTCTAAAGGTAAAACCGGTCGTGTACTGGATGTTATCGTAGAGAAACAACGTGCTATCGTAGAGGGTATCAACATGGTTAGCAAGGCTACCAAACCCAATGCAAAGAATCCTCAAGGAGGATTAGTTAAGAAGGAAGCTTCCATTCATATCTCGAATCTGAATCCCGTAGAGGACGGCAAACCCGTTCGCGTAGGCAGAATCGTGAAGAATGGTAAGCTTGTACGTGTAAGTAAAAAATCCGGTAAAGAAATCTAACAATGAATACAGCTAGCTTAAAACAAGATTATAAGGAGCGTATCGTTCCTATCTTGATGAAAGAGTTCAGTTACACCACTGTTATGCAGTGCCCGAAACTGACTAAGATTGTTCTCAACCAAGGTTTGGGTGAAGCTACGGCTGATAAGAAGATCGTTGATGTGGCTCAAGTTGAAATGACTCAGATCGCCGGTCAGAAGGCTGTTGCAACGGTTTCTAAGAAGGATATTGCAAACTTCAAGGTTCGTAAGAAAATGCCCATCGGTGTTCGCGTAACGCTGCGTGGTGAGCGTATGTACGAGTTCTTGGAGCGCCTTGTTCGCGTTGCTCTGCCGCGTATCCGCGACTTCAAAGGTATCGAGAACAAAATGGATGGTCGTGGTAACTACACGCTGGGTATCACGGAGCAAATCATCTTCCCTGAAATTAACATTGATAACATTACCAAACTGCAAGGTATGAACATCACGTTCGTTACCACGGCTAACACCGACAAGGAGGGCTTTGCTCTGCTTCGTGAGTTTGGATTACCATTCAAAAAGTAATAGACTATGGCAAAAGAATCAATGAAAGCCCGCGAGGTTAAACGCGCTAAATTGGTAGCTCGCTATGCTGCTAAACGCGCTCAACTCCTCAAAGATGGTGACTATGAAGGCTTACAGGCTCTGCCTCGTAACGCCAGCCCCGTACGTCTGCACAATCGTTGCAAGATTACCGGTCGTCCCAAAGGTTACATGCGTGCATTCGGCTTGAGTCGTATTCAGTTCCGTGAGATGGCCTCTAAAGGCCTGATCCCGGGAGTGAAGAAAGCAAGCTGGTAGTATTTTTATAATTATTAAATAATGTCAGGAAAGGCCTGATAATTTTAAAATCAAAACAATTATGACAGATCCAATCGCAGATTATCTGACTCGTCTCAGAAATGCAATCAAAGC
>JAKSNF010000036.1 GCA_024400115.1 Paludibacteraceae bacterium | reverse complement strand
AAAAACTTGAATCTTGCCATTATTGTAGATTGTTTGTTTATTGATTATATATTTTTCTTACAGTGCATTCACCGTATCGACTAACTCATTAACCTTATCGACCAAAGCGTTTACTGCGTCACCTATTTGCTTCATATTGTCATTCATCAATATGACAAGCATATCAAGATTACTGTCTGTGTCAAGTTCGGTTACGTTAACCTTCTGTGGGATTTTCTGTATTTCTGTATTCATAGTTTATTTATCTTTGTCAATTTACCACAAAACCACTGTTGCCACTATTGCCTTGGACGGTAGTTCCACTAGGTGTCACAACAACGCCGCTATTGCCGTTATTTGATTGCTGTGTAGAATCACCATTGATTGGATTAACGATAATACCGCTGTTGCCACTATTTCCTTGTTGGATAGTTCCAGCATTTCCAAGACTTACTATTCTTTGTCGTCTATAATGTGGAATGCCATTTATACGGAGCATATGCTGTGTAATCGTGTATTCGTTTCCGTTGATGTCGTTGATAGATAGTGTGATATAATAATCACCATCTTCCTTAAACAGATAACCAAATGTTTCCGCACCCTCGTGGTCTGCCTCAAACACGTCATCACTATCGTCATAGTATGGGTCGCTTACATTGTGACCGCCCACACCTCCATTAGGGTTGTGTTTCATTATGACAATATCATCCGTCGTATCGTTCACGATTGTCCAAGTTGGGTGGCATTTCATATTGATGCCGCAAGTGTCATAGGCGAAACATACCCAAAGAGGATGGTTGAACGTATTGTTCTGGAATGCGTGCAACTGTATCGGTGGATATTTCCAACTTGGATTGTTAGCCTCGCCCTTGAACTCAATATGGCTATCATTGTTATGGATTGTGATTTCCCATACATTGCCGTTCTTGTGAGGCAGTTCCGTATCATCGACAACATCGATGAACATTGGGTTGAACGAGGCGTGCTTGCATACTGCGTGGATTTGCCCGTTCAACTCCTCATAGACATATTTCTGTATGATAGGGTCTTGTGATAGTTGTAATGCTCGAAGATTGCACGCACACAAACCTATATGATTTCGCTTTGTTATGATTTGCAGATACTTGTTTGGTGATGGGTTTACATAGAACGAGCCGTGTACATCACCGGTCTCCCGTGTCATAGCAACTGTCATTGACTTGAAATCGCTTGGCTTGAGATGTGAGATGTTCGATATACGGAACGGACCCGGATACGAAACCTCGAATATGTCCTTTGCTTCGTCATATTGTGAATAAAGCATCATTGACATATCCTTGTTCAACTCGTTATAGTATGTGTTCCTATCAGACGCGCTCGTCGGCATCGTGATGCTTTTTGCATTGATGTGTTTGCCGCCACTCGCATCTTTATAGTCTTCAAGCGTTGTCTTATATGTGTTTACTTCAAGCAATCTGCTCTTGTCTATATTCTCCCAAGTAAGGTCAAGCAAATCATTCGGTGACACAACCTTGTTCGTTTCATCGTCCGTCGTCTGATACCAGCCGCAGAACCAAAGGCGTTTTGGCTCTACACGGATTGCGTCCTTGTATGTCTTTTCCGAAGGGTTGCCGAACCCATCAAGAAACATCACAATCAGTGTATATGTGCCAATATATGGCAGTTTTATATGCGTATCCTCGCCCTTTACCGATTCGGTGACGCTTGTCATAAACGCCGGTGATGACACACTCATACCATTGGCAAGCGTTTCGTTTGTCGCATCTTTCTTGACTATGAATGTTGCTTTTGTGAATCTGTCTATGTAGTCTTTGTCAAAGTCGCCGACGAACGATGTATTACGTACAACGAGGTCTGCGTATATCTCATCGCCATTCTTATCGTGACGTAGTTTTGGAAACACCTCATTATTGACAACATCATCATAAAGCGGCATCTCTCCAATGGGTGTTTGCACACCGGCACTCTTTGCGTTTGCGTTGTATTCAGCGAGTGCCGTCTGGTTCTCTATGTAGAGTTTCTTCGTGAACTCACACTCCACCGGCATACCCACATTGATGAAATCACGTCGCCCTTGTGATGGTATATGAAGCAAGCAGTGTTTCGTGAACACATCAGACTCCATACGTATGTCCCAGAATCTCGCATTAAGAGGAAGGTAAACCTTTTCAAGTTTGCGTTTGAGGGCATACAGCTTGATTAATATCTCATCAATAGAATAATTCTTTTCATAATCATCAACGAACGGCAGTCCGTCATTGATAAAGTTGCCGTCACCATTGTACCCCGTAGGTGTTACACGGTCGCCCTCCGTCTCATACTCGTTGAAGAGAATATTGCCGTCGTTGTCACGCTTAACAACATTCTTCTTGTACACGAGTGTGAGCAGTCCGGTCTTTCTCCACTCATTGTTAGGCAATGCTATGCGTCTATTAGTATCACGTAGCGTCTTGACTTTATTGACATCCAAATCGTCAGTAAGGAGAAATCTTCCATTCTCCCTATTCTTCCAATACTCACGGATTGAGATGTTCTCGTATCCATAGAACTTGATAGCGTTCACAAGTGCCTTGTAAGAACCTATGAACGGATAGATATTCGAACCCTCCATCATCATCTCCTTACGTTTCTCGTTCAGAAGAATGTAGTCCGGACTTGTTTCGTTTACATCAGACGTGTCGAATATCTTCACATCGTCAGCATCGATTGAATACCCAAAGTTCTCAATAAGATGTTTAAGTCGCTCATCCTCCTCTACGGATTCGCCATAAAGACGGATAACGGCAACGAGAACCTCTTCACTACCATCCTCATAACCTATGAGCAAGTCACGTCGTGCAGTTATCTGCTCATCGCTATGAAAATACAAGTTGAGTGTGATTGGCGAGTCCTTTCCTACTATGCAGAGATTGGATTTGCATCCGCACTCACACACATAGTCGCTGTCAGAGTCACAGCATACATAGTCGCTGTCACTATCACAACGGTAATCACTATCACCGCACATACAAGACGTGTCGCCGTCGAATTTGTCGAACTCGTCAAGTTTGTTCATATCGAGGAACGTTTCCCCATTCTCATATACACGCTTGATTGTGTAAAGACCTATCTCGTGTTCGTGCTTGTCATAATAGTCGTCGATATCCTTGTTCCATTCAACCAATATATTCGTGCAGACATTTCCACTATATGTGAAACAAGATGGGCGTGTGAGTATATCAGCACCGCTCGCATCGACCGACACCTCTCCTATGATTATCTGTTGGGTTTCAAAAAGCCCGGTTGACACTTTGTCAAAATACAAGTTGGCTTCCCATATACCGTCATCGTTCAACTTCATAGGTATAGGGTTGCCGTTCTTGTCAAAGAATAACAATTTGCTTATGTCTGCCATAGTATGTTAATTGATATTTTCGTAGTCTTTTGGTACTGCAAAGTTATAGTAGTTTCTGATGAATTTGACACGACTGATAAGATTGCAGATATATGGGTTGAGAAAATACTTCATAAAAACAAGAATCTTCTTGTTGTTTATAAGATACTCACCGCTATTGATTTGCATAATCGTGTTGCGGTAGTCATAACCCACATTCTTGATGTCGTCATTGATATGCTCGACATTTTTCTTTATATGCTCATAATTTCTATATACGCTCATTAGTTAATGTCCTCCAATAAATCTTCAAGTGCTTGCTGTTGCTTTCTGTTGTATGATGAATTGTCAACCTTGTTCGTGAAGAACACATTCAGACCGCTCAATCCCTCATTGTTGACATCATCATCAAAATGCTTGCCGTTTCTGTCAGTCCATCCTCCACGGATTATGGCAAGTTCGCCTTTCGCAATCTTGATGTTTCCAAGATTATCTATACCAAGACTTGGGTTCTCACCATCGGCAAGATGATATGTTGTTTCGACAACACGTGCCGGAATACCAAGACTTGCCTCGATATAGACACGCTTGTTATACTCCCTAGTGCGAAGAGCGTTCTCATTCTCCTCGCTCAAGAAGAATACCGCAACACTGTCAACGCCCTCTATCTTCTCAACGATTGCCACAATATCGGAGCGTGGGATTATATCCCTTCTGTTGATGTTGATGAAATACTTTGACAAAGCCGCCCTTATCTTCGACTTGATGTCGGTCTGGTCATACCCCTCAAATGTGCTTACGACAATATTGAGAGCGTACTTCTTGATTTCGAAATTGTTAATCACAAGTTCAGCAGTCACAAGTTGGCGACCGCTCTTGTTGATGAGTTGATGTATATATGCTTTCTCCGTATCATTGAACTCAAATGTGCTGATAGGTGTTGAGAAATAATCATCCGTTGCGGTGATACGTTTCTTCATATTGGGTATGAGTTCAAGATATATGGTGTTGTCATCGCTATAATTGCCGTCCTCCTTTGTGTTATAGGCATACACAGAGCCGAACTCGTCATACTTGGACAGATATGCCATATAGTTCTCCGGGTTCGCCAGAACGAACGATTTTGATGCGTGCGGGGCAATCACTCTCGTGAAATCGATAGACTCGCTGTCAGCACCGAACATTGGTGTCTGAACACACTCTGCTACTATACACTCATTAAGATTGACCTCGTTGCCGAACTCATCACTACCGCTGTCAAGAAACTTCAATGAGAATGTTGATGTGTTGAGAGAGCCGCTCGCACCGGATGTTATGACATAGTCAACATTGATTACAGCACCCTCTTGTGGTATCTGTCCGAAAGAGCCGTTGCCGAAAAAGATTGAAAGACCGGTATTGATAGATGTACGGCACAAGAAACATTTCTCGTTAGGGTTCATATCGTAAAGGCTTTCCTTGCGTTGCCATACCTCGCCATTGACTGTTACTACGATATAGTCGTCGTCAGTCATATCCTTTGTCGAGATATTGAATGATTGGAGTCGCTCGCCGGTGCCGGTGAATGTCTCACTTTCAATACGACCCTCCATAAACTCGACATCAATCCAAGCACTCCTATCATCAAGAGGTATCTTGATGAAATCGGAATTGAGTTTGATGAAATAGTCAAGAGAGTTATCGGCGATACGAAACTTTGTGAAATTGTCTATCGTGATATAATGACCATTTACCTCATTTCGGGCGGTCGTTGATGCGAGCAGACCAATCATACCACGGGCAGAACTGCCACGTGATGCTTGGTGTCCGGTAAGTTGGGCAAGACCATAGATTGACTCGATTGTCTGTGCCTCGTGTATGTTAAGTTCCGTAACAGCGTGTTCAAGATAACTCATTATGAGTTCTGCTATATTTGTCAGCACTGTCAATATCTGACCGAATGGTGATGCCGGTGTGAATGGATGATATGATTGTGCATACATCTTCCTCAAGAACTCGACTGCTTGGGAATATATTTCACCAGCACGGATTTTTGCAGTATTTAAGAAACCCATTTTTATGCTATATTACTTGTATATATGTATTTATTGAAACAAAAATAGCCACAACATTGTGGCTATTTCATCATTCACCAAAATGTGAATCTATCTTATCAAGCAAGGAATCTACATATTTCGCTTCTATATGGTCAACCGTTTTTCCGTTGTTGAATATAGTGACCATTAGGTCGTCGTGGTTGATTGCCTTTGCCTTAACCATAAGTTGTGTGATTACAGTCGTCTGTTCATCTGTCAGTTTTGCACCCATATCAAAACCATACGGGAACGACATACGAACCCAACCATTGTCCAGACACGTGTACATATCCGGTTCGGGGTTTACTGAAATCAGTTCGTTATCGTCATCGTCATAGATTATACTACTGATTTCCCTATGGTCAACATATCGTGTGTTGGGGTCTGGGTATGAGTTACCCAACTTACGGCCACTGCCGTCTATACACTCGCCATTGGGCAATACCCAAGTTACGTGCTTCGGGTTAGATGTAGTGCCAAACTTGTCAACAGCGAGTTTAGACAGTTTCGAATTCTCACTATCCGACCACAATCTTGCTTCGTTAATCGAACGACGTTCCTCTGCAAACGTCTCATATGTAGTTAGTCCCATAGCCTATTATTGTTTGTATTATTCGCCGTTGTCTTTGCGGTCTTGTTTTGCTTGCAGTTTATCAACACCGCTTTGCATACTATGGAAGAGTTTAATGAAATCTGACATCTTATCACGCAAACCGTTCGTGTAGAAAATCAAGAATTTGTTATTTTCCAATGTTTGGTCTTTCTTGACCTCATCAGCAGTCATAAAATAGTAATCACGACCTTCCCAAGAGCCATTATAGTATAGAACGCAATCATCGAACACATACAATGATGACCAAATCTTTTCGTACACAACCGACACACGCAACTCCTTATCACCATACTTTTCGAGCATACCAGAACTGAAATTGCTCGGTAGTCCGTTGTTCGTTGCACTCTTGTACATATCTATGACATCCTTGAACAGCATAGGCTTCTCCTTGCTGCTATTACCACCCAAGTTATAAAAATGCAAAGCCCTAACGCCCCATCGTTTCATCAATATAGGTATATTCATCAAATAAAATGACGACCTACCCCATAGAGCGAATGTGAAATCTTTAGCAAGTCTGTCTGATTGGACATCCTTTATATGTTTAGCACACTCCCATCCGTCCATCGACTTATCACGAGTGTTTTGTTCAGTAACAAACTGTTCACGAATACACTGCTTCGTCTTATCGTCAGACACCAACTCTCGTGGTGCGCCAGCATCTACAAGAAAGTTTATGATTTGCTTCACATAATCATCAATACCAACTGCTCTCTTTTCAATGAGCATCTTATATTCTTCGTATGTATGTAACATATTGATTTATATTATTTTATGTTTGTGTATTATTCTCTTTCAAAGGCAATGCCCATATATTTCTTCTCTTTTGCCTCTGCCGAATTGTAGTTGCCCTTATATTCTGTTGCGAGGAATTGCGAATTGGCATCAACAACGACACTCATTCGGTCCATCAACTCACGGTTCACAAGGAATTTGGTTGACTTGCTCTTCCTATCAGACAAGAATACTGGAACGTCCTTGTATTTCTTATCATCAAATTCAATGTCAAGCAATATGATAGGTCGTTTCTCAATCAACTGACCCACCTCAACATCGGCATATCCTAGTATCTTGCTGCGCATAGACTTTGAACCTATCGTCCAATCAACATACTTGCCGTCCACATTCATAGTGTCGTATGTGATTGATGATGCAGTTGCTCCGTTACCAGTGTCGAACTTGGCAACAATGCTGCCGACACCCTTTACCTTGATTACCTCACGGAGTCCTATTTTAGATGTGGTCTTCTGCCATTTCTCCTTGTTCATAATGAAATCGACGATGACCTCAACGACATCCTTGCCGGCGTATTTCTTGATACCTTGCGTACCGGCGGAGGCATTAACCTCAAGCACATAGGACTTGCCGGTCTTCTTATCCTCCATAATATCGACACCACACCACACACAGCCTACAGCCTTTGCTGCCTTCATTGCGAGGATTTGCTGTTCTTTGGTGATTTCGACAGCCTCTGCCGTGCCACCAAGAGAAACATTGGTGCGGAAATCGTTCTCAATCTTATTACGCTTCATCTGCCCGATGATTTCAAAGTTGTCGCTCTTGAACTTCTTTGAATGGTGTGCGTATTCTTGATTCTTCATAAGAACGTGAATACGTAGGTCAGCGTCAGCGTCAATCATCTCTTGCACGATGAACTCTGCATCCGGTTTCAGTTTGAAATATGTCTGCATAACGCTCTCGAAACTTCTGCGCGACTCAATGACCGACACACCAACGCCGTGGCTTCCGGTAGTCGTCTTTACAATGAGCGGGAACTTACCGCCGACACTCTCTATGACGTTGTCGAGTTCCTCAAGGATGTCTTTCGTCACGAGGGCGGAACGAGGTGTTGAAACACCGCCGTCAACAAAGCACTGGTATGATGTCCACTTGTTTTCGCAGTTCAAGATAGACTCAAGATTGTTGATGCAGAAAAAGCCGTTCTTTTCAAGGGATGCGAGAATACCCTTTGTGCGTGAGTCACGGATTACACCTCTTCTGGCGAGGATGACGTTATGTTTTGAATTGATTTTATAGTTCTCTTCTTTGGTGCGAAGAATGAAAGTGTTTCCACTCTCATCACTCTCATCTTGTTCAAGTTCTGTATTTTTGACGAGAGTTGCCTTTGAGATTTCAATGACGTGGAATTTGAGACCACGCTTCTTGCACTCCTCCTCAAACGCTGGGGCGGAGTATGATGCCTTTGCCTTGTTAGACAAGATAATCACCTCGACATTGTCCTCTTTCTTGGCGTTGAAAAACTCTGTGAATGTCTGCATATATTATGATAGTTATATTTCGTCTGTATTTATAGATAGTGTCGCCTTGTATTGCTCGTATGTCGGCAAACTGCCGTCAACTATGACACCGTCCCTTATGGAATTGTATATCTTCCACATCCGGTTAATCTCATAGCCGACATAATTCTTCCTCAACAAGAAATTCAATTTCTTCAATTTCTCATCATTGCTATACTCGTGGGAGTTCAAGAAATTGTTCACCTTCTGGAAACAAGTATGGTATGACGACTCTTTCATCATCTCAATCAAGTCGTCCGTGAACTCATAGCCATTGTCAATGGTGTCCAAGAACGTGAGCATCGTCCTATATCTCTTGTATATCTTTGAATCCTCTATCGCCGTATTGCCGCCATTGCTGCCCATCAACTGATGCTTGAATGTCTGCAAATAGGCATTCATCTCCGTCTGTTGTGTGTAATACAGCATCACATAGTAGAACTTCATAGTCGAAACGGCACTGCCCAACATCTCATCAATGGGAACATTGCAGAATATATAGTCCTTGTCTATGCCCATTTCTTTCTTCGCCTTCAAGTACACCTTGTGCTTGTTGATGTCAAGTTCGCTCTTGCTGTTGCACGAATAGTCGAATGCGTGCGTCAGTTCGTGGCAGAACGTGCCGATAAGCGCGTCCTCGTGCTTGATGTACTTGATTGTGTCCTTACGCAAGTCCTTGTAGTCCTTCGTGCGTACAATGAGGGTTATTCGGTTCTTGTCATAACTGTGCAATGCCTTTGATGCGTTTGCGTCATCAGTGAACGCAAGCCTAAACGTGAACATAGGCTCTGTGCGTATATAGCCGAGTTTTGCAACGGCAACGACATTCGCAATCTCATCGATAGTAAAATCATAGCATATGGAACGAGCATACCCTTGCTTTACATATTTTTTGAAAGGCTTTGGCTCATACTGGGTCAAATCAACCTTTGTCGCAAACATAAGCAATGAGTTCGCAAATGCCGTGATGTCCTCATCCATATATAGTCCTTGCATAGTTATAGTCTGTTATAGTTTACATCGCTTGTGGTCTTGACAACCTTCGTTCCTATCAGTCTTGTCAGACTTCTGTCCGTCTTGCTGCCATAGATATAGCAATGGGAATATGTTCCGTTGCTGACCGATATTCTTCCGTTGCTGACACTGTCCCATAAATCACATCTGCTGTCTATGAAACAATCTCGCAACACACTGCCCTCAACGTGGCAAGAGAACACCCTACCGGTGGTGACAAGAGCGTCCTTAATCTTGCAGTGGTATAGTTGGGCATAGTCTATAAGACCGCTCAACTCGCAATCAACAAAATCTATGCTCTCCTTCCCGATGAACACGATGTTCTCGAACTTGGTGTCCTTGAACTGGAACATAGACTTGTCGCTGTCATAGTTCATCTTGCACTTCGTAAGACCCAAGTTAAGGCATATCGAATAGACCCTATCACGAATAACCGGCCAAAAGTTGGAGATGTAACTGTCCATATGGCTCATATCTACCGTGAAATCAATGTCCGGGTGTATGCCGTGCCATACCGAATATGTGGCGTATTCCTTCGTGTATGTGACAATCTCGTCCTTGACCATATTGTAATAGTTGATGTCGTCCTTGTTCACATTGTCGAAAATCGCAGTATATGCGGAAACACAAGCGTTCTCGATAAGAAGCCTTGCCTCGTCGAATTTCTTCTGGTAGTCCTTGTTGCCGATATACTTCAACTCCAGATACCCGTCATAGAGATTGACAAAGTTCACCGCATAGTTTGCACAATTGGTGTTCGATGTCTTGCAACTGTTGAATATTGCGAACACATCAGCACTGTCACTCATCATATAGCGATTGCGAATGTCATACGACATAGGCACGATGCGGTACATCTTGCTGTTCTTCGTGAACGAATACTGCTCCTCCTTGAACACGCTTGCGAATGTGCATACGTCGATGTTGTTCAGATTGACACCGCCGTCAGCAAACGACAATCTGAAATAGCAAGAATCCTTATCAGTGGTATTGCCGATATCATCTATGACACCGAACACACGTTTCATAGACATAATGGCATCAGTATAGTTCATATTGGGCAATGTCAGTATATAGTTATTCTCACCATACTCGACATTCTTGATTAGTGTGGAAGGCTCTATGTTATATTTCTGGTTGGTGTCATAACATTCGGCACTATTCCAAAATACTTGACTGTTCAAGACGCTGCTCAACATAAGTGCAATGTCATAACCATCCCTATCACTATTGAAATAGAACTTATAGGAAATCCTCGCATCAAGCAGTATCTCGTTTTTCGATTTATTCATTTTACACAATAATGTTATATAGAGTATTTATTTTCATACTGAAAAAACTGAAAAAACTGAAAATTTGATTTGGTCAATACAAAAACATTTCGTATGGGACAACAATGCTACCCACTATAAAGCCAAATAAAGCCGTTTAAGGCACGTTTGACTATTGGATGGTACAAGTTATCCAAACAATATGAGAAAGGCTCTTAAACGGCTTTATTCGTGCTTTGTGTGCGATATATCACATCAGCCATCGGAACACCACCTAATATAAACAATTCTAAAGTGAGTCAAAATATGACAATGTGGCACAATTAGAACCACAGCATTCGTAACTCATTGATTTTACCCCCATACCCCCTTTAGTACATTTAGATAGTAGTAGG
>JAKSNF010000035.1 GCA_024400115.1 Paludibacteraceae bacterium | reverse complement strand
AGGTCAAATAAAAAATCTTCCATTCCTACATATAATATAATAATATAGTTATTGAATTCTAAGTTTACTACACCTACTACTATCTAAATGTACTAAAGGGGGTATGGGGGTAAAATCAATGAGTTACAAAAAAATCAATTTATTTTTCAAAATTGAGTTGCCAAAGTATTATATATGTTGAGTACGTACTTGATACAATAAACAAATATAATTCAAATGGCTGACATTATGGATACACACAATGGAACACACACTAACAATGGCAAACTCAATAGTGCTTTGACACTTGGTATTATAGGTACTGCATTGAGCGGTCTGACCGCACTTGGCGGATTGGGTTGTGCTGCTATGAGTAATGGCAATGGTTCATACACATCAAATAAGCAGAAATGCTCTTGTATCAATGAAGAGGAACTCTATATTGAACGTATGATGGCGTATGACAAACTTGCCACACAGAAAGAGATGTACGAGAACAAGATGTCTAATTTCAGAGAACTCACTGATGCGTTCTTTATGAGCTACCAGAGAGATGTTGACAACTCGTTTAATCTCTACAAATACAACCGTGATAACAATGACAAAATCAATGCACGCATTGACGAACTCGACAAGAAGATTGATGTTATGCAAGCAATCAGACCTTATCAAGATGCTCTTATTAATAATAAGATTGATACAAATGCTCTTATTGCTGACTTTAATCTTGCTCGTCGCACTTGCCGTATGATTGAGGGTCAACTCGTATTGCCATCCGAACCGGTAGTTACCGGTTATGGCTCTTATCATACTTGCAATTGCAATAAGTAATTGCTCATAGGTTTGTATATTGATTGATTTGTATGGGGTGGGTGGAAACATCCGCCCTTTATGATAAAACAAAAAATGAATATTATGTATAATAACATAGACCCATTGTTGACACAGTTACAGAATCACAGTAATATATTCACTGATGATGGAAACCGCGCATATAGCCAGATGTATAGACAACAACTATTGTCTGAATTGCGGAATACCTCTGAACAAGCACCGGAACAAGATTGGTTGAAGATGCTTGATGAAAAGATGAAAGGACTTACACAGAATGTGATTAATGAACTGAACAACAACCAAGAGTTCGTATCGCTTAATACAAGCATACAAGGGGCAATACAAGATGAGATTATGTCAATGGTCAAGTATCGCCTTAACAAAAACCCAAAAATCGCCGAAAACGTGCGTAAACAACTTGATATGATACAGAGTACCACCGATAGGCTAAACAGCGAGGAGAGGCAGAATATGGCCGAACTGAACGATTATATCAAGAACTATTCGCACATAACATTTGACGAATACAAAAACATAAAGAACCAGAAGGAAAATGAATAGAGACGAATTGAAACTCAAAGTGCGTTGCCATCTCGAAAACATCGTTGATGACTATATGCCGCCAACCAATATAGGAAACCGTTTGAAGAACTCAACAATCAAGTTGTATCTTCGAAACAACATATCGAAGATTGACCCAATCCTTATAGCGTTCGAGGATGCCAACGGCGATATAGATACGCAGCAGATAATAGACCATTATCGTGAGACATTGTTCCCAAATGGCGAGATGGTAATCAACCCAAAGGAACAGTTGCCAAGCGAGTTCGATATGGTGAAAAGTATGTTGCCCGACAAGATTATAGTTCTTCACGAAAGTGATTTATACCAAATGTTCCAATAGTATGTACACGTTCAATAATGCCGTCGATGACAACTATAACACAATAGCATTGACATTGAAGCAACATCATATATACAATGCTGACGTGTTCCACGACACTATTATGAAGTGCTATAATATATGGGCAGATAGGGAAATCCATAAGGAGAATGTCGAAAAGTATTTCATAACCGCATATAAGCAGAACCTTGTTCGGGATAAGATGTACTGTAGAAATGCAAAATCCACGGCAATGACACAAGATGGAAGCGATGTTGTTGACAACAAGTATCTTTCACACATTGACTATTTTCGTATAAAGAAATATGTCATTGGTAAATATGGTGACGCTTTGTGCAATCTGTTGAAACGATATAACCTTGGTGGGTATTCAGTAAAGGAACTTGAAGAGGAAAGCGGTATCAGCGGACTTGCATACAAGTTCAAGAAAATGGAAACGGACATAAGAGAAACATTTAACGAACTACTTGAATGTTAGAGATAAACAAGATATATAACGAGGACTGCCTTGAGGGTATGAAGAAGATTGACGACAAGTCGATAGACCTTATATGTTGCGACTTGCCTTATGGCGTACTTAATAGGTCTTCCAATGGCGGGCGATGGGACAACATCATACCGATTGACAAATTGTGGGAACAATACGAACGCATCATAAAGGACAATGGTGTCATTGTGCTTTTCGCACAAGGTATGTTCACGGCAAAACTGATGCTGTCAAACGAGGATATGTGGCGGTATAATCTCATTTGGGAGAAAGACCGCCCTACCGGATTCTTGTCAGCGAAGAAGATGCCTATGCGTTCTCACGAGGACATACTTGTGTTCTATAAGAATTGGGGTTGCTATAATCCGCAGATGGTGTATGACCCGGAACACAGAAACCATACTCGTGGCAAAAGCACGAAGTGTACAAACAATTGCTATGGCGACTTTGGTCGTGTCGATGAGACAATCACCGACTATAAGTACCCAAGGTCTGTCATCAAGGTGAATAAGGAGCATCTGTGCAATGATGAACACCACCCGACACAAAAGCCGGTCGAACTCATAGAATGGCTCGTTAAGACATATTCCAATGAGGGGGATTTGGTTCTTGATAACTGTATGGGGAGTGGGACTACCGCTATTGCGTGTATGAACACAAACCGCAACTATATAGGTTTCGAGATAATGGAGGAGTATTGTAAAATAGCAAAGCAACGAATACGAAAGAACAAGAGATTGTTCTAATGGAAAGTTGGGAAACACCCAACTTTTCTTGTTTAATAAATATATATATAAACGAATAGCACTATGAATAAGTTTAATGATTTTATGACCAAATGGGGTAATGTCGTAATATGCGTGTTACTCATTCTCACACTTGCAAAGTCTTGCGGTACATCAAACGATGTCACTCGTGTGAAGAAAGCCGTCGCAGAGGTTTCTGCAAAATGTGATACTATCAGCAACACCACAATAACCGCTGATGAGATGAAAGAACTTATAGGATTGAAAGACTATATCCAAGGACAAGACAAGACCAATGCGACGCTCAAAGCATCAAACGATGCAAAGGACAAGACCATCAATGGTCAGCAAGCAACAATAAATCGTCAGCAGACGACAATCAATACTCTCAAAAATAACAAATAATTATGGTACCAGAGTTCAAAGATTTTGATGAGTTCCTTGAATCGGATGAGTTGAAAGAGTTTATCGATTTGTATGAAGCAGCAGACTTCGACAAATACTCGTTCGACCCGGAGGCCGCAATGGATAGACTATATAAGCGTCAAGACAATGACTTGAATCGTCTTGAATATCTCAAGACACAAGACGACAAAAAGGAAGACATTGAATTGCAGCAACTCAAAATCCGTCTTGATGAGATTGATATCCGTCGCCAAAAACTCAAGAATAGAATTTATCACCAGATGAAAAAGATGAAATCCTTGAAGAAAGACAAGGTGAAGAAAGGCGCACAGAAAGCGGTGTATATTGAGAAAGCAAGACGACAAAAATAACTATGGAACTACTCACATACGAAAAATGGGTTGCTGCTGGTTTCGGCATAGATAATACCATTGCGTCACCGAATATGGGCTATCAGAATTTCAATGATGGCATACACGCCCGTGTTGTCGGTCGTGAACTTGATGATGATGAAGATGAGTATCTTGACGAACTAACTCAACCAGAAGAAAAAGAAGAGGAGTAATATATGTCTGATTATCAAGAATTTGTAAACATAATGTTTGGTGATGAGGATGCTAATGGAGTGTCTTCCGGAACTACTGTGACAGTTGATGCCACAGAAAAGCACGTCAAATTAAGGCATACTTATAAGACTGCTGGCACATACCGAATAGTTGCGTACCCTAAACAGAAGGCGGTTGTTGACCTTAACATTATCATCAAGGATGGTATTGTGTCATTCAAGATTATACCTACATACGACAATAGCATTACCGAGTCCGAGAAATCAAGTTGTATAGAATATGTTCGTCTGTATAAGTATGGTGAGAATGGAAAGGTCGTTGCACAGACTGACGGCACGGCTGATGCTGACGGATATTATATCTTTAATGATTTGGAGGTTGGTGGCGTGTATAACATAGAGATAGGTGTCGCTATGGGATATTGTGTCATTAGGGCGAAGAATGGCATCAATGAGATTGAGGCTGACGGTTGGCCGGAAACTATGATGCTTTTTGAAACACCTATCGCTATCGATGAAAACGTTTCCGACCAATGGAGCGGTGAGTTTAAGATTGGTGCATCGACATTGAGCGTGTGCTTCGTAAACACACATAAATATAAGGAAGATTAATTCGTGATGAGACACATTATAGTATGTTTTGTATTTTTGGTCATCGCCGTATACGGTACGATTCAAGATAATAGATACCCTCACACGGATATATCAAGGCAACGCATACAAGCGATGATTTTTGTAGGTATGGTAGGTATGCTTGCAACTATCATTCACTTTTGTATGACGTTCCAGTAAACTTTTTTAATAAATTCACTATACTTAATATGATTACACAAGAACAAATTGACAAAGAGAACCTCAAACGATTGTTTGTTAACATAAACGGATTCCCAACATATTTGGGTGGTGTCGAGTTTGATGTAAAGGATGGCAAACATATTGACGACGGTTGGTACACACACGGAACAAAGGTTACGCTCACAGCGAAAGAAACTATCGTAGGTTATGATTTCAAGTATTGGGACATCAATGATATTGGTCGCCCAATCCATCCTAACGATTTGCGTCTTTCTAATGATGAAGATTGTCTATATCTGCGAAATGTGTTGGGTCTTGGTCAATCTGACGACATCAAGCAGTATTTTGATGGTATTGTATTGGATGTTGAGAGTGACGGCTATAAGAAAGCATTGACATTCTATGAGAGAGCAATCAACCCAACAATAACATTTGATATGACAAAGAGTGCTGATGTATGTGCTTGGTTTAACATCAAGAGTGTCAGATTCTCCGTGAAACCACAAAACCAGAAAATGGGATACACAAGCGGTGGCGGTTGTGTTTTCTATGGAACGGAGATGGATATTTGGGCAAAGCCTAACGATGGTTATGAGTTCACACAATGGCTTGATGGTGTAAAGGAAAATCCACGTCACGTTGAGTTCACAAAAGACATTGAATATATCGCATTGTTCAAGAAAGTAAATTAGTTCATTAACCGGTTAATACTTAATATAAATGGCTAAAAAAGCAACAGCAAAAACAACAACGACACGCAAGAAGAAAGTCGTTGTTAAAGAATCAAACCACAAGTATAAGTTCCAATTTTTAGTTCCCCAATATGAGGAAACTGATGAGGTTGTGAAACCTTTACTTGACTCTATCGCAATCCAGCAGAACGTCAATTTCGATGACATTTCTGTTATCATCTGTAATGATGGTAGTGATGTTCGTTTGAGCGACACACTCCTTAAATCGTATCCTTTCAATATCGAGTATCATCTTTGCCCACATCGTGGTGTATCTGCAACACGAAATGCGTGTCTTGATAGAGCAGATGCCGACTATATTATGTTCTGCGACGCTGATGATATGTTCTTTAATGCGTATGGACTTTTCGTACTCTTCACGTCAGCATATGTTGAGAAGAATGATGAGGGTGAGGTTGGATTTGACGCACTCACATCAGTCTTTATGGAAGAGGTTCATAGAGATGGCGCTATAGATTACATCCCCCGTGAAATGGATTTCACATTCGTACACGGCAAGGTATATCGTCTTGACTACCTCAAAGCAGCAGAGATTCGCTGGAACGATGACCTTACAATTCACGAAGATAGTTATTTCAACTGCCTCGCCCTACATTGCGTAAGCAAACCAAGCAAGGGCAGATTGCTCAAACTCCCTATATATCTTTGGAAATGGCGTGATGCAAGTGTGTGTCGCCACGACCCAAAATATATGCTCAAGACCTATAATAACTGGCTTGACTCTTCAGACGCTCTCGTAGAGCAGTTTATGAGAAGGGGAATGTTTGATAAGGCACAATTCTTTGTTTGTCAATCCGTCTATACGGCATACTATACGATGAACAAGAAAGAGTGGATTGACCAAGAGAATAAAGAGTATCGCTATAACACGGAGAAGCGTTTCAAGAACTTCTACATCAAGTATAAGACACTGTTGGATACGAGTCCAGAGGAAATGCGTAACCACGTCATCGTAAATGTCAAGAACCAAATGTTCAATGAGGGGATGTTCCTTGAAGAAATCACATTTACGCAGTGGTTGAACCACCTCTTGCAAGAGATAGATTAACGGACGTGTTAATTATTATATGTTGGGTAGGGAAACCTACCCTTTTTTGTTTTAATAAATACATATATACTAACATAATATAGAATAGATATGGCTAATTTATATCCAAATGATACTATCACGTTTTATAGAGTGATAGAATCACAATGGTTTTATTATCAAAACACTGGTCAGCCTATTGACAGCATTGCTGGTACGGCTAAGGAACCGGGAAACCATAACACGTTTTGGCAAGAGATTATGGGTAATTGCCAATACGAAAATAGATTTGTACAAAAGTTAGCGCCAATCACTCCAGTCAACAACAATACGACTAAAGAAGCACAATACACGCTTCATAATTTCTATGGGTATAATACGAATGGGTCACCATATGTGTCAAACGATTATACACCTACGTCTAATGGTATGTTTGCTATGCTCATAGACAACACAAGTGGCGGGTTCAATCTTCATAGGTCGTTGTTCAATATGAGTGGTTCTATTGCCAATGTACAAGGCATAACACGAAATATTGATAGTTCTATACTTATATACACAGTACCAGACAGCGAAAATGGTAGTTTTGAGTTGGTAACAAACCCAGATTATCTGCTTGATGGCTATGTGCAAGATAGTTCATTTGATGCAAATGGTGTTAGTAGTATAGATTTGGGTAGCGCGAGAACATTTGTCAAGAAATTGTTGGTTCTTATTGATATGGCCATATCGACCAATAGCAGTCAGCAACCAAACAGTCTTGGTGCTGATGTGTTCTACACACATAGCAAGAATCTCGTTATCCCTATGTACCCAAAACGATATTGCGTCGCAATGTCGTGGAATGCACCAAATGGCAACTATACAAACCTCAATCTGAGTTATAATAATGTACCGGGACTTTATGCGTGGAATTGTAATGAGGAGTGTTATGACAGTAATGATAATCCTCGCAGATATACTATAGTTCCATTCGGTACTCAATATAGGTTATCAGCAAGTAACCATAGTCTGTGTACACTTACAAGTGTTAGTGTAACGCATTCACAATTGCTCCCAAGTGGTGAATCGCTTTTTGATGCGTTTAATGGTGGTGTTGTTGGTACACATACAATAGTCGCTGGTGGCTATAGCGCAGCATATATGAGTGTAGATAGCACAACATATCAACTACATCTACCATACATAAAATACACATTCACTGCAAATTGGAAGCATTATATAACACTATCACAGTCACCAAATGTTGGTGCAACACTTACGGGTAGTGGACAAAAGACTTATAATGCAAGTACTAATATTGCAACTACGATACCAAGTCAATGCGTTTTCAACGGATGGAAAATAACCAATGAGGGTAATACAAAGTTGCAGACTAACCAAAACACATACTACACAACCACATCATCGTTCACATTCAATACGGCACGCAGTTATATCATAGACAATATCAAGATGACTGCTTATTTTAGCAAATGGTACACAACCGCTGTCGGTGCTTATAATAGAACATCAACAACCGGTGCGTTCACCAATGGAACAACTGGTGGTACAGCAACCGTTGGTAGCGGCTCTGTATGGAGTGGCGCTAACCAAACATTCACCGCAACCGCAGCGGTAGGTTATAGTTTTATCGGTTGGTACAATGGTTCAAGCGATAATACAACTCGTGTTGCCACAACAAGCACATACACAACTGCAATAACAGCAAACACAACATTGTACGCATTGTTTAACAAGTTGTGGCTCAACATTGATGGTAAGACTTACTTTAGAAATTCACCATCATCGGCATATACTGCTGGTACAACCGGCGGTAGTTTGAGCGGTAAAGGTAGCGTTGCTTATGGTGGTTCGATAACTCTTACTGCCGTACCAAACGCTAATTATGTGTTCGAGGGATTTTCCACAACAACAACAAATACATCCGATAGGTACTATGGAAATAATCTAACGGGTGGATATCTTACAACAAGCCTCACATTAAACAATGTGACACAAAGCACAGAAAGACACGCATTTTTTACATATCGCCAAGAACAAACCGTTACTTTTATAAATAGAGCATCTTATGTTTTGGATAATATGACCAATGTTGGTACTTGGGGTCATATTGGTAGGTTTTCACTAACAGACCTTATCACAAATTCTACAATTGGTGGATGTTCGATGGAGACAATAAACACAAGTTTTACTGCAAACGTTCCGTATGGTCCATATAGAATGTATGCCCAAAATTTCAATAGTGCTTGGCTTATAGGTGTTAATAAGGTTGGTACGAGCAGTCTTTTGCTTCTAGGTAACAGTTCAGCACAGCAATCAAAGTCATATACGTATTTGAGTTCCGGTAGTTATGTTCCATATTTCACACCGTGGGGAACAGATTGGATAGGGTTGGAGTTGTCAAATTTCTATTCCGGTGATACTATCACGATAAGATATACTGGCAGTAGATACAGTCACAATTACAGATACACATATAAGACTGGTAATAACTATGATATACCTATGATTATAGATTTGAAAGCACTTAGTGATATGCAGTTTAGTGTTATGCAAGCAGACGGAAATCAATATGTTGGTTCGATATATTTCAATGACGTTCCATACGCTGGAAATCGTGTACCATCAAGTGTCATAAATGCTGGACTTAATAAATTTGTTAAGTTTAGTAGAGATGCAAATACTACATACTACAAGATTAAGACGAGCGGTGTTGGTGGCGTAGGTGATACTGGTGTAACTATCCCAGCACCTACTGTATATGTAAGCACAAATGGATACACCAACGGTATTTCGGGTGGTGGTGTGTTATCAACATACGGCGCACAATATTACTTATACACCGATACAGACTACGCATCGAGTGGATGGAGTGTTATTTGGTCTTATTTGTATGGTAGTGAAAATTGGACAGCCACATTTAATACTGCCGCATCATACGCAAACGCATCACAAGTATCACCTACTATGAGTAATGCAGATGTCAATTGGAAAGTGTCTATTACACCAAAGATAGCAAATATTTATGCTGCTGGAAACCCAACAGCAAACGCAGCACAATGCAAATACTCATATACTGGCGGTACTATGATACCATATACCAAATATGCAGCAATTGGTGAAAACCCATCAATCACCATAAATGGCAGTAATATCACAACACTCAAGGGTGCTTATACATTATCTTCGTACTACTATAATGTCATCCAAATCAACCAATCCAACAACACCGGATATTCGTTCGTGTCTTGGAAACTTGGCGGAAGCAGTAGTTATGTACAATTCATCAATGGATGCAACACATCTTCTTTAGCACTTGTGTTCGGTATCAAGCCAACTGCACCGAACAACATAACCGTTACCGTAATGCCTACATATAGTGTAACTACACAATACTATACAATTAATGTTATCGCAGATAATGCAACAACAACCGGTGGCGGTACCAACATACCAGCCGGCACCCGCACAATCCGTGCCGTTCCAAATAGTGGGTATAGAGTCTATGGTTGGGCTGACATCGGTACTGCGTTAGATATGGATTCTAGAAACATCAATGTAACATCAAATGCTACATATACTGCATATGTGTGCGATTCTTCGATTGTTGACAACATAATCGCTCTCGCCTCATCAAATGGTGAATTTGGTACAAACGATTTAATAGATATGCTCGTTATCCAATATCTACAAGCGAATGGCTCGACGACAATTGATGATAATAAATTGAAAGAATGGCTTATGTTTATTGCTGAAACATATCCAGAGATTTTTAAGAAATTCAATTTTGAAAACCTACGTGCTATATTCATTAACACATTAGGCGAGAGTGAGGGTGAACAGAGGGTTAATGAGTTTATCCAATTCTTGGAGGAGAATGGAATTCCATTATTTAAGTCTGGTTGGGGTGATGACATTGCGTCCACATTGAGTTTTTCAATTGGATATTTGAGAATGGTCGGTATTACACTTACCTATAAAGCTGGAAAAAAATAATATACATATAACAAGAGAGGTCAAACGACCTCTCTTTCTTTTCAAAATAAATACATATATACAAGAATATATCTGATGTTATGGCAATTAATATCTATCCAACTATATCCCCTATATTAAAGAGCGTTTCTTTAAGTGATGCGTCATCATTAATATCAAGCACCAATATATATCAAACAACAGTCAATAGCACCGGTACTGCTATATCGCCAACAATATCATACGCTAATAATGATAGTGTTAGTGGAAATGAGTCAACCGTGCTTACATTGTCTAATATATTAGACCCATCATCAACCAATGGCTTGCTTATGGTGTTTGAACAGCAAGAGGATTTCTACATTTGTGGTGATGCTAATGGCGTTGCAGTCGTTAGTGGAACAAATGTTTCGTATTGGGTGGGTTTGACGAACACAAGCGGTGTTGCCAATAGTGGCATATATATGTGGAAGAAGGTTTCCGCAACACTTTGGCAGAAAGTAGCAAACAATACGGATTTTAAGGCGGATGTCGATACACCACTTGGATTGATGGTCTTGATTACAAACGCAGCACTTAAACAGATAGGTACAAACTTCCGAATTAATCTAATACCTCGTAAGTTCTCACACACGCTAACTGCCGTTACACAACAAGCCGATGGTACTTATGCTGTTGATAGTGCCGGTGGTTCCGGTACTTATGCACTCCGTTATGGACAAGTAAAGACACTCGGTAATATTATATCATATACAGCCAACACTGGTTTCACATATAAGGGTGTATCTACCGCAAGTGATGGTGGTGTCGGTACGGTGACTGTGCAAGAGGATGGTTGGCATCATACGGCGAATACGCCACCAGTAGGCACGGATTCTACACATAGTGGCTATCCTACGCTTTATTGTGTATTCCAACGCCCGACATATACGGTTACACTCGTGAACAAATACCAACTGGTAAACGGCACGTGGTCAAACGGCACGGTCGGTGGTAATACGGTTGGAGGAACATTCGTTAATGG
>JAKSNF010000034.1 GCA_024400115.1 Paludibacteraceae bacterium | reverse complement strand
ACGATTATTAATAAACGATTCCCGTAAACGAGTAAACCTAAAACCGTACAAAGCATCCTACTCGCAAACTCCGGGCAAGGGTTTGGGCGAACCCAAGAATAACCCAAGAACAACCCAACAATAACCCAAGAATAACCCGATACAGATAGTGTCTTCAGCGTGTCTTCAGTGCTCTATGTTAAAGGAAGATTCTGATGAGTTTCCTATGAGCTTCCGATGAGATTCCATTGCTGATGGACGGATGAAGCACGGCAGAGACAGTGAGGGAGCTTCTCTAAATATATCTCAAAAGTACGTTATTTGATTAAAAAATCAATTTTGTGCCCAAAATATTTGCTTATACCAAATTTTTGTTGTATCTTTGCACCCGAAAATGAAAGTAATCGTGCCCGAAGGGCTAAAAACTTAGAACAATAAGGTATGAATAAGGTATTTGTCAGTTTATACAATCCTCTATCACGTCCTCATTGTCTTTATTATATCCGTAAATAACTATAAGGTGTTTCGTATAAGGCGAAGCACCTTTTTTATAACTTAAATTCGTTTTATTCAATGAGAAAGGTTTTCTTTTTTGCGCTGCTCTTGATGATGAATGTGTCCGTTTGGGCACAGACGGTAGTCTCAGGAGTTGTTGAAGATGCTTCCACAGGAGAATCACTGATTGGTGTTTCCATCTTGGAGCAAGGTACAACTAATGGCAATGTAACCGATTATAACGGTTGCTTTATGCTTAGTTTGCAGCAGAACTCTGCTGTTCTCCAGTTATCGTATATCGGATACAAAACGATTAGTCTTCCGGTTAACCGTTCCGGTTCGTTGGGAGTCATCAGCATGGAACCCGAAGCGGTAGGATTGCAGGACGTGACGATTACCGGTCAGATGGTAACTTCCCGTAAAACGCCTATTGCTGTCAGTCAAGTAACGGCTCTTGATATAGAGCAAAAAGTGGTTAATGGTGAGTTTGTGGAGATTCTCAAATCAACTCCGGGTGTGCACTATAACCGCGAAGGTGGCGGTTGGGGTGATGCCGAGATTTATATGCGTGGTTTCGATAACACGAATATCGCCGTTCTTGTCAATGGTGTTCCGATGAACGGAATGGAGGATAATAAAGTCTATTGGTCTAACTGGCAAGGTCTGAGTGATGTGACCTCTGTGATGCAGACGCAGCGTGGTATAGGTGCCAGCAAGATGAGTGCTCCTTCGGTAGGTGGTACGATTAACGTTATCACGAAGGGTATTGACGCCAAGAAAGGCGGTTCACTCAGTTACGCTATGGGTAACGACGGTTTCAATAAGGTTCTTTTCTCTGTATCCACAGGACTGATGGAGAACGGTTGGGCCATCACTCTCTTAGGTGGCCGCACCTGGGGTAATGGTTATATACAAGGAACCGGTTTCACGGGGTATAACTACTTCCTCAATGTATCTAAGCGTATCAATGACCACCATCAACTCTCCCTCACCGGTTTTGGTGCACCGCAAGAGCACTACCAACGTTCGTATCAAAACGGTTTGACCATGTCCGAGTGGAATAGCATTAAACGTTATATGCCCGATGGTGTGCATTGGACACGTTATAACCCGATGGTAGGAACACTGAACGGTAAGGAGTTCAGTTCGAATAAGAATGTTTACCATAAGCCGCAAATCTCTCTCAACCACGTTTGGCAGATTGACCATGAGTCCAGTTTGAGTACTTCCGCTTATGTTAGTATCGGTCGTGGTTATGGTTGGACGGCAGAGCCGGGTTTGAACTCTACCCATAGTTATTCCGACCTCACCTCTGCTGCTACCTATGGCAGACTGAAGAAGATCTTCTGGAACGAGGAGAACGGTACGTTTGACTATGACCAAGTGGTGGCAGAAAACGTGGCAAGTACAGAACGTCGCGAAAGTGCCCAATTGGTTTTATGCCAAAATCGCAACTATCATAACTGGGTAGGTCTGACTTCGACTTATGCTACTCGTTTCATCGATTGCATCGACTTCACAGCTGGTATCGACCTTCGTTACTATGAGGGTATACATAATGCCGTTATTTGCGACCTACTCGGAGGCGCATACTTCATTGATGCAACCCGCAGCGGTAGTTCTATCAGTGCGGAGAATAACAGCCGTAAGTTAGACGAAAATTGGGTAAATGAGAAACTCGGTATCGGCGATGTCTGCTACCGTGACTATACCGGTTATGTAGTACAAGAGGGTGCTTTCGCGCAAGCCGAATATAATAACAAACACTGGTCCGCTTTCATTAATGGTTCGTTTAACGTGAACCACTATTGGAAATACGACCGCTACTATTATGACGAGCAACATGCTAAGTCGGACAAACTGCATTTCGTAGGTGGAACGATTAAAGCGGGTGCTAACTACAATATCAATGACCACAATAATGTGTTTGTCAATGTAGGTTATATCTCCCGCGCACCTAAGTTTGATAAGGGTGCTTTCATGAACGCTTCGACCTCTAACGTGATTAACAAGAACGCCAAGAACGAACAGTCTGCCAGTGCAGAGATTGGTTATGGTTTCCACAACCAATATGTCAATATCGCTCTTAACGGTTACTTCACCGAGTGGATGGATAAGACGATGACCGCTTATACGACGCTTGATAACCAAGAGCAAGGTTATATCAACATGACCGGCGTTAGTGCTCGTCACTTCGGTGGTGAGTTGGAGATTAAGACCCGTCCTGCCAAGTGGGTTGAGATAGGAGCGATGCTCTCCGTAGGTAACTGGACGTGGGATAAAGACAGTGTGCTGGGTTATTACTACGACGAGCAAGGTACGCCTGTTACGAAGGAAGGCAACTTCACCACGGTCGGTGCCGAGGATCACGCGTGGGCGCGTATCAATATGAAAGGTATCAAAGTCGGTGGTTCGGCACAAACGACGGCTAACCTCCACGTCACTTTCTTCCCCTTCAAGGGGTGCAACGTAGGAGCTGAATACACGCTCTACGACCGCAACTACAGTTACTACAGCTTCTCGGGAAGTAACCTGAGTATCAATAAGACGGTTAATGTGATGGCTCCGCTGCGCTTGCCGACCGGTGGACAGATGGACCTGCACGCCTCTTACTCCTTCCCCTTGGGTAAATGCAATGCTACCATTGCCGGAAACATATCCAATGTGCTCAATCAGTACTACATAGAGAAAGCGTGGAACCCCTCTACTGTGACCAGTTCGTCCGTTACGGAGGCTACCATGGATAATATCTACATGTTCTTCTCCTATGGCAGAACGTGGAACATCCGTCTCAAACTAAACTTCTAACTTCGCAATAATTATGATTATGAAAAAGAATACTTATTTCTTGTGTCTCGTGTCTCGTTTTTCGTGTCTCGTTTCTTGTTTGTTGTTTCTCGCCTCTTGTGACGAGTGGTCGATGAAACAAATCGAGAATCAGTTGCAAACCACCGACCTCAGTATTCAAGACGCGCGTTCGTTTGTCTATGACATGGCGGCTTCTGATTATGCTATTGTGGCAGATAACAAAGCTAATATCGCCCTGGCACTCAGTTTGGACGAGGACTCAACCGCTTACAAGGCTTTGCAACAAATCAAAACCGATAAGTGCTTTAGCGATGAGGCTTCGGCGGATATGTATGTACCCGCTTTTATAAAGAACCTCTATCCGCAACTCTCTGTAGGTGCGCAAGCCGTGGTTAACTACACCCAAATGTCCGGCAAATCGACCTATCAAAAACCCTTTGCCACCGCTTCGGCTTATACCTTGTCGGATGACGATTATAAGGCAATTTGGGGTGGACGTGGTGCTGCTTATATTGCTCCTACAACGGAAGCACAACTGCCCGATTTCCTGGCTTCTAAGTTTCCTTCCGCTGTGGAAAACAAGATTTTCGTACTTACCTATCAGTATAGTGAACAGGAGCCGGACACCATTTATCCTCCGCTGAACTATATCTGCACCGTCAAGGAACTACTCGAAGCCCAAGAGACGGTTGAGCATCAACTGACAGGATATATCGGTGCGGTAACCTCTAAGATATCGGGGCGTTTCTACCTCAAGGACACGCCGGATGGTGCTGACTCTATTCTCGTTTATGGTATCACTGACGAGGACGGCAATAAGGTCTTCTCTAAATTAGGAATGGCGATAGGCGACCAAGTAACCCTCAAAGGACGTTATGCCTCAACGGAGACAGAACCGCAAATCAAGGAAGCTGTGTTAGTGAACCACTCGCCCGCTAATGCTCCTCGCAGGGCAGCTAAGAGCGAAACGACAGTAACTAAGACTGCCATTTATCAACTTATCAATGGTGTTTGGACGGCATATACCAACGACCAAGTAAAGGGTGTTGTTATCCTGCCGCAAGAGGTTTACGATGCCCTTGGGGCAACGTCGGTTAAGGATCCGCAAGCCACGATTGATATCTTCCTTAGAAACCGCTATCCCTACGCTAACGTGGACGACGATTACTTCGTTGTTTATGTCAACGCTTCGGGGGCTACCACGGGGGATGACTTCATCTATGATGGAACGCATTTCGTACTTAAGTCCGGTTTGACGGCTGAAACGATGAACTTCCTACTCAAACAAGATAAAGGCTGGGTTGCTGATATATCGACCTTCCTTAATGAACCCTTTATTGGTCACGGTCAAGGTGATTTCGTGTTGCAAAACGTTCTTCTCACCGGTGGTCTGAACTATGTTTGGAAATACGACGCTTCTTATGGTATGAAGGCTTCGGCTTATTACCAATCAACCAATAACCCCTCTGAGGCATGGCTCGTTTCGCCGTCTATCCGCTTGAAGAAAGCTAAGAACCCGGCGCTGATCTTTGACATGACGCAGAAGTATGCCGGCAATTTTGCAGAGGAGTGTAAAGTCTTTGTCTCTACCGATTATGAGGGCGATGTCACCACTTGCACGTGGACGCAACTGCCCTATCTGACCAATGAGGACGGTACGCTGAACGTGCCCGACGGTAGTAGTTGGACCTTCCAATCCAGCGGCGAGATGCCGTTGACCGATTATATCGAGAAGACTATTTGGATAGGCTTTAGATATACCAGTAACGAGTCTCACTCCGCTACATGGGAGATAAAGAACTTATTAGTACACGAATTAGAAACGGAAGAATAGTTCCGTCTGTATAAATTTTTTATTAACTCTTTAAACAAAATCAATTATGAAAAAGATTTTTACCGTATGTGCAGCTCTCGTTGCTGCCATGACCCTCTCCGCAGAGCCTATCGTTAAGACCTGCGCCGAAGCTGCTGCTATTGCTTTAGCTCTCCCAGAGAACAATGTTCCAACCGAGGAAGTGTATTCTATCACCGGTTATGTAACCAACGTGGTTGGTGCTGTAAGTAAAGGCCAACAAACCTTCTGGATGGACGACGAAAAAGGCGATAAGAAAACCTTTGAGTCTTACTATTGCAACCTACCCGCTGATGACCAAAACACCCTTAATGTAGGTGATCAAGTTAAGATTGTTGGTAAGATTATGAAGTACAACACCACTCCCGAAATGAAGAATGGTGACATCACTATTATTGAGCGCGCAGTGGTTAAGCGTGATACCTTCACCGTTACCACTTGCGAGGCTTATGACGAGTGTACCTCTCTTGATGATGGCGACGCTTCTGTTGATATCTTCATCGTTAAAGACGAAGTCGTTTCCGTTGATGACGCTAACGAGAACTATGGTTGGCAAAACATCACCTTCAAGTGTGAGGACGAGAAACTGCTTGTTGGTTACCACATTGACTTTGGAGGCAAAGATAACTTCTGCGCTGTAGGTGATACCGTTGAGATTATCGGTAACCTCAAGAAATATGGTGAGAAGATGGAAATCGAAGGTAAGGGTAAAGTTGTTGCTAAGGGACAAGTGGTTGTTGACACCATCGAGGTTGTTCCTTCTAAGGCTTATGAAGTTGGTATGGCTCTGGCTAATGGTACTACTTCAACGGACGTTTATGTTGTTACCGGTTATGTAGATAGCATTGCTTCTGCTTATAGCGAGCAATATAAGAATATGTCGTTCTTTATGTGCGACGATATGGCTAACCCGACCTATGACTTCGAGGCTTTCCAAATAACCGTTCCTGCCGACAACCAACCCAAGGTAGGTGACAAAGTGAAAGTGACCGGCAATATCCTGCACTATTATGCCGCAGCAAAAGACGACAAACCCGAACTCCACACCATCGAGATTAAGAAGGGTGATTTTGAGTTCGTTGCTGAGACCGCTCTGCCTTCTGTAAAAGCAGGTCACAAGGCTGTTAAGTCTTTGGTTAATGGTCAACTCGTTATCATGACCGAAGAGGGTGCCGTTAATGTATTAGGAACGGTTGTTCGCTAATCATATACACCTAACATTACGGAGCATCTGTCCTTGACAGGTGCTCTTTTTTATGGCATTTTTGCAAATTAAACGCAATAAATTTGCGTATATCAAAAAAAAGTCGTACCTTTGCACCCTCGTAGGATATAGTTCAGCCGTAGGCGGTCGTTCAGTGAGTTTACGAACGGTCTTTCAGGCGAAGCCGGTCTTACAGTAAAACGGTCAATCAATCAAACATTATAAAAGGTATGAAAATCAAAGTCAGTAACGTTAATCCCGTAGCGTGGAAGGAAGTCACCGTACGTGCTAAGCTCCCCGCTAAACTAAACAAACTTCAAGAAATTGCGTATAACTTATGGTGGGTATGGAACTCCGATGCTAAGAATATATTCCGTTATATCGATAACGAGGCTTGGCACCGTGCACAGTCTAACCCTATCATGCTCCTCAATATCATCAGTTACGACAAGATGCTCGAACTCAGCGAGGACGCTCAGTTCATGGCGCAACTCGACAAGACCTATGCCGAGTTCCGCGCTTACATGGACGAAAAACCAGACACCAAAAAACCCTCTATCGCTTACTTCTCCATGGAGTACGGTCTGACCCACGTGCTCAAGATATACTCCGGCGGTTTAGGTATCTTAGCCGGTGACTACCTCAAGGAAGCGTCCGACTGCAACGTTGATATGACGGCTATCGGTTTCCTCTATCGTTATGGTTACTTCACACAGACCCTCTCGCCCGAAGGACAGCAGATTGCTAATTACGAGGCGCAGAACTTCAATAACCTACCCCTCACGCAAGTCAAGAACGAGGACGGTTCGCCCATGATCATCGAAGTGCCCTACCCGGGACGCGTAGTCAATGCTTATCTATGGAAAGTAGCCGTAGGTCGTATCAACCTCTATCTCCTTGACACCGATAACGAACTCAACTCCGAGTGGGATCGTCAGATAACCCACCAACTATACGGAGGCGACTGGGAGAACCGTATCAAACAAGAGATAATGCTCGGTATCGGCGGTATGCTCGCCCTCAAGAAACTCGGTATCAAGAAGGACGTTTACCACTGCAACGAGGGTCACGCTGCCCTCATGGGACTGCAACGCCTTGTAGATCTCGTACAAGAGGAGCACCTGAGTTTCAACGAAGCCAAAGAGGTCGTACGCGCCAGCGGTCTATACACTTGCCACACGCCCGTACCTGCCGGTCACGACTATTTCGAAGAAGGACTGTTCTATAAGTACATGAACGAGTACGCCCCCAAACTCGGTATCGAGTGGGACGACCTTATCGGCTTAGGACGTCAGAACCCCGATGACCATAACGAGAAGTTCTCTATGTCTGTCTTTGCCCTCAATACCTGCCAAGAGGCTAACGGCGTTAGCTGGTTGCACGGCGAGGTGAGCAAGAAGATGTTCGCTCCCGTTTGGCCCGGTTATTTCCCCGAAGAACTGCACGTCGATTATGTCACCAATGGTGTTCATATGCCTACGTGGGCTGCCTCTGAGTGGAAAGCCGTGTATAACAAGACCTTCCCTGCCGGTTGGGACAAAGACCAATCCAACCCCGAGATGTGGAAAGCCTTCAACGAACTGCCCGACGAACAAGTGTGGGCTACTCGTATGTTCCTCAAGAATAAACTCATTGACTATATCAAAGAGAAGTTCCAAGACGACTGGATGAAGTCACAAGGCGACCCTGCACGTATCGTTCGTGCCCTCAATGAGATGAACCCCAACTCCCTCATCATCGGCTTCGGTCGTCGCTTTGCTACGTATAAACGTGCACACCTACTCTTCACCGACCTTGAGCGTCTGGATAAATTGGTGAATAACCCCTCTTATCCCGTTCAGTTCCTCTTTACCGGTAAGGCACACCCTGCTGACGGTGCAGGACAAGGACTAATCAAACGTATCATCGAGATTAGCCGTATGCCTCAGTTCCTCGGTAAGATCATCTTCCTCGAGAACTACGATATGCGCCTCGCTAAACGCCTCGTTTCCGGCGTTGATATTTGGCTTAATACACCTACTCGTCCACTCGAGGCTTCCGGTACGTCCGGCGAGAAAGCCCAGATGAACGGCGTTCTTAACTTCTCCGTCCTCGACGGCTGGTGGTTAGAGGGTTATGTTAAGGGAGCCGGTTGGGCATTGACCGACAAACGTACTTACGAGAACCAAGCCCACCAAGACCAACTCGATGCCGCTACTATCTATCAGATGCTCGAGACCGAGATAATACCCATGTACTACGCTCGTAACTCGAAGGGTTATTCGCCCGAGTGGATTCAGACCATCAAGAACTCCATCACGAAGATCACCCCGCGTTTCACTACCAAGCGTATGATGGACGACTACTTCGCTAAGTTCTATAATAAACTGGCTAAGCGTCACGCTGCTCTTGTTGCCGATAACTACAAGACGGCTCGCGAGATTGCTGCTTGGAAACAGAACATGGTGGCTCACTGGGACGAGATAGAGGTCGTTTATAGTAACCTCAACGACATCCTCGCTGCCGGACAACCTTCTGTGGGTGAGAACTGCCAAGTCAAAGTTGAACTGGACACCAAAGGACTGAACGATAAGGGTATCGGCATTGAACTCGTAGCTATCCGCACGTCGCAACATAACAACGATAAACTGTACGAGGTAGAACCTCTCAAACTCGTCAAAGCCGAGGGCACCCGCCTCACTTTTGAGACTAAGTATCAGTTCGACTATGCCGGCGGTATGAAGTTCGGTCTGCGTATGTATCCGTTCAACGACTTGCTGCCGCACAGGATGGACTTCTGCTACGTTCGTTGGCTCTAAACGCACATGTCGTCGGTCGTTCTGTTAATTAGCTTCGCTCTCAATGTGGTAAATGATATTTACGCTTCTTTTGTAGAGCAAGAGGGTATCGAAGACGAGGATTATTACAACGAACTCATTGACCTCACTTCTGAGCCTATCAATATCAATGCAGCAACGTACGACGACTTGACACGCTTGCGTTTCCTTCGGGGCGAACAGATAGACGCTATCTTGGCTTATGTAGATGCCCACCCGATGGAGTCGCTCAACGAACTTGCACTCATTGACGGTTTGCACGATTACGATATCCGTAACCTCAGTTGCTTCTTTACTGCACAACCTCTTTCCCAAGAAACGAAACTCTATGGGAGAGAGGTTTTTCATTATGCCAAGCACGAGATCCTCACCCGCCTCGATGCCCGCAACCTCGAAGAGTCAATTCACAATTCAAAACTCTTAATTCTTAATTCACAATTCAAAATTAGTTATAAGTTCAACTACCAAAACCGCATCCTTTTTGGTGCTACCCTTCAGCGCCCGACGGGTGCTCCGGCTTCCGGATTGCAGTACGGCGGCTATGTGCAAGTGAACGATATAGGACACCTGCAAACGCTCGTCGCAGGCAATTATCAAGCCTCCTTCGGACAAGGGTTAGTAATAGGCAACCCTTTTCACATGGGCAAATCGACCTACGTCACGCAGTTAGAGACAACGCAGGAGGGACTCAAGAAGTACTCCTCCGTCACGGGCGGCGGTTTGCACGGTGCAGGAGCCACGCTCCGCTTTGGCGGTAAGCGTCTTAATACGCGCGTGACCGCTTTCTATAGCCTACAAAAGGACAACGACAGTCTTCGTCACCACGCTGTGGGCGCGAACGTGTCGGTGCGTTTTAATAAGGTGCTTCTTGGTGTGACCGCTGTTGAGAATATCTATTCCGATAGTGTGCGCTATTACTTTGCCAACGCTGCCTATAACCAAAACTACTTCCGAGGCAATAGGCAGTTCGTCGGAGGCATAAATGTTCGATGGAATCTGGGGTTTTTAGACCTTTTCGGCGAGGTAGCCACTACCCAAAACAAGACTTGGGGCGTTGGGACACAAGTCGGGCTGCGTGCCACGCCTGTGAGTGATATTAACCTCCTCTTGCTTTATCGTTATTACTCGCCTACGTTTGATAACACCTACGCTTATGCTTTCTCAGAGACCTCGCGTCTCAATGACGAGAACGGACTTTACCTCGCTGCGGATATAACTAAACTCAACCATTGGCGCTTCACCGCCTACGGCGATGTGTTCCGTTTTGCCGGAGTTAAGTACGGAATACCGCAAGCTCCCTCGTGGGGGTACGATGCCCAAGTACAAGCAACCTATCTGCCTTCGTCCACGTGGCAGTTAGACGGACGCGTGAGAGCCAAGCAGAAGGGCAAGACAGCCACCTATTCGACCCGTTGGCAGTTCGATTGGCAGCAGTCGGGTTGGCACTTACGCACGCGAGCAGACGCTAATATAGTGACCGATTCGGTAGGAGCCATCACGTACGGGGTGAGCCTAAGTCAGGATGTGCAGTATTCGTTTAGTCAAGTGCCGCTTGCCTTGCAGTTGAGGTTGCAGGGGTTTGATGCGCGTCATTGGGATAACCGTATTTATCTGTACGAGAACGATGTCCTTTATGCCTTCTCGTCCAATGTTACTTATGGCTTGGGTGCGCGTGCGTATATGAATATAAGGTGGCAAATCATCCCCCAACTCGCCCTCTACTTCAAAGCCTCCACCACCATCCACCATCCACAATCCACCATCCACAATAGCCGGAACGGCGCACAATCCACCGACACCGACCTTCATCTCCTTTTACGCGCCACATTATAGCCTATGAAAAAACTTCTTCCTTATATCGCCATTATTATAGCCATGCTCATTTGGGCTGTGTCCGGCATCGCCATTAAAGAGGCTTTACTTAGTTTCTCGTCACTTACGTTACTTGTAATGCGTTTCACCTTAGCTATTGTGGTGATGCTCCTTATCGGCTTATGCTGCCGCCACAGCGCCTTACTGCGCTTGCAGAAACTCGACAAAAAGGATATACCTCTTTTCCTCTTGGCGGGTTTCTTTCAACCCTGCCTGTACTATCTCTTAGAGACATATACCTACGACGCTTTGCTCTCGCCCACGATAGCCGAAACACTCCTCTCTACCGCACCTCTATTGGCTCCCTTATGGGCTTGGGTTTTCCTTCGCGAACGAGTGACCCGCAATAACATCTTAGGAATTATCATCTCTACCTTAGGTATGGTATTGTTGGTCATGGTTGGCGGTCAGTCCTTCCAAATAGGCAACCCGTGGGGCATTCTAACCGCCTTCCTCTCTGTCTCTACGGCAGTTCTGTACTCGGTTATGCTGCGGCGCATACCAACTAAATACTCGTCCCTCACAATCGTCTTTTATGTTCAACTCTGTGGACTGCTGTTGTTCTATCCCTTACGTCTTATCAGGGAGGGTTTTGTGTCTCCCTTGCCTATGGATATTTGCTTATGGACGCCGCAGTTATGGCAGTCGTTAGGGTGTATGACTTATTTGGCACTTTTCGCTACGGTGACGGCTTTTATCCTCTTTTGTTACTCGGTTCGCCAGATAGGTGTAACGAGGGGAAACGTGTTCAACAATATCCGTCCACTCTTCACCGCTTTGATTATGTTCTTCGCCTTTGGCGAGCACTTGCCTATGGGTAAATGGATAGGAATGTTACTCATCATCCTCGGTCTCTTCATCAGCCAACGAGAGAAAAAAGAAAAATAAATTTACATATATTAGAATCTTTACTACCTTTGCAGATAATACGCTGTCCCTCTCATACACACGCATGCAATCACCGCCATTCCAAAGAGGCAGAGCGCAAAAGCCAATATCGTTCTTCACTATCTCCACCGCCAAACGATTAGTGAGGGTTTCTGAAAAGAGACCCTCATTTTTTTTTTGCATTTATTTTCCAA
>JAKSNF010000033.1 GCA_024400115.1 Paludibacteraceae bacterium | reverse complement strand
GTCACTACGATTGGGGATGGAGCTTTTTTTGTGTGTTCCGGTTTGAAGTCGGTCATTATTCCTAATTCGGTCACAACGATCGGAGATTATGCTTTCGCTTGGTGCGATGGTTTGAAGTCAATTACTTGTTATGCTATTACTCCGCCAAAGTGTTGGATTAATGTTTTCAATGACGAAAGATGGAATATCGGGAACGTCTTTGGCACTATCAACGTGTATGTCCCGGCATCAGCCTTAGAAGATTATCAAAACGCTAGGGGATGGAAGAATTTACAAATCTTACCTATTACGGAAGATGTAAAGAACTCGTATTATTGCGCAAGTTCTTCTTTTGCTTTTATTTACCGTTGTAAAATTGGAGACATCTACTACAATCTCAACACCAAAGAAAAGACGGCAGAAGTAACGAGTGAAACGGGAGATTGGCGCGCAAAAAGCTACACCGGCTCTGTTGTTATTCCAGAAACGGTGACTTATAATGGTATTACTTATTCCGTCACAACGATTGGAGAGAGGGCTTTTGTTTTGTGCGATGGTTTGAAGTCGGTGACTATTCCTAATTCCGTCACTACGATTGGAGATCTTGCTTTCGGTGGTTGCTCTGGTTTGACTTCTGCGACGATAGGCAAATCCGTCACTATTATTGGAAATGAAGCTTTCGCTTCCTGCTCTGATTTGCCGTCAATTACTTGTTATGCTATTACTCCGCCAAAGTGTGGGGTTAATGTTTTTGGGTCTATCGAGAGCTCCTTTTTCACAGGTAGTTCTATTAAAGTGTACATTCCTGCATCAGCTGTAGAAGATTATCAAAACGCTGATGGATGGGAGGATTTACAAATCTTACCTATTACCGGAGAGGTAAAGAACTCGCACTAAAGGTGAGGATAATAGTTTGCGGGCAAAGAATAAAAATACCATATAAGACATAACACAAATAACGGACAATGTCGGTATAAATGTCGGTATAAATGAGCAGAGGGCAACTCGTTTAATAGCACAAGATTCTAAAATAACAGCGACTCGGTTGGCAGATATATTACATGTGTCCGTTCGTCAAGCCGAGCGTATTTTCTCGTCATTGCGTAATGCTGGAATTATCCGCCGTGTAGGAGCGAATAAGAATGGTCATTGGGAAGTTATCAAATAACAACCCAAAAACCGCAAATAAATTTGTATATGTGAGAATTTTTTAGTAATTTTGCTACCAAATTCTCATATTAACCACGGAGAATGCCAATAGCCGAATAATAAAGTGGAGGCAACAAGAATGAGAAAACTGATTTTATTTATCGCGTCTGTGTTTGTGTTAAGCATAGGCGCAGTACAAGCAAAGGAAGCCGATGCCGTTTTCTTTTGGATGAATGGCTCTAATACTTGCTACCAACTGAGTAAGATGCCCGTCGTCAGTTACGATAATGGGGCAGCCGTATTGACGATAGATGGTATAACCCAACTGCGTGTAGAGGCGGAGTCTTTGGAAGACCTAACTCTCACGTATGGTATCTATCAAGCACCCACTCCTACCGACATTGAGTCCGCAACGATTGAAGATGTCAAGGTTCACAAAGTAGGCAAGTATATCATCGGAGGCAGACTGATTATCGTCAAAGATGGTGAGCAGTTTGATGCGGAAGGCAGAAAGCTGTAAGGAAAGCCCCCTAACCCCCTAAAGGGGGAATAGTTGAAAATAAAAAGTAAAATAACCAATAATAAATTACAACTCACAATGAAAAAAGTTATTCTTTTCTTTGCTGCTGCTGTATGCAGCGTGCTGATGATGGCGCAAACGAACCAAGTCACTTGGGTGAATGGTCGCGCGGTGTTAGGTCAGTCGATTAGTTCGATCGATAGTATTAAGTATGGGATAATCGAGGACGCCGACCAACTCGTTCTTTGGTTACCTAAAACGATTATTGTTCACGATACAGTTATTGTGCATGATACCATCATCATCAATAAGTGTGATAGCAGCCATGCTCCCGAAGGAATAGAGATGGTCGATTTAGGTTTGCCGAGCGGGATCAAGTGGGCAAACATGAATGTGGGTGCCACTACGCCCGAAGGCTATGGCGATTACTTCGCTTGGGGCGAGACAGAACCGAAAGAGGTATATGATTGGAGTACGTATTTTGATACGAATGATGGCGGTTCAACTTTAATAAAATACAACAATAATGGAGGTAAGACGACTCTTGACCCGGAAGATGATGCCGCTCATGTGAATTGGGGTGGTAATTGGCGTATGCCTACGAAGGCAGAACAAGACGAGCTGAGAAATACGGATAACTGTACTTGGGAGTGGAAAACGAACTACAATGGCACAGGTGTAAATGGTTATTTAGTAACAAGCAAGAAGAATGGCAATAGTATCTTTTTGCCCGCTTCCGGCTGCCGCTTCGTTTCGTCGGTCAGCGATGTCGGTTCCTACGGCTACTACTGGTCCTCTTCGCTCTTCGAGGACTACTCGTACTACGCGTACTACTTCTACTTCTATTCGGTCAACGTGGATTGGTACTACAACAATCGCTACTACGGACGATCCGTGCGCCCGGTCTGCCAGTAGCCAAGGACTTATTCTGGCATGCAAATTTTTGCATTTATAAACTCTCTCCCATCGCAACCTCTCGGGGTTGCGATGGCTGTGTTTGCAACTACCCTTGGCGGAATTGGCGGTTTGCGTGTCTGCCAACCCCTGTAAAAACCCGATAAAAACCCGATTTTCATTGCCTCCTCGATTATACCCGCGCCGAAGGGTTACCGAACGGTCATCGAAGGATGCCCTACTTGTCCGTGAGTAGGGGCTTGACGAGTTGGTCAAGTTGGGCAAAGGCAGACTCTAAATGATCATTGACGATTTGCACATCAAACTGAGGTGCATCTGCCATCTCAATAGACGCCTTTGCTAAGCGCTTCTGTATCATCTCCTCTGAGGTGTCGCCACGGCCGTGCAAACGACGACTCAGTTCCTCTAAACTCGGTGGGCATACAAAGATACTCAACGCTTTATCCCCGAAGATATGTTCGAGGTTAATGCCGCCTTTCACATCGACATCAAAAATAGGAATAGCCCCCTTGGCTTGGATACGGTCTATCTCCGAATAGAGTGTGCCGTAATACAGCCCCTCATAGACTTGTTCGTGTTCAATGAAAGCCCCTTGGGCAATCTTGTGCTCAAAGTCCTCACGAGAAATGAAATAGTATTCGCGACCATCTACCTCTTCCCCGCGTGGAGCACGCGTAGTGCAAGAAACGGAGAGTTCAAAACGACCCGGGTAGGTGGTTAATAAGTGATGTACCATGGTAGATTTGCCGCTACCACTCGGAGCACAGATGATTATTATCATTATAGTTGAAAGTTGATAAGTTTATTTAGTCGCATAAGGAAAATAAATCAGCACGGGGATTGACGAGCATCACGGGGACGGACGAGCGAGCAATAGCGTGTTGTTCGGGCGGACCGAAAAGAAGGTCATCTAATCCGTAATCGCGGCTGGCGGTCAGTACCAAGAGATCGTTCTTAAACTCCCGTTGCCGCTCCACCGCCTCGCGCATCAAATGAAAACTATCTTTCTTTGCCATCACCACCTCATAGGTTATCTTTTCTCCCGTTCGCTCCATGACTTGCTCTATGTGCGTGACGATACGATTGACGTTGTTCTGCGCCTTATGTCCATAATCGTGCGCCTGCAAGAGGATGATGTGTGCCCCCTTCTTGCGAGCGAGGTAAGTGCATATCTCGGCTTTGTAGGTTTCTTCCTCTAGGAAGGAGACCGGCACGAGAATCGTGCCTAAAAGACCGCTATCGGCTGTAAGACCGCTATCGCTGAAAGACCGCTTCGCTGTAGGACCGCCTTCGGCTGTAGGACCGGCTTCGCCTGTAGGACCGCCTTCGGCTGTAGGAGTCATCGTGTCCGTGAAGAAGACATACGGACGACGCTCCTCACGACATTCATTAAGGTGCCGTTGGATGATTCGCCGCGAATTGAGGCAGTGTATTTGTAAGATGTCTTCGGACATATGGTGGATAGTGGATTGTGGATGGTGGATAGTGGATAGTGGATAGTGGATAGTGGATGGTTTTAATGTTTATGTTTTTTGAGTAAGGCTTTGAGTTGGTCGATGTGGTGAAGGCTATGGTACTTAGTCCAACTGACAAAAGCCAACAGCAGACCATCGCAAACGAGGGCGGCTACCACATAACCAATCCAACGGTGTTCGGGGTCTAATTCAAAGCCCTCGGGGGCGATGAAGATATACGATATACTGACCATCGTCATGAATAACGCCGGTATAAGGGTCATCAGATAGCCATGGTTCTTCTTACGCGAATAGAGGTACAAGGTTGCGGACCAAAGGATAAAGACGGAAATAGTCTGATTGGTCCACGAGAAATATCTCCAAACGATATTAAAGTCCACAAACGCCATTCCAAAGACGGCTGCAAAGAGCGGTAGGGCAATGACCAAACGATTGCGAATAGGCTTCTGGTTGAGGTGTAGGAAGTCCGCCACGGTCAGTCTTGCCGAACGCAAAGCCGTATCACCCGACGTGATAGGCGCCACCACTACTCCTAAGACGGCAAGGAAACCGCCGACTTTACCCAGCCAAGTCTTACTGATGGTGTCCACCACCAAAGCGGCAATGTTCTCCCCCGGATGCTGTGCGGCAAAGGCTTGGAGACCGTCAATGCCGTATAAACCCTGTTCGGGAACGGCAAAGAAAGTGCCGGCAGCCGCTGCCCAAATAAGGGCAAGGATACCTTCGGCAACCATAGCTCCGTAGAAGATCCAACGACCTTGACGCTCATTGGTTAGGCAACGCGCCATGAGAGGCGATTGGGTACTATGGAAACCACTGATGGCACCGCAAGCAATGCTCACGAACATCATCGGGAAGAGGGGCAGACCGTTTGTTTGGCGGTTATATAAACCATCAGTCAGTTCGGGCATCTCGGCACTGTGCCAACCCAGCATGATAACCATGATACCAAGACCCATGAAAAGCAGGACAGCTCCGAAGATAGGGTAGAAACGCCCAATCAGTTTATCTACGGGCAGGAGCGTTGCCAAGGTGTAATAAAGGAAGATGATACCTAACCAGATATACCAAGAGGGCAGCGGACACATATTCTGTAACAGCGCTGCGGGTCCGGTCATGAAAGTGGTAGTCAGCAACACAAGCAACACAAGTACGAAAATACGCACCACGAACCCCAGTCCTTTGCCTATCTCATCGGAAACGACCTCGGGCATCGAGGCTCCGTTCTTACGCAGGGAGAGCATACCCGACATATAGTCGTGCACACCACCGCCGAAGATAGTACCGAACACAATCCAAAGGAAAGCAGACGGACCAAAGAAAATACCCATAATAGCACCGAAGATAGGACCCAGTCCGGCGATATTAAGGAACTGAACAAGAAAGACACGCCAGCCCGACATCGGGACATAATCAACTCCGTCGGGATGTTCCACGGCAGGTGTCTTGGCGTTGGGGTCAATCCCGAAGACACGCTCTACGAGACGACCATAAAAGATATATCCTAAAATAAGGACGACTAATGCAATAATGAATGAATACATTGTTCTATTTCTTTTTGTACATTGACTGAATTAGGAACAAGCGGCAAGCGCAGGTTGTTTTGGATAACTCCCATCTGACTAAGAACGGTCTTGATACCACTGGGATTACCCTCCTTAAAGAGCAGGTTTACCATCTCGGCATAACGCTCCTGCAATGCGTGGTCTGCTTTATGAACGATAGTGGCAAAGTCCTTGGGGAAAGCGTTGGACGCTACGGAAATCAGTCCGTCTGCCCCCGCAGACATTAACTCCGCGGCAAGATTGTCGTCGCCGCTGTAAATCTTTAGTTTAGAGTTTAGAGTGTAGAGTGTAGAGTTGCCGTCTAGTTTATTAGTTGAGAGTTGATAGCTATTTCGCAAGTCGAGGAGGCGCTTTATTTGGTCGAGGTTGCCGGAGGCTTCTTTGATACCCATAATCTTATCGGGACAGGTCTCGAAGATACGCATCACCGTTTCGGGGAGTAGGTTCACGCCCGTGCGCCCGGGCACGTTATATAATATAATAGGAACGGGAGACGCCTTGGCGATGGCAACGAAATGCTGATAGAGTCCCTCTTGGGAGGGTTTGTTGTAGTAAGGGCAGACGCTCAAGATGGCTTCGCAATACTTGCTGATGGCAATTTGTTGATTGTTGATTCTATTGATAAGCGCTTGGGTGTTGTTTCCCCCAAGACCAAGGACGAGGGGGAGACGACCATTCACTTTACGAATAACGAATTGCAACACGTGCAGTTTCTCTAGTTCGGTCATGGTTGCTGCTTCCGCTGTGGTGCCGAGGACGACAAGGAAATCAACTGAACCTTGTAATTGTATATCTAATAAAGCATCTAATGCCTTATAATCGACTTCGCCCGTAGCGGTGAAGGGAGTTATCAGTGCTGTGCCTAATCCGTGAATCATAGTTTAGGGTGGAGAGTTTAGAGTTTAGAGTTGATTATTTTGAGGTAACGAACGATTTGTTCAAAGAGGAAGATGGGGGAACTCTGTTCGGTGGTGGAAATCATGAAATCGAGGATACCCTTCGTCATATCCAGTCCGGCCTTGAAGTCTGCCCGTGCATTGAGAGCCAAGTAATGCAACGGACGGCACGGACGCATCGTCAAGTCCAAAAGCAAATCATAATGGCTCTGCTGCATAAACAGAATAACCTCCTCGTTGGGTTGGTCTAACCACGTGAGATTCTTTTTTCCAATAATGCGAGACTTAGGTAACACTAAAGAAATAATTTCTTTTTTGTCAACATAACCAAGTAGAGAAACGTCCTTGCCGTCCTTTACTAAGTCGTCACGTAGGCGTTTGATAATAGCGTTCTGCTCGGTGTATTCAGACTCATAGACGATAAGAACCGTCTTTATGTCTTTGTAGTTCTGAAAGAGTACTTGTCGAGGGGCTTGTTTGCGTATCGCCCGACGGAGTGTCCAGTCTTTGAGTTTTTCGAACATATGATTGGTGGTTTGGTTAGTGGTTAGTGGTTAGTGGTTAGTGGTTGAGCATGTCAAGGAACTGTTGTTCGGTGATTAGTTCTACACCTAATTGTTCTGCTTTCTTGCGTTTCTCGGGACCCATATTCTCTCCGGCAAGGATAAAGGATGTCTTCTTGCTGACCGATCCGCTGTTCTTACCGCCATAAGCCTCAATCATCTCCTTATATTCATCGCGCGAGTGAAAAGCAAACGTACCGGAGATAACAATCGACTTACCCTGAAGTTGAGTGCCGGATAGTCCGGCAGTGGGTGCCGTGCCAATAAAAGTGACACCCGCTTGTTGGAGACGATGAACAATCTCAAGGTTACGTATATCGTTGAAATAAGCGATGATATTGTCCGCTATTTGGTCTCCCACATCCTCAATGGCAGTCAGTTGTTCTTTGGTCGCCCATTGCAATTCGTCTATGGAAGGGAAGGCACGGGCAATCTTTTTTGCCGTCGTCTCGCCAACCATCCGAATACCAAGCGCAAAGAGCACGCGCTCCCAAGGTACTTGTTTGGAAGCCTCTATGCCGGCTAATATATTCTGAGCGGACTTATCTCCTAACCGCTCTTGTTTGGCTATGTCTTCTGCTTTGAGGTCGTATAAATCTGCAATATTGCGAATCAGCCCTTGCGCAAAGAAGAGGTCTATGGTCTCTTCGCCTAAACCGTCTATGTTCATCGCCTTACGGCTCACGAAATGTTCGATCTTACCTTTAATCTGAGGCGGACACATCGCATCGTTGGGACAACGCCAAGCCGCTTCGCCCTCTACGCGAACGAGGGGCGTACCACACTCGGGGCAAGTGTTTATAAATTGGAAAAGACCGCCTTCGGCTGAAAGACCGCTATCGCTGAAAGACCGCTTCGCTGAAAGACCGTCCTGAGGACTGTCGGATTCTTTGGCGACAATCTTAGGGATGATCTCGCCGCCTTTCTCTACCCAAACGCTATCGCCTTCTTGAATACCCAGTTCGCGAATGAAGTCCTCGTTATGGAGGGTAGCTCGCTGCACGATGGTGCCGCTGAGTTGGATGGGCTCGAGGTTAGCCACAGGCGTAACCACTCCGGTGCGCCCGACTTGATACGTTATCTTGCGAAGGGTAGTCAGTTGTCGTTCGGCTTGGAACTTATAGGCAATCGCCCAACGAGGGGTCTTGGCGGTATAACCGAGTTCCTCCTGCTCGTGGATATTATTGACCTTGAGCACGATACCATCGGTGGCAACAGGCAGGTTCTTGCGCTCCGTGTCCCAATAATTGATAAAAGCCATCACCTCATCTATGCCGTGGCATACGCGGACGGCATCAGAGACGGGGAAGCCCCACGCTTTAGCCGTTTGGAGACGGTCAAAATGGTTATCAGAGGGAAGGTTGTCCCCTAACATATAATATAAATAGGTAGTCAAACCACGACGCGCCACCTCGCGTGCGTCTTGCAGTTTGAGAGTACCCGAAGCGGCATTACGCGGATTGGCAAAGAGGGGTTCCTCTTGTTCTTCACGCTCTTTATTGAGCCGCTCGAAATGAGACCAAGGCAGAAGTACCTCACCCCTTAGTTCGATATTGTCTTTGATATCAATAGTCCAAGGAACGGAGGGAATAGTTTTGATGTTATTGATAACATCGTCCCCTTTCGTTCCGTCACCTCGTGTGACGGCGTGGGTGAGTTGTCCGTTCTCGTACCATAGCGAGATACTTAGTCCGTCGTACTTAAGTTCACAGCATATCTCCGCATTAGAGGGCAGTTTATTCAACCAATCAACCACCTCTTCCCTGCTATAGGTATTCGCCAGCGAGAGCATCGGATAACGATGGATTATGGTCGCAAACCCGGACTGCTTGCTAAGGTCACTACCTACATGGTGGGTCGGCGACTTAGGGTCGTCTAAGTCGGGATAGCGTTTCTCTAAGTCTTGGAGTCGATGCATCTTCATGTCGAACTCTTGGTCCGACATAGTGGGAGCATTGAGAACATAATACTTATAGTTCTGTTCCTCTAACTCCGTGCGTAGGGCGATGAGTTCTTCTCGTTCGGGGTTTTCTATTTCTGAGAATAAATCCATTAGCGTACAATAATCTTAAACTGCTTGAGTTGTCCGTTAGCATAAACGCTGACGATATATAAACCTCCACTTTGTGGGCAGCGGATAGCGAACTCGTTCTCCGTTATCTCTGCTTGTTCGACTAACTGCCCGGAAACGGAATAGATAGAGTAAAAACTCTTGCCTACTTCTCTTTTGGCATTATGAACTACAATGTTTTGGGTGGGGGAGTAAATACCTGTCTCGATATAAACATCGGTAGTCGGAATGACTTGAACACTATCTAAGCGCAAACCAACCAAGATAGGGTCATGGTCAGAGGAACGGAACATAGTGGCATCTGAACACCAACCATCATAGGTGTGGCAGTCGTCCTCGTCCGAATTGATATGGAAAGCCAGCATACCGGTGACTTGGGGGAGTAGGGTGGAGTTAACCAAAGCGTGGTCTAAGACACCCACCTCATTGTGGTAACGATACGAATAACTATTATGACCATAAAAATACTTGTGCAAGTTGGTCATGCCGTTATCAACTAATAACTGAATAGGGTCTTCCATGGAGTAGGCGTTTAAGTCACCCATGATGAGTATGTCGTCCTCTTGCAGCATCCCTCGTTTGGATTCGTAGGTAGAAAGGACAGCCTGTGCCTCCTTGACGCGCGTGCCATTGAAAGAACCTTGTCCGTCGTTCTTGTCCTGGTCGTCCCCGATACCACTGCCGGACTTAGCCTTGAAGTGATTGATGGAATAGAAGAACCTTTCTCCCGTTTCCACCGATTGAAAAGCCATCATGAATCGTCGGTCTTGAGGACTTCCGGATACCTCAAACATGGGTGAAACGGGAGTAACAACATCGGGACAATAAACGAAAGCCGATTGGGTATAGGAGCTTTGCGCCGAAGAGGTAGCGGATATCAGTTTGAAGGTTCGACCGGTGTTCTTTACTAAGTCATCCGCAATCTCTTGTAGAGCTGCTGTGCCCTTCTGTACTTCTACTAAACCATATAAATCGGCATTGATAAGAGCGAGAGCCTGACTAACCTTAGCACGTTGTTTATCATGCTGTGACTTATTATCAGGGCCATAGCCTTCTCCCCAACCAGAAACGAGATAATACTCAAGGTTCATGGCGCAAACAAGGATATTATGTTGCCCTTTTTGGTCGATAAGAGACATATCAGGACCTTGAAGCAACTGCGCCTGCGAGTTAGCAACCCACTTGCCGCTTTTATAAGTAACGGAAGAGGAAGAATTGACATAAACGGTTAAGTCCTCCACTATTTCGCCAAGGCGGTGCGTTCCAGCTCCGTTCAATTGGAACGTGGCAGCCGAATTGGTTATGCTTTGATTAGCGTACTCCGTGGAACCCGGGAGAGCCACTTCCGTACCTGTATAAGCAGGATGAACAGAAACAGATAAGGAACTGGATGTGGAAACAACATAAACGGGAACGGGGAACGTGATGGTCTCACCTTTGTATTGGTTAAGGGCAGTTTTAGACCAAGTGTAGATATTCGAAATAGGAATAGTGGTTGCCGCCTGAAGGACGGCAATAAACAAGCAATAAAACCCTATAAAAATGATTCTTTTCATATTTTAGCCCACAAAATTACACTTTTTTTTGTATATATGCAAACTTTTTTGTAATTTTGCACCCGAAATGAAGATAAATTGGTCAAATATTGGCATTTGGTGCAAAAAATACTTGTTGAACAAGTATGTTATTGTCGTTTTAGTGTTCGTGGTTATCTATGCTTTCGTGGGTGACCAAAGTTTAGTACATCGTATTCACAGGTCATTTCAAATTCATCGATTGGAACGCAGTATAGAGAAATACGAAAAGGGGAAACAAGAGGCTCAACGCGAATTGGAAGGATTGCAGAACCCGGATAGTCTATCTCGCTACGCTCGTGAACATTATTACATGCACGAGAAGACGGAGGATGTGTATATAGTACCCGAAAAATGATAGACAAACTGGTTACACATCATCGTATTTTAGGAATTGATCCGGGTACCCTTTTTATGGGCTGGGCTATCCTTGATACTGAGGGACAAAAAGTGACTTTAGTGGACTTTGGTGTGGAGGATGTGCATAAGTTGGAAGGACAATATGCAAGGCTGCAAAAAGAGTTCTTTTTTTTGCAGCAACTCATTGATAAACAGCACCCTACAGAACTTGCTATAGAAACGCAGTTTGTGGATAAGAACCCGCAAACGATGATTAAGATTGTGCATGCTCAGGGGGTGGCGATTGCGGCGGCTTTAAGTCGTGATTTACCCATCAATGAATATTCTCCGATGAAGGTCAAAATGGCAATCACGGGCAATGGTCATTCGGATAAGAGTCAGGTGGCAGATATGTTGCAGCGTTTTTTGCATATTCCGGATGATAAGATGCCTAAGAAACTGGACGCTACGGATGCGTTGGGAATAGCCTACTGTCATTTTTTGCAATTGGGGTTGCCGATGGGGGTGGAGCACGGAGCTAAGAATTGGACGACATATGCTAAGCAGAAAGGACTGACGGATAGTAAGTTAACGGGTCCCAATGAGCGTTTGCTTGCTGCCTTAAAGAAAAAAAAATAATGCCTTTTTTGCTCTAAAATTTGCATATATCAAAAAAAAGCTGTATCTTTGCACTCGATTTTGAAAATAAATCAAAAATCATAAAGTATAAATTAAAATTCATTTTACTATGGCTTACGTTATTTCTGATGATTGTATCGCTTGTGGCACCTGTAAGGATGAGTGCCCGTTAGGAGCTATCTCTGAAGGCGAACATTATTCCATTGACCCTGAAATATGTGCTGAGTGCGGCACATGTGCAGATGTCTGCCCGAGCGGCGCAATTTCTAAATAAATTGCAGTGAGGCTTTTAAGCAGGGACTTCCGGAAAGGAAGCCCCTGTTTTTTTTATAAAAAATTTTATAAAAAACGCCTGCGCACTTGCATATGTCAAAAAAAAGTTGTAATTTTGCACCCAAATTCAATAATTAATATCAAAAAACCGCTTATCGATTATGTTAGAGACGTTTTTTCAAATGCACGATTATCTGGTAGCGCATGCTGAGATGCCAATCAGACGTTTGCTTATGGATGAGATTAATTGGGATGACCACTTGATTGCTATTAAGGGTGGGCGTGGAGTAGGAAAGACTGATTTCCTCTTGACGCGCGCTCGTGAGATAGAGGCATTGCATCAAGAAGAGGTTGCTGCTGGTTCTCGTAAGCGCAAGGCCAATCGCCGTCCGTGTTTGTACGTGAACTTGAATAATTTCTATTTCACGGAACATTCTTTGGTGGAGTTTGCTTCTCAATTTGTAAAAGCAGGGGGTAAATACTTGTTCTTAGATCAAACATTTAAATATCCGGGTTGGTCAAAAGAGTTGCGCCGCTGTCACGATCGTTTTCACGATTTGCATATTGTCTTCTCTGCTTCTCCGGTGATGAGGCTGATAGAGGAGAATCGTGATTTGAGTGGTATTGTTAAAATGTACAACCTACGTGGATTCTCTTTCCGTGAGTACTTGAACCTCCAAACGGGTTTACACTTTAAACCTTATACGTTGGAGGAGGTTGTTCGTTCGCACGGGTCTATTTCTCGTGAGATTTGCGAATTGGTTCACCCGTTGAACTATTTCAAGGCTTATTTAAAGAGTGGCTATTTCCCCTCTTATCGCGAGAATAAGGATTATCAAACAGAGCTGCTCAAGATGATGAACACTATGTTAGAGGTGGATATATTGATTATCAAGCAGATAGATGTGCAGTGCTTACCTAAGCTCCGCAAACTCCTGCATATTCTGTTGCGTCAAGCACCATGTGCTCTTAATATCAGTAATATCTCAGACGATATTGATATGTCTCGTGCCACAACCATGAACTATATCAAGTGCTTAAAGGATGCTCGTTTACTCAATTTATTATATATGGAGGGCAAAACCTACCCAATGAAACCCACGAAGGTTTATTTGCAAAACACGAATATCGCTAATATGGCCTTAGAGCGTGAGTTGACTCCGTTAGAGGAGTACGAGACCTATTTCTATCAAGCGTTGCACTCGGATCATAGAGTTAATGCTACAGAGCGTAATGCGATGTACACGGTGGATGGTAAGTACTATTTCGATGTCAAGGAAAGACCGGGAGAGCGCGATAGTATTCGTCCTTGTGCGGTAGGCGATTTAGAGACGGGTAGAAGCAATTATATCCCCTTGTGGTTGCTCGGATTCCTTTATTAATGAGGATGACGAAATGATGAATTGAAAGATTGAAATAATAAACTATAAAAGCTAAATAAAGATGAAAGAAAAGAAATTTATGACGTGTGATGGAAATACTGCGGCTGCGCATATTGCGTATATGTTTACGGAGGTAGCGGCTATTTATCCCATCACACCTTCGTCTCCGATGGCAGAGAACGTTGATGAGTGGTCTGCTGCCGGTCGTCAGAACATGTTTGGAGAACAGGTATTAGTACAAGAAATGCAATCTGAAGGCGGTGCCGCCGGTGCTGTGCATGGTTCGTTGGCAGCCGGAGCGTTAACAACGACCTTTACTGCCAGTCAGGGTTTGCTGCTGATGATTCCGAATATGTACAAGATTGCGG
>JAKSNF010000032.1 GCA_024400115.1 Paludibacteraceae bacterium | reverse complement strand
TAAACATAATCAGTTAATTTATTAAAAAACTGTCTACCTTATTTAGGAAAAGTCACATGTGTAAACAAAATTAGGACAATGTCAACTTTTTTAGGAAAGTGTCAACGAGATTAGGGAAAGGTACGGATTTCTTTTGATGTGTGCAAATTGTTTTAGTTTTAATTGTTTGAAGAACTGCGTCTAATAACGATAATACTAAGTTCAAATAATAAATAGAGTGGCACCGTAACTAATAAAAGTGTAAACACATCTGCCGTAGGGGTTATGATTGCTGCTAAAATGCAAAGAGCAATAAACGCATGTTTGCGATAGTGCTTTAACGTATCGGCAGTGATAATACCTAATTTACCCAAGAAATATGCCACAATAGGAATTTCAAATAGAATCCCAAGTAGCAAAGAAAGTACTAATAATGTAGAAATATACGATTTAAGTGATATTTGGTTAATAACTGCTTCTTGTACTTGATAAGTAGAAAGGAAACGAAAGGCGAACGGGAAAATCACAAAGTAATTAAGTGCAGCTCCTGCAAAGAAAAGTACTACTCCCCAAAAGATAAGCGAAATAGAGTACTTCTTTTCTTGCTCGTATAAAGCGGGGGCAACAAAGCTGTATAATTGAATTATCAAATACGGAAATGCTATCAGCACACCTACAATTAAAGCCACTTCAAGATGTACCATGAATTGTGAGGCAAGTTCGATGTTGATAAAATTTACTTCGAATTCTCCGGGGCATAAAGAACTTATTCCTATCCACTCAGCCAATCGACATAATCCTCGATAGAGAATAAAATCCGATTGTGCCGGAGCAAATAGAATAGTGAATAGAAAATCTCTGAAACAGAATGCCGCAATAGAGCAAACTGCCCAAACGATTAAACATTTGACAAAACCTTTTCGGAACACATCAACGTGTTCCCAAAAGGTCATTTTGATGTCATTGTTTTGGCTCATCTTTAGGCGGTTGTTGCTCTTGATCTATTGGCTGTAGGTCTTCGACAGGTTTCTTTATCTCTTCTTCCACATTATTCATCCCCTCCTTGAAAGAGCGAACGCCTTTTCCAATGCCTTTCATTAACTCAGGAATCTTTTTGCCTCCAAAAAGGAGCAAGATTATGACCGCAATAAAGATTATTTCCGGTGCACCAATCATAAGTAATGTATGCATAACTACTATTTTTTGCATGAACATACGCCATCTACAAGATAGATTTCGCACGTATCAAAGTTAATTTCCCAATTGCCATTTTCGCACGCTTCCCAATTGTATTTTTGAGCCATCCTATCCCACCAATTTTGAAATTTGGTGCCCGTTTCGCCCATGTCCTTGACAAGTTTTTCGTACAATTCGGCATTGTCGGCAGTCAGTATTTTTGCCAACTCATTCAGTCCATTACGACGCTCAAACAGCGTTTGGATTTCGTTCTTTTCTTCAGGTGTTACCTGTCCTACAAGTTTTTTCATATTACCAAGTTTCTTTTACATCAAAGGGGTCTAAATAAGTGATTTCTTTTATTTCTTCGCCTGCTTGCAAACCTGCTTCTTTCAATTGTTGTTGCAAGTCACGAGCGGCATTGCGCTCCAAATGAGCAATCACACATTGCTGATGTGAAGGTGTGTTGCTGTCCCACGTCAGGCGGTCATTCAACCAAATGCAACGATTGCAATGGTAAGCATCACAAATACGGCACAAAGGTGCATGGTCTAATTGGAGTAACTGCTTATTGGGTATATCCAAGCCACTATCTAAATCTCCAACGGAGCGCGAGGCATCTTTTGTCTTATGATTCATACGATTGCTAATGCCCATTTTCTCATCATAGTAGAAAGCAGGGCACAGATAGAATTTGCCATTTGGAGCAACCGTGATATTGCCTATACCTGCTTCGCAGTTGTGCATCTCGGTAAGTGTCAAACGGTCAGTTAAGATATTGACTTGTGGTTGCTGTTGCGACTTGTAGAGATTGACAAGGACAGTATTAAGTGTAGCAAGGGCTTTTTTGTAATCATCTTGCTGGGCATCCGCAAACGATTCTATATCCGTCAGACAAATATTGAGGCGTTTTACCTGTGGCAACAAAGCAGCAAGGTCATATTGATGCGCAATAAAGTCCTCGATAGTTAAGCGCAAAACAAGGTTGTCAGTTGTTACAGCTTTTAGTACTTCGTTCAGAACTTGTACATCACGACCGATTTTCACATGGTCTATACTTTCTATCACCTCATTATATTCTATAGGTAATTCATAATCAGGATAGACATACTGAATCATAAGGTTCTGCTTCATACCAAAGAGAATAGCTTTGCGGAGCGTCTCTATCGGCATCAGATTACGTTTCGTAAGGGGATTATTGGCATGGCAGTAAGCCACGCTGGTGTCATCAAGTAAGATGACGAGGTATTGCAGATACGGCTTCATGGCTTAACAAATTTCGGATTTGATATTTGGGTGATTCTTCTCAAACTCCTCACGCTTACCTTCCATTTCCAATTTGCGATAGAGTTTATTCCAATAATAATTGTTCGCACGCACACGCGCTTTGTGCATTTTGCAGATTGCAGTAGCACGCTGGAAAACAGTATGCGTTTTGGCTGCATCAAAGTTTTCACCTTGACACCAAGCACACCCTTCTGCCACCTCACAATCTATGCACTCCGGATTGGATTGGGTACAACGATCAAGAGTCAAGAACGGACGCAGTTTATTGTTGTCAATGCCATCGTGGATATTACCAATTATCCATGCTTCCTTATCCCGCAAGGAGTATTGTGCAAAACGCGTGCAAGGATAGAAATTACCAACAGCATCCACAGCCAGCATTTTGCCTGAACCACACCAGTTCTGGTTACGCAACTTGCAATCCATTGGCTTCCCTATGTGCTCAGCAAAAAACGAACATGCGAACTCTTTATAAAGACTTCTATCAATGATTACATCAGCCAGTTTTACTAACTGATCCTCGAATAATATATCATCTCCATCAGCCCACACATCCTCAAAGACGCAATTGATATTCACCTGCCCTATACCGAGTTCAAAAAGGTGCAGAACAGATTCGGATATATACGGAATATCAGCACTACTAATAGTCACCTTAGTACTCGCATTAGGGAATTGTTTTAGCCATAAAGGAATATTACGCACTACATCGTCATACGAACCTTTTTCTGTGCCTTTATACACACGGTTGAGGTCGTGTTTACGCCGAGTACCATCAATGGTAATACCAATACTGAGATGCGTTTTGTTTTTCTCAATGAATCGTTGTACTTTCTCATTATCGTAGTTAATGCCGTTGGTAGAGAACGAGAAACGATACGAATTGAACCAGTGGTGATTACGGCGAAATAGTTCGGACTTGATATAGTCGCAAATTTGGTCTATCAAGTCTATCTCAAGAAATGGCTCTCCCCCGATAAAATCCCAAATCACACCCTCGGTTGCAAAATCTGGATCATTTTCGTTGTCAAGCACATAATCAATAGCAGATTTTGCGACTTCCCAAGGCATCCGCTCTTTCTCATTCTTGCCGACTAGATAGCAATATTTGCAGGCAAGTTGACAATCCTTTGTCACAATGAATGTGATAGTCTTAGAAGTTCCAGAATTCCAATCAAGTTGCTGTTCTTTAATCCCAAACATAATGTATGTTCTATGAATTTAGATTATTATTTTTCAGGCAGGTAAATATAGTTTCGGCTACTTTTGTGTTTCTTTTTAGTAGTTTGCAGATTGTCAGGAGATCGCAATGTTGAACATTGCTTCTTCCTTCCGCACCGCAAACTACTAAAACAAATTACAAAATCATCTCGACCAATTTATAGAACCTACCATAATAAATCAGTTAACGATACATTTCGTCCCAGCCACGAGGAGCCGACGAAACCATCCGACCACATCCAGTTTTGCAGCCGCCGTGGCAGCCACCTTCACAACTATTGCGACAAGCATCAGTACACCCTGTACATCCTGTCCAGCATCCAGTACACAACATACCACACTGGGCAGTACACTGTTTCTCACAACCTGACGGTGCTGCGTGAGTTACAATAGGTAGATCAGCCAACACAACTGCGCCAATTACAGGAAGAGCAGCTTTAGCAGCTTTTTTAAAGAACTCTCTACGCGATTGGAGTTCTTCGTTTTGTTTGTTATCCATAACTTTATAAAGTTTTGTGGGAGATGGGTTCCGCAAGTCCCATTAATATAAAAAAAGCGTGGAACCTTATCCTACGCTCATTCCTAATATTGAGGTTCTACCAAAACCTTACCGAAAAGAATAAACCATAACGTCCACGCCGGTATATGTTCATACCGACGCAAGATGCGTTACGATATATCTACATACCCTAGGACGTTTATGCCATCTTGCTTTGGTTCGGTTAAAAATTGGTAGATTTCAATATTCCAAAACAAGCGTCAATAAACGCTCTAATATGTCTGCAAAACCACCCTTATGTGAGAGACATATCCCTCCGGCATGGAATTACGGCTGCAAAGGTACAACTTTTTTTTGAATTATGCAAATAAAAATGCACTTTTCTGTCAATTTAACAAAAAAGCGCATTTAGAAAATGTTTTTTCTCCTTTTTACATCTCGTGAGCGATGGCGGAGAGCCTCCGCAGGCAAATATCTTTAACGTCAGTGGGTGACGGCGGAGAGGTGCGTCCGCGCACACCGATATATCCGCAGGCATATGTCATGACCGATGCCGGTCAATCATAGGCGGGTGGTGAATTGGTTTGTATTATGCTACTATTGCATGCTCATAGAGATACTCTGGAGCAAAGCCTATTTCATTATTCCAATCTACCGTCCATGGATCTAAACGGAAATTCTTAAAATACTCTAAATCCTGTAATTTAGTACAGATACCATCTTGTGCCAATGGCCAGAAGTCAAACGACTTAATCTCTCCGTTACTAAAAGTTAAACGCAGAAGGTAGTCTCTAAGATACTCTGCTTTCGTTACTTTAATCAATCTATTCATAGTCGGTCACTTTAATGGGTCAATTTTTGAGGAGGCTGATGCTCGTTCATATACATGTAAATAGAAATACCATAAAAATTACAAATCTCCGGCATAGTATTCGTGTTTTGCAGTTTTGCGCTGCAAAGGTACAAAAAAAAAAGCGAAACTTGCAAATAAATTTGCATAATTCAAAAAAAAATTGTACTTTTGCACTCGATTTGGTAATCACGATTACACTCGATTAGGATAATAACACACACTATATGGAAAGAAAAGTTCGCGTTCGTTTTGCTCCGTCACCTACGGGAGCATTGCACATCGGCGGCGTGCGTACCGCTTTGTATAACTACTTATTTGCCCGTCAACACGGCGGAGACATGCTACTCCGCATTGAGGACACCGACTCCACTCGCTTCGTGCCCGGAGCCGAACAATACATCACGGAAGCCCTTCACTGGCTCGGTATCGAGATAGACGAAGGTATATGTGTTGATGCCCCCGACGGCAAGGGCGAACATGGTCCCTATCGCCAAAGCGAGCGCCGCGGTATCTATAACCAATATGTCAAATACTTACTTGACAACAAACGTGCGTATATCGCCTTCGACACACCCGAAGAGTTAGAGAAGAAACGTCAAGAGATACCCAATTTCCAATACGATGCCTCCACCCGATTGCAAATGGTTAACTCCCTTACACTCAGTGAGGAAGAGGTTCATCAGCGTTTAGAGAACGGCGATCAGTTCGTGGTTCGTTTCTTAGTGGAGCCTAACGAGAACGTGACCGTTCATGACCTTATCCGCGGTGAGGTGACGATTAACTCGTCTATCCTCGACGACAAAGTGCTCTATAAGTCCGCAGACGACCTACCTACCTATCACCTTGCCAATATCGTAGATGACCACTTGATGGAAATCAGTCACGTCATCCGTGGTGAGGAGTGGTTACCTTCCGCACCGCTGCACGTGCTCCTCTATCGCGCTTTCGGCTGGGAGGACACGATGCCTCAGTTCGCTCACCTACCCCTTCTGCTCAAGCCCGATGGTAACGGTAAGTTGAGTAAGCGTGACGGCGACCGCCTCGGTTTCCCTGTCTTCCCGCTGGAGTTCCATAACGAGAAGGACGGCACCATCAGTTCGGGTTATCGCGAGAGTGGTTATTATCCGGAGGCCGTCATCAATTTCCTTGCGTTGCTCGGTTGGCACAACACGGGCGACCAAGAGATGTACTCGATGGAGGAACTGATACAGCAGTTCAGTCTTGACCGCGTGAGCAAGAGTGGCGCTAAGTTCGATTACGAGAAGGGTAAGTGGTTCAATCACCAATACTTGCTGCGTCGTTCCGACGAAGAACTCGCGGAAGAGTTCTTGGCAACAGGCAACTGGAAACAGGCTACAGGAGCACAATCCACACTCCACTATCCACAATCCACAATAGCCAAGATCATCGGTCTTGTCAAGGAGCGCGTGAACTTCGTAAGCGAGTTATGGGAGCAAGTGGATTTCTTCTTTGTTGCCCCCAAAGAGTTTGACGAGAAGAGCCTCAAGAAACGCTGGAAAGAGGACAGCCACGCCCGTCTGACCGAGATGCTGAGCCTATTGGAGGCACAGGAAGACTGGTCAGCAGAGGCATTAGATGCTCTTATCCTGCCTTGGATAGAGAAGAACGAGTACGGATTAGGAAACGTGATGAACGCCTTCCGTATCTGCCTTGTCGGCGCGGCTCGTGGTCCGCATATTTGGTCGATTACGGATATATTAGGCAAGGAAGAGACTCTCGCCCGTGTACGTTACGCACTCAGTGTACTGAAATAACGCTTAATCCGTTATTCTTACTCCCAACACGTTCCATCTGATGCCATCACGCAGGATGAAGATTTGACCGTTTTCAATGTGTTTGATATACGGTGTCCGGTGTTTGGTGCTTGGTGTCTGGTCGAGAGCGGTGTGATCCTCAATAACCTTAATCAGACACGTAGCCACATAACCTCCGTCTAAGGTTCGTGCCGTAATAACGGCTTCACCTAAAGCAATAGCTTGAATAGTGATAGCAGTCCCTTCTTGCCCTACCTCAATAGGAGAAGAAAGAGTAACGACAGACGTATCCGACGAAGACCAACGAATAGCCGTATTAGTAGCGTTCTCCGGCAGAAGAGTATAAGCCAGAGTCAACTCTTGACCGAGATAGACAGAATCTTGCTCTTTCTCAAAAACAATACCCGTGACAGGCACTACCTTATCTGGTTTCGAGTTATAACGCGCATAAAGGTTGGGCGTTCTCATCGACATGGTTGTAGTAGAATAAATGCTAAAACGCGGGTCGTTATTATTGTTATTATAATAAATCTGACCGTAGGTTTCTTGCGTGCTGGCTAATGTAGCCGCATTCGTTTCCGATATATCTACAAACCACGTGGGGACAGTCTGATCTAAGTCCAGTTTCTTATTTCCCGAAGCACTCAGTTTCTGTCCGTCCGCATTGGTAAACGTCCAAGCACCATCTTGTATGCCGATACGGAAAACAGCCACATTAGTCTCTTGAGGAAGGGTAATCACATTCTCTACAACGCTTACGTTTTCGCACTTGGCGTAGGTAGTCTTAGTCGTTCCGCTCATGTAATTGCTTAGGCAATAACTATTGCCACTATAAGTCGCTCCAATAATAACATCATCCCCCACCCTCAAAACGGAAGCCGATGTAACGAGTTCAAAGTCTTCCGACACAAAGTACTCATCGGTAACGGTAACAACACACGTATCTTGCCAACCGCCATCTACCGCCGTAGCCACAATCAATGCTGTACCCATGTTCATACCACGCACGACACCCGATGCGGATACCGTGGCGATACTGTCGTCCGAAGAAGACCAAAGCACGCGTTTATCGGTAGCGTCCTGAGGTTCAAACGTGGTAGTAAGTGTCTGTCTCTCGTTCATCTTCAAGGTGAGCGACTGAGGACTAACCTCCATCGAAGTGGCATAAATGGTATCTACTACACCCGGACGCAAACCGATGATAGCATCTAAATTACTCGAGAAATTATATCCGTCCACTCTGAGTGCACTTAACGAGAAGTAACCATTACCATCGCCTTCCCAACCCCAATTGATATGAAACTTACCATTCTCGTCTCGCCCATCGCACACGAACTCATGACCACCATTATTGGCGTCTTCTCCACCCATGATAATGGGACGTCCTTCCTCTAAATCGGCATTGAAATAGTCCGTGAACTTAGCAATAGAGACGCGATACTCGGTAGGTTCGAAAAGAGTAGGATAATACATCGAAGAATACGTAGTTATGAACTTATCCACTGTATAACCGAAGTATTTAATCAAGCCATTTGCCATGTCGTCCGTAAAAGCGCCACTACCTTCGGATCCGTACTGCATATCACAAGCCACTCCGGCATGGTACATAAGCGTAGCGACAGCAGTCTTTTGTGCGGTAGTAGTACTTTTGTACAGATATGCCGGCAACATATTGTCCCAGTCATAGGTTGTGTTCTCGTAATCTACGGTCAAGGTCTTCTTTTGACCAGACGAATTCGTCCACTGATAGGAGTGCGTGCCCGTACCCTTTTCCGGATAACACCACTTATACATCACCATCGCTGCCGCAGTAGCCACGCAACCGGTCAAAGAGCGATAACCATCCGCGTCCTTAGGACAGAGATTATTATAGGGAGCCTCTTGATACCAAGTTATCTCTTTACCGTCCTTAGTGACTAATAACGGGTCAATGGGCGTTACCTCTGCCGCCGGAGCTTTATGCACATTCGTATCATTGGTTGCCGAAACAGCCTCTTGCAAGAGATTAAGCCAGAAGCGGAGGTTGGGATTCACATTCTCCACATCAATCGAGCCTTGGTTCGAATAACCAAGCACGTCCTCCGTTCGGTCGTCACCACTAACGATAACGAACCCGCCCTCGTTCGACTTATTGAAAATATAGAACGCCGGTTCAGCACTCTCTAACTTAGCACGCTCATGCACTAACTGCAAGGAAGCAACCGTTGTAGGAGCTTTATTGGGTCCGATAGAAGACTCGTTCGTAAACTGAACAGCTATACCCGCTGCCTCATCAACCGTGCGAACAGCAGCGGATAAAGATAAAGGAAGAAGGAGAAAGGATAAAGGAGTAAGGATAAAGGATAAAGGAGTAAGGATGTGTTTCATAGGTATAATAAATCGTTTTGTATTTGTGTTTTTAATTCTTCTAAGGTATCAAAGTGTTTTTCCCCACGGATACGAGCTATCAGCTCCACCGCGATGGTTTGGTCATATAAATCGCCCTCAAAATGAGGAATGTGCATTTCTATTGTATCATTGATATTAAGCAGCACCTTGCGGTTCTCCCACTCTGCGGAATAAACACCCGCAGCGGGAATGAGTTTGGATTTCTCCACTTCTATATTCGCCGTCGGGAAACCTATCGTTCGCCCCACCGCTTTTCCATGGACCACTTTACCCATCAACGTATAAGCATAACCTAACATCTCGTTTGCCTCCACGATACGCCCCTCCGATAGAGCCTTGCGTATCTCAGTAGAAGATATATGTTGCTCTCCGGGGAGTTCGTTCAAACGAACGACCTCTAATTCAGAGTTTAGAGTGGAGAGTGTAGAGTTTAGAGTAGTGGACGCCCCACGGGCGAGTGGAGAGTTTAGAGTAGTGCAACCAAAATGGTGGTCGTAACCCATAAGGAGAACATCCACGCCGCAACGGTCATGAAGTAGTTGAGCGAACTCATCCGCCGACAGGGTATGAATGAGGTCGAAATTAAAACAGAAGATTTCGTCCACACCCGTAAACCTCAACCGTGTGACGCGCTCGTTATAGGTGGTAAGCAACAGAGGCGATGCACCTTTGAGCACCTGTTGCGGATGAACATCAAACGTAATGATAGCCGACTGCAAACCACGCATAGCAGCCTCCTCTTTGAGTTGAGAGAGAAGGTACTGGTGCCCTAAGTGAACACCGTCGAAGAAACCGATGGTAGCAGCGTAATGCATTAGTTTAGAGTGGAGAGTTTAGAGTGTAGAGTTGCCGACTAGTTTATAAGTGTAGAGTTATTAAGAGTGGGTCGTGGTCGGAGTAGCGGAAAAGGAGATTACGTTTCGCTTGCGGCGAGACGTGTTTCCATATATTCGCTTGCTTCTGTTTAGGTGGGATATTATTCTTGTAATTGTACTTACTCCAATAAGCCGCCGAATAATAGTAGTCCGTATTCCAGTGGATGGGTTGAATAGAGGTTATATACGGTTGCATCTCATCATTGGCAAAGACGCGATCCAAGTAACCGCACTCCCCATTATAGGAGTACGAATAATTGAGGCTATCCATCGCCATCACCATATCCTTATATCCGGCATGAACCAACATCTGCAAGGACTGTTCTTGACCATACGAATTATAGTCTCCGACCAAGATAATAGGCGCATCAATAGTATCTAAGGCGGTTAAGACACGTTTGATACTGTTTACGCGTTTAGCATTGGCTTGAGCCGCATCGCCTCGTTTAGAGCGAGGATGGTTAATGGACATATAAAAAGACTGTCCCGTCGCCATATCCTCAAACGACTGAATCATAAAGCGGTGGGCATAGATATTATTGAGGTTCTCGTTATACACATAAATCAAGTCCCCGTGCGGGCGCACGCGTGCCTTATTATATATGAATCCAACCGAGATGGTATCGCGGTCCACCGTGTCCGTCACTACAAAGGTATATTTATCTTTACGGCATAAACTATTCATTCGAGCACATAGTTCTGCGGGAGCGGACGAACCTTGTTCTAACTCGCACAAAGCATAAATATCCGCATTAATACGCGTCAGTGCCGCAGCCGTCTTTTCGCATTGCCATTGGTGCTGCGCAGGCGTGTTACGTTTGGTGGCATAACCACCTACGTGAACGAAGTAGTTCTGCACATTCGCTGCACAGATGGTGAGAGCACCCTTTTGCGTTGTTATTTTCTTAGAGGGTTTGTAGTTCTTGAAACGTGGTTGTGCCCCTGTCTGCAATGAACGAGGTCCTATGACTTGGGCAGTCAGGTTCTTGACCGTTGCTCCAAGATTGAGGTTAAAACCCGTTCGGCATTGCAGTTTGATACGGAGCGAATCATTATAATGTCGCCAATACCAATAGGTGGTGGAGTCACCTTGTCCCAAACCGACCGCACGCTCCTCCGGTGCAAAAAGACGCTCAGGAGAAACAAGATGCGAGTCATACAATTTGCCACACAAAATAAGGGGTGTGGTAATCGTTACCCGTTGTCCTTGGTAACGAGACCAATCCTGTTGGAGTTGTTCCAGCGTGACTTTAGGTTGCGCCATAGTGGGGCACAATAAGCCCCACATGAGCACAACAAAAAGATACCGTTTCATAACCTTACTCAATAAATCGTAAATGGTAAATGGTCAAATTGTAAATCACTTAGTCCAATCGGTAGCGAGCATGCGCAAATAACTGCGATAACGCCATTGAGCATTCTCTTGTGCAGCTTGGAATAGTTCGGCAGCCTCCGTCGGGTATTGCTTCATCACACTGGCGAAACGTACCTCACCCTTCAAGAACTCCTCAAAGAGCGTCCAATCGGGTTCTTTACTATCGAGCGAGAACGGGTTCTTACCCTCTGCCTCCAGTGCGGGATTATAACGCCACAGGTGCCAGTAACCGCAAGCCACGGCTTTCTTCTCCTCCTCTTGAGACTTGCCCATACCGGCTTTCAGACCGTGGTTGATACAAGGAGCATAAGCGATGATGAGTGACGGTCCGGGATAAGCCTCTGCCTCACGGATAGCCTTGAGCGTCTGAGCGTGGTCTGCGCCCATACAAATCTGTGCCACATAAACATAACCATAGGTAGTAGCAATCATACCTAAGTCTTTCTTGCGCACACGCTTACCCATAGCAGCAAACTTAGCAATAGCACCAAGAGGCGTTGATTTAGAAGCCTGACCACCGGTGTTCGAATAAACCTCTGTATCCAAAACGAGGATATTTACATCCTCACCGGAAGCGATGACGTGATCTAATCCTCCGTAACCTATATCGTACGAAGCACCATCACCACCGATGATCCATTGACTACGTTTAACGATATGATCTTTGTATTTGAGAATCTCCTTGCACGTATCGCAACCGCAAGCCTCCATGGCAGCCACCATCGGTTCGTAGAGACGCTTCGTTACTTCGACGTTGTTCTTATTCTCAACCCACTCTTGGAACATAGCCTTCAGTTCAGCCGAGCAGCAAGTACAATCTTGTGCTTTGGTCATGAGTTTAGCCAAACGCTCTTTAATCTTACGGTGAGCAATCTGCATTCCTAAACCATATTCGCAGAAGTCCTCAAACAACGAGTTAGACCAAGCGGGACCATGTCCTTTCTCGTTCGTTGTATAAGGAGTAGAAGGAACAGAACCCGAATAAATAGATGTACAACCTGTCGCATTAGCCACTATCTCACGATCACCAAAGAGTTGACTGATAAGCTTAACGTACGGCGTTTCACCGCAACCCGAACAAGCACCCGAGAACTCAAAGAGCGGCGTGGCGAACTGCGAATTCTTCACGTTCGATTGGATATCTACCAAGTCTTGTTTGCTCTTTACGTTATTCACGCAGTATTCCCAGTTCTTCTCCTCTGCCTCTTGACCTTGCAGCGGAACCATCGTTAAGGCTTTACCTAATTTAGGATGACCCGGGCATATATCTACGCAGTTACCGCAGCCAAGGCAGTCCATGACACCTACTTGCATGCGAAAGTGCATGCCCTTGAGAGCAGCAGGAGCTTTCATCTCACGCGTAGTAGCATCCAGCCCCTTCACTTCGTTCTCGTCCAGAACGAACGGACGGATACAAGCGTGAGGACAAACATAGGCACATTGGTTACACTCGATACAGTTATCGGCGTTCCAAACGGGTACGAAAGCACTCACACCGCGTTTCTCATACTTAGCCGTACCTGCAGGCCATGTACCGTCTTCAATGCCCTTGAAGGAAGAAACGGGAAGTAAATCACCCGCTTGAGCGTTAATCGGACGAACGACCTTAGCGATAAAGGCAGGATCACCGGCTACACCCTCTTCTTCCTTAACAACAATATTCTTCCAAGCGGGATCAATAGCGAGTAAGTGATACTCGTTACCACGATCAACAGCAGCGTAGTTCTTATTGACTACGTCCTCACCCTTCTTACCGTAGGACTTAACAATGAAATGCTTCATCTCCTCAACGGCTTTCTCTACCGAGATAACCTCCGTGATACGGAAGAAAGCAGATTGCAGAATGGTGTTCGTACGATTACCTAAACCTATCTCTTGGGCAATCTTCGTAGCGTTGATATAGTAGCATTTAATATCATTATCAGCAAAGTACTTCTTCACCTTATCGGGCAAGTTCTGTTTGAGTTCGTCCTCATTCCAAATGGTATTCAGAAGGAATGTGCCGCCTTTTTGCAGACCGCGCGTCACGTCGTACATCTTAAGGTACGCCTGCACGTGACATGCCACGAAATTAGGAGTAGTAACTAAATAAGTTGAACGAATCGGTTCGTCACCGAAACGCAAGTGCGAGCAAGTGAAACCGCCCGACTTCTTACTATCATAACTGAAGTATGCTTGGCAATACTTATTTGTTCCCTCACCGATAATCTTAACGGAGTTCTTATTGGCACCCACTGTACCGTCAGCACCTAAACCGTAGAACTTAGCTTGGAAGAGGCTCTCATCACCCATGGCTATTTCCTCACCTACGGGCAGAGAAGTGAACGTTACATCGTCATTGATACCCACCGTGAAGTGGTTCTTAGGCATGGGCAGGTTGAGATTATCGTAAACGGCAATCATCTGCGCCGGCGTAGTATCGTTACTACCTAAACCGTAACGACCACCAACCACTTCGATTTGCGTCAGACCTAACTCCTGCAGGGCATCTTTCACATCGAGATAGAGCGGTTCACCGTTAGCACCCGGCTCTTTGGTACGATCAAGCACGCAAATACGCTTCACCGAAGCGGGCAGTGCTTCTTTCAAGTACTTGAGAGAGAAAGGACGATAGAGGTGCACGTTAATCATGCCCAATTTCTCACCTTGATTAGCCTTATAGTCAATCACTTCCTTGATGCACTCACAAACAGAACCCATAGCAATCACTACATGTTCAGCATCAGGAGCACCATAGTAAGAGAAAGGACGATAGGTACGACCCGTGATCTTACTGATCTCATCCATATAATCGGAAACGATATCGGCTACGTTATTGTAGTACGTATTGCAACTCTCGCGGTGTGCGAAGAATACGTCAGGGTTCTCAGCCATGCCACGCATCACAGGGCGCATCGGACTCAAAGCACGTTGACGGAACTCGTTCAAAGCCTCCATATCCACGAGCGGACGAAGGTCTTCCATATCAACCACTTCCACTTTCTGATACTCGTGCGAAGTACGGAAACCGTCAAAGAAATTGAGGAACGGAACACGTGACTTGATTGTACTTAAGTGTGCTACACCGGCAAGATCCATCACCTCTTGTACACTACCCTCAGCGAGCATTGCAAAACCCGTTTGGCGGCAAGCCATCACATCTTGGTGATCACCGAAGATACATAGCACATGACTAGCCAACGTACGAGCCGATACATGGAAGACGGTTGGAATGAGTTCACCCGCAATCTTGTACATATTCGGAATCATCAGCAGCAAACCCTGACTGGCAGTAAA
>JAKSNF010000031.1 GCA_024400115.1 Paludibacteraceae bacterium | reverse complement strand
TAAACATAATCAGTTAATTTATTAAAAAACTGTCTACCTTATTTAGGAAAAGTCATTTAGATTATTTATTTTCTCTGCCTCACGAGCGTGCGCTTTACGCTGATTATCAATGTCTTGATTAACATAAACTACATAACCTCGTCCAAGTTTTCCGGAACGATAAGGCTCGTATCCCATTGATTGAAGGAGTTTTCCCAATGAGCTTGTATCCTTCGGGTTACGAATGCTTCCCCAATCGCATAGTTTAGCACTTATTTCTGCCGTAGTCATAAACACCGCTCCTGCATCACCGGGTTTGGCAGGTTGGGTATAGACAATCTTCTCGGCTTGGTAAAGGTTATCACCATACTGCTGTCCGAATGCCCGGCGGGCAATGTGGTTGAGTTCCTCAAAGATAGGTTCATATAAACCGGCATTACCTCCCCATGTTCCGTCTGAGATATATTCTTTAATGAGTATGGTTGTTTCTGTAGCATTGAGCGGCTTAGCAGGCAGCTAGCCCAAGGTACAACTTTTTTTTGAAAGCACCAAATAATTTGGTAAAAAAAGTTATTAACAATGACGTCAAAATCAACCTCTTTCAGTATCAACAAAAGGGAAGTAGCAAAAGAAAAAAAAGTTATTAACAATGGGCACAAAAAAACCGCCTCGATTGCTCGAAGCGGTTTCCTATATATCCAGCGTCGCTAAACGCCTAAATAATCATTATAACTCCTGACCCAGAACATTGTAAGTCTTCTCGCCTTGGCGGTTTGGGATTGACCTGCGGCATCAATGTAAGCCACATTGTCCAATGCCCACATCCCCACGCTCAGCGTCAGGGCTGCAAAAATAGAAAATAGTTAGTTCATATTGTTATCTATATGCTCTGGCTTTGATATTTTTCCGTATGTATGGGGCGTACATTCTTACCTCATGCACATGCAGGTTATGCTCCGTCCAATGCGGCGTGCAACCCGGCAAGATGCTTGGATGGGTGACAAAATCAAAACCTTCCACATGAATAACATAAGTAGTAGTATCAATATGATTGGTCAGTTTCATGCCATCATACACAAACTCTGCCGGAGTATTATCCGTTTTCCAATTGACGGGATTGATGCAATACGGAGTACCGGCATACGTACCTGTCCATATATCATCGTTGGTCGCAACCGAGTTGAAGGAAATGGTAACGCCTTTATCAAATTCGCCGGTAGCGGGTATGACATGCTTGCCGTGTATGGCATCCTGAAGTCCAAATCCAATCATATAAGCGGCTTTCATGCGCGAATATTCTTCGTCCGACAAACTATTGATAATGAAATTAACCATCATGGCTCCCTGACTGAATCCTCCAAGAATAAACGGACGACCGTTGTTGAGGTGATCCATATAATAACGGAAGATTTCCAACACATCCTTGCGAGCAGTTGAAAGGGCGGCAGGGATAGTACTCGTGGTTGTCTCTGCGTGCATGGTTGCCTGATGATAATAGGGAGCGAAGAAATTGACCGAGTCCGGGCATAGTAGTTCAAATGCTTCTTGATACTCGCGACCTATCTTGGCTTTCTGTGCAGCAGTAAGGGTAATGTTAGTCAGTTCATTACCATCTTTGTCGTACTCGTAATCTATTTCCGTACCGGCGAAATAGATTACATCTACATAGTTAGGACTAACCGGTGTAGCGGTTTCAAACCATTCTATGGTAGTTGCCGGAGTAGGATCCTCATTTTTACCTTTACAACTCGTTAATGCGATGGCGGCAATAGCCATCAGTGCCCAAAAGAGTTTACGCATAGTTGTTAATATTTTAGTTAGTTATTAGTTTTTATTGAGTTTCGTTTGCAATTACCTGAAATAGATTCGTCCGTCAGTTTGAAAATGCTCTTTGCTTATTGTTCCATGAAGGTGATTCTTGATATAGTCAACCACGAGATAGACATCAATATAAGATTGTTGGGTAGGAACCTCGGTTGCTCCGGCAAAAACCAAGCCATCTCCTTGTTCTAAAAGAACATATTTCGTTCCTGCTATGGTATATCTGCCGGCAGGATCAAGTGGTGCGAAGTTCCCTGACTTATCCTGAACCATGACGCTTTTCACGCGTCTCTCACCGGCAACACGTTGGAACACACCATTGGCATCCAGCACATCTGTCGCTACAATGGTTGTATCAATCTCAACCTTCAAGCCTGCCACTTGCAGGAATCCTCCGTTTTCCACTGGGGTCATCCGGTAGGACATCTCCAATGCATCAAGCAACGACTGACCGGTAACTTCAATCACGCACATCTCGTTGAGGAAGGGCAATACAGTAAAAATGGTGTTGAAGGTAATGTCTCCAGCCTCTATTTCTGCCCGCAAACCACCACCATTGACTACACCTATGTCTGCACCCAACATGGCTCTGCTGGCCTGAGCGACAAAATTGCCCAGTGGGCACTCTTGGGTTCTTGCAAGGTTAATTCCGTTCTTGTCCCATACGACAAAATTCCCCTCTGCCACACCTATCTTCTCGTTTGCAAAAGCATCATATTCTGCATTGGCCTTATCAACTTCAGTCTGAACTTTCAAACTTCTGTCGGTTATCTCCTCACAGTTAATCAAGCCGCTGCTTATCTTGCCATCAGCACTGATAATCAACTTGCCCACGTTCTGAAAGTTGGTGCCCGTTGATGTCCAAAGCACCTGTTTGCCGTCAGCATCAGTGAAGTATGCCCCCGGTTGTACTGTATGCGCATGAGCGTCCAGTATGGCATCTACACCACTCACGGATTTGATGATTTCTTCCATCAGCCATTCGCCAACATGCGAGAAAAGAATCACATAATCAGCACCCTCGCTGATGGTGGCATCAACTTCTGCTTGTATAAGTTTCTCAACATTATTACTGCCAAAATCATATACGATATTGCCGGATTCGTCTGTGACACGGCTGAGAGGAATCAGAGAAATCATTTGGGGCATTGTGACCCCTACAAAACCCACACGTATGTTGCCATATTGCCGAACGTCATGTCCATCAAAGATTTGTTCGCCTATACGGAGGTCGGCGAAGTTGCAGCAAAGAGTCTTTGCTCCAATGGCTTGCAGGCTATTCTGCATCAGAGCTATGGAGTTGTCAAATTCGTGGTTGCCAATGACGTTATAGTCATACCCGACAGAGGATAATATGCCTGTCAACGAGCGGCACGAGTCGAAATTGCAATGAGAATTGCCGGAGAGGAAATCGCCACACGAGACGGTCACGACATACTTGTATTGCTCTTTCATTGCATCACGATAACCTGCAAAGAGCGGATAGCCATCAATCGCCCCGTGGACATCGTTTTCAAATATGATGACCACATCCTCTTTCTGTGGGTCGTCAATGGGTGTTTCCTTCTTACAACCTACAAGCAATGTCAATGACAAAAAACAAACAAGTTCTGCCAGTCTGAATAAATTAAACTTTCTCATAAACATAAAATTCTCCCCTTGTTATTCCTTATTTACAATGATATACGAAATCTGACCGCAAAGATACAAAAAATATTTGACATACACAAGAAAAAGTGCAAAATATTTTGCACTTTTTCTGTAAGTTCCTGTCAATCAGTGAGGGAGGATTTTGAGGCGGAGAGGCGCAGCAGTGACCGTGATTGGGGCAAATTTTTCGGAAACTTTTTTACTCCTCTACTCCCAAAATTTCGCGGACAGCGCGAAGGATGGGCTGAACAGAAAGAGGCTGACCTGTAGCACCTTGCATCCATGTTTGGGGTGTGAGACGTCCCTGCTGATAAATACGGGTATATTCCTTAGCCAAAGTCTCAGGTGTAGCAAACCGACTGAGGTGTTCCTCTAATTGGAACTGCACCAAATGACCGATAGCATAATTAGGCAAATAAAGCGGATAAGCAATCATGTGACTATAGACTGCAAGTATCTCACTATCCCGTTCACCGAAACTTTCAGCAAAATACGTATTCCACACCTCACGAGCAAAACCCAAGACGGCTTCCCTCAATTCAGCCGGCGTAGCCAATGGATGGTCATACATCCAATGCCATGACCGGATATCAACGAGGCTGACCGCCATAATCTCCGCCATTGACCAAAAGATATCAACAACAGGTAACTCCTCCACCTTACCTTGACCTAATAGTTGAAGGTCGCGTTGCTGGAAAAGGAAGGCGGATGTCTCGGTGAAAGCACTATTAGGCACACCTTGTAAGAAATACTGATCAATAAAAAGCGAGGTGATATTCTCGACCGAATGTCCCATCTCATGTACGGCAATGTTATATCCCAAATAATCCATTCCGTTTTCTCCCACTCTCGTACGCAGTCGCGAAGGTTCCTCGCGTCCCAAAGAAGGCCATTCGTGTCCGGAACCTCTGGCGGGTTCAACCACAATATGGTCGGCTAAGAACTGTGCTCTATCCGATGTAAACCCAAAGGCACGGAACATACGAGGCATATCGTCCTTATAAGCTTGTGCGGAAGGATAGCGCTGGCTGGTGACAGCATTCAAGTTTGCCCCCGAAGCAGGGTCTTGAGAACGGAAACCATTATACCACAAGTCGTACGGACGCAGATCTCGTCCTAAGCGTTGGCGGACAAGGGCAATTACATCCTTGAGTTCCTGAGAAGAAAGGGTTTGCTCAAAGAGCGACACCACTTCCGCCTCACTTATCTCAAGACTATTCTCAAAAGTGCGTTGAATAAGCGTCGGCTGAGCGGGATAATACGCGTCCTCCTGTTGAGCATAATGGAAAAGGGAGAGCATGGTTGCATAACGATTGTCTTGTTCCCTATCAGCAGGTTTGCCATTGACAAGGTTCGTAGTGGGACACCACGTAGTCTGAGGTTGATCAATGACACAAGCAGGAATCGTTTGACGAACGATATGTTGGAAGACTTCATAGATGAGTTCCTGTTTGGCTTGTTCGCCTAAGGCATAACAAGTCTTGAGTTCATCGCGCAAATACCAGTGAGCAAGAAGCGATTTGGGTTCCGTCCACAAATGCTGCCCCTCCTTATTGACAAGGGATGACGTGTGAATATTATAAGAAGCTATATACCGCTCCGTTTGGGCATTGAGCGCTTGCTTCTGTTGGGTGAGAGAAGTAGGCACACGATGAGCAAAGACATCTCCCAAACGTGCCATAGCCCACTGTTCACGGGTCCAATGAGCACCCAAATCGTCTTTCTCGCTTAACGTATAAGCAGGGAAATTGAGCATAATGATAAACGCCAACTTATTGGCATAGAAATCCTCGGAAACGTGTGCCCCCGGAAAATAATCGTTAATGAGCAGGTCTGCCTCGGTGGGTTCACCACGATTGGTAAGGGTCACAGGAAACTGGAGACTCACGTACATGAGGTCATTATACTGATTGATATGCTCAAATATCCGACTGAGGCTATTGAACAAAGCGGTACGCTCCTCGCTCGTGGCTGTTAGATGTGAGAGTACGAGGTTCTCAAAGTCATCCTTGGTGCCATCTTCCCGTGTCCATTGGCAAGCGACTTGTCTCACTCCTCTTTCGATGAGGGCAGGGTCACTATTAGGGTGCGTGACGATAAGCGAATCAAGGCAACGGTTAATGACTTGCTCTGTAATAATAGGGCGATTGCATCCTACAAGTAGGAATAAGACCGGTACTAATAAATAAAGAAGGTGATTCATTGTTTAAAATGTTTTAGATTGCAAAGGTACGATTTTTTTCTCATATCTTCATTTCTTCCAAGCGCTGGAGGGCGGTTTCGGGAAGGCGACCATCCGGACGAGGACCTATATTGAGAAGCAGATTAGCCCCTTTGGCATTCGTGTTTTGGCGTAAAGTAACTAACTCTTCTACTGAACGATACCATATATCCCGAGCATTATAACCCCATGAATAATTCATCGTCTGACAGGTCTCCAAGGGTAACACTTGACTGATACTCGTCTTACCCTCATAGCCATTGAGGTTCTCCCCCGGTACATCCCGCTCAAAGCACTGTATGTCCTCACCCGGACGATTAGCGTGATGGTGGTTATTGGCAACCAAACAACCGGGTTGCAGTCGATGAACAAGCGCGTAGAGTTCGTCCAAACGCCAATCAAAAGCCTCTCCCTCATGATCCCACTCGCCGTCAAACCAGATAGCTCCTATCTCGCCATACTCGGTGAGCAGTTCGGTGAGTTGCGCCATCATGAAAGCGTGGTAATGCGCATAATCGGCTTTCGAGGTGTCCTTGCCGCACCCACGTCCCGACTGACCCAACGGATAATCGTCTCGTCCCCAATCGACCAACGAGTAATAGAGGTGCAAACGGATACCTTGCTTATGGCAAGCGCGAGCCAGTTCCTTGAGGATGTCTCGACGGAAAGGCGTTGCCTCAACGATATTGTAAGACGACTGCTTGGTGTTCCACATAGAGAAACCATCGTGATGACGGGAAGTGAAACAGATATACTTAGCCCCGGCAGCCTTGATGTTACGCACCCACTCGTCAGCGTCAAACCCGATAGGGTAGAACGCTCCGGCAGCTTTGGCATATTCGCTCTGCGCAATCGAGTCCACGGACAGATACCATTCGCCTTGACCAAAGACACTGTAAATACCCCAGTGAATAAAAATACCAAACTGCATATCGCGGAACTCCGCCCGAGACTGTAGGTTCTGTGGCGAGGGTTGATAATTCGGCTGAGCGCTCAAGGTGGTGGCGGTTAGCAGAGTGATGAAGAAAAGAAAGAGGCGATTCATAAGTGGTTAGTGGTTAGTGGTTAGAGGTTAGAGGTTAGTGGTTAGAGGTTAGAGGTGATGAGGGATTTGATGGTGGCAACGGAAGCACCGGTGGTGAGACCGTCGGCAGGGGTGTGAAGACAATAATCAACTAACTGCTCCACCGTCGAGGTGGCTACATGTAAGCGCGTATCCGACGAAGCGTAATAAATAAACACTTCTCCCTGTTCATTTACAATCCAGCCGTTGGAGAAGAGTACGTTCATCACATCACCTATATACTCGCCGCCTTCGGGTGCCATGAAGAACCCACCCGGTTGCGCAATAGCACGCCACGGTTCGTCCAAAGCGGTCATATACATATAGAGCACATACCTCAATCCCGACGCGCAACCGCGTACACCATGTGCGAGGTGTAACCAGCCTTGCGGCGTCTTGATAGGATGAGGACCTTCGCCGTTCTTAACCTCCTTGATGGTGTGGTAATAACGAGCGTCGATGATGGTCTCTTTCTTAACCTCAGCGTGCGTGATGTCGTCTATCAATGCCCAACCGATACCACCGCCATTGCCGGCGTCGATAAAACCGTCCTGAGGACGAGTGTAGAGGGCGTATTTAGGTGACTGGCTACTGGCTACAGGCGACTGGATGAATTCGGGATGGAGGACAACATTGCGCTGTTGGGTAGGCGAGATGAGGTCGGGTAGGCGTTCCCAGGTCTTGAGGTCGTGGGTGCGGGCAATACCGCAAGCAGCGGTAGCAGCAGAGAGGTCTTCGGGATGAGCAGGGTCGTGGCGCTCTACGCAGAAAAGGCCGTATATCCAGCCGTCCTCGTGTAGGGTAAGACGCATATCATACACGTTAGTAGCCGGTTCGTCGGACTCGGGCATGGTGATAGGTTCGGGCCAGAAACGGAAGTTGTCAATACCATTATCCGACTCAGCAACGGCAAAGAAAGACTTGCGGTCATTACCCTCCACGCGAACTACGAGGTAATACTTACCGTTGAGATAGATGGCTCCCGAGTTAAAAGCGGCGTGCACACCGATGCGTTCCATAAGGAAGGGGTTACGCTGTTCGTTGAAGTCGAAGCGCCAAGTGAGGGGGGCGTGGTCTGCCGTGAGGACGGGGTTTGCGTACCGGGTATAAATACCATTGAAAGAGGGCAGCGCCTGATTGGGGCGCGTGAGCAACTGTTCGTGCTGCTCCAAAAGCCAGTTTTTACGTTCAGTGTATGTCATAATAATGAATTATTTATTCTAAATCATGTGCAAAGATACGACTTTTTTGTGATATTGCAAAAAAATATCAAAATAATTTGCACATTTGCTAAAAAATCACTACCTTTGCAGAAAATTTGACTTACTTTGTAAGGACAACTAATCATCAGACCTTAGAAATCTAGTCCATTCATAAGAATATACGATGATTATTAGCTGTTCACCCCAACAACGGGTGTGGATGGCTATTTTCGTATATTCGGGCTGACTAGAGCCTCTAAGGAAAATAGTAACTGCACCCGTTTTTTAATCGAACTTAACCCGCAATACTCTATGTTTATAGAGGTTGCTTAACGATTAATAATTATGAAACACGCAGTTACTCTTGTACTTTGTTGCGCCTTTTCGTGCGCTGTTTTTAGTGAATTACGTATTAACGAGATTATGCAGTCTAATATAGACGGCATTGTAGATGATAGTAACGAGTTCCCGGACTCGTGGGTGGAGTTGTATAACGACGGAACGGAGTCGGTTAACCTCCAAGACTATCAATTAGGCGATAGCGAGAAAGCCAAGAAAGCCTCTGCCCTGCCCCAAAAGACGGTAGGTGCCGGTGAGTATGTAATCATCTATTGCGACAAAGACCCCGAGAAGGGCGCTTGGCACGCAGACTTCCGCTTGGAGAGTGGCAAGGACGGCAAGGTGTATCTATTCAAGAACAAGACAGCCATCGATTCGCTGGTGGAGATTCCCAAGATGCCCTCTCCTAATATATCTTACGGGCGCGCGTACGGCAGCGACAAGACGGGTTTCTTCCGCCATGCTACGCCCAATGCCCAAAACGAGGATAAAGTGTATAAGAAGGACAAGATACTGCCCGATCCGGAGTTTAGTACCCCCGGACAAGTATATACAAAAGAAGGCTATCACAAAGTAGTTCTCACTATTCCCGAGGATGCCCCCGAAGGAACGTATATGCGTCTCACTTTTGACGGAACGGAACCGACGGAGACGAACGGTGCTACCATTGAGAGCGGGAATATATACAACTTCAACAAAACAACTATCTTCCGCGTACGCTTGTTTAACGATGATTATCTGAGCCCCATGTCGCGCACAGAGTCGTACCTCTTCTTAGGGCACGAAACGGATATGCCGGTTATCTCGCTGGTGGGTCAAGACCGATTCTGGTACGATGACCAATTCGGTATCTTAGTGGAGGGTAAGTTTAGTCCGGGCACGCCGAATTATCAGTACGATTGGCGTCGTCCGGTGGCTCTCCAGTTCTTTGAGCATACGGGTTCGGAGGCGGTGCTGAACCAGATCTGCGAGGCACGCGTGCAAGGAAACGCTTCCCGTGGATTTGGACTCAAATCGCTGGCGGTATATGCCAATAAGCGTTTTGGAGAGAAACGATTGAGTTATGAGTTCTTCCCCGACCAGAAACCGGGGTTGAAAGACTTCAAGTCGATTATTCTGCATAACGGCGGTAACGACTTTGACTACCTCTATTTCCGCGATGCGCTGATGCAGAAGACGATGGGTCTGTATCAAGACATAGACTGGATGGCTTCTCGTCCGACGATTGTGTTTATCAACGGCGAATACAAGGGTATTCTGACCATTCGCGAGCGCAGTAATGAGGATAATATCTACACCAATTACAACGAGTTGGAGGACATCACGATGATAGAGAACTGGGGCGAACTCAAAAGCGGAGAATGGGAACAGTGGGACGCGTTCAAGACGTTTGTGAACACACCCGGGCACACGAGAGCCGAATACGAACAGGTGATTGATGTGACGGAGTTTATCAATCATACCATCTTAGAGCTTTTCTACGCCAATCAAGACTATCCGGGTAATAATATCGTTTGGTGGCGACCGCTGGATGCCGAGACGGGGTATAAACCGGTTTGGCGCATATTGACTAAGGACACGGACTTTGGTTTTGGGTTATACGGCAGAACGCCCGCTTATGATATGTTTGAGTTCATGTATAACCACGATTACGACAAGGACAATAACTGGGCGAACTGGCCCGATAACACGGCTTATTTCCGCTATGCCATGCAGGATAAGGATTATCAGCAAGAGTTTATCAACCGAGCCTTGGTTTATTTGGGTGACTTCCTGCGCTTCGACCGCGTGTTGACCCTCTTGGACGCTTCGGTAGATGCTATCCAACCGGAATATACTACTTACCATCGCCCAATGTATAACCAATGGTGGCCGAACTATAACGACGAATACCGCATTGCGCTGAACTGGCTGCGTAATCGTCATGGCTATTTTGTAGAGCATATGGGTGCGCGCTATAACCAAGGCAAGGCAGGTAAGGTCAAGATTGAATTTGAGGACGCGGAGAACGCAGACGTAACCATCAACGGCATAGGACTAAGCGAGGCTTATTGGGATGGCTATTGGTACGAAGGGAAAGAGATTGAGGTGAAGGTGACGTGGAAGGATGAAGGAGTAGAGCGAGAGTGGAAACATACGTTCACGGCAAGTGAGTTTCCGTTTGCCATTACCATCACCAAAGAAGGGACGGGTTTAAGGATACAGAAGGAAGGAGAAAGGAGAAAGGATTATAGGAAGATTTGGACCGAAAATAGGGTCAAAATTGAGCGAAACGGCAAAGCATTTAATATGTTAGGTATTCAATTTTAATACTTTTTTAACCAAGACCTATGGCACAGAAGATACTTTTAGAGATTGCTCCGCTCTCCGAGCAGGATAGTTTATTCATCGTTGAAAGGCATAAAAAAGAGTTCTCTTATCCCATTCATAAGCACAATTGTTGTGAGCTTAATTTTATACGCGGCGGTAAGGGTGTAGAGCGCGTAGTTGGGGATAGTATCGAGAAAATCGAGGACCTCGAATTGGTGCTCATTACCAGTGATTTGGAGCACGTGTGGCAACAGGGTTGTTGTGAGGCGGAAGACATACAAGAAATAACGATACAATTTGAACTATCTTGTCTCCCCCCTGCATTGTTAAAAAAGAACCAGTTTGCCAGTATTTCGCAACTGATTGAACGCGCCAAGAACGGAGTGGCTTTTTCGCAAACAGGTATATTGAATGTATATCAACAACTGATGAACTTACTTCATCAAGAGAATAGTTTCCAACAGATGTTGAGTTTCTTTGAGATGATGCATCGGCTATCCCTTGATTCGGAGATGAGGGTGCTGTCCAGTGGTACTTTTGCGCAGGTAGGTTCGCCCTCCGGTTCACGCCGTGTGCAGAAAATAAAAGAGTACGTGGAGGCACATTACAAAGAAGAGATAAAACTCTGTCAATTAGCAAGTTTGATAGGAATGACAGAGGTAGGTTGCTCTCGATTCTTCAAGATGCGGACGGGCAAAACAATCAGTGAATATATCACTGAAGTAAGGTTAGGACATGCCTCCCGATTGCTGGTGGATACAACGCAGAGTGTGGCAGAGGTGGCTTACGATTGCGGGTTCAATAACCTAAGTAATTTCAATCGTCTCTTCCATAAGGTAAGGCGGTTTACCCCCAGCCAATTCAGGAGCACATACCAAAAGAATAAGATACTACTATAATTATATAGTATTAGTAATTGTAAACTCGACTTTGCAAAAATTATATAATAAATAGTTAACAAACTATTCGTTCAGTTTGCAAAAAAGCAGTAATTTTGCAGCGTGAAATTTTGTCTATATTTGTGTTGAACAAATAGATAACAAACAACAAACAATTAACCCTTATTATTAACCCAAAAATTTCATTACCAAATGATGACAAAAAACAAACTAGTCACCCGTAGCGTAATGACGCTGATGGCAATCTTTATGTCGTCCGCATTATTTGCTCAGGTAGCAGTCACCGGTATCGTTGTCGATGAAAACGAAGAGCCGGTCATTGGTGCAAGCATTTTGGTTAAGGGAACGACCAGTGGTACGGTTTCTGATTTTGACGGAAACTTCGTTCTGGACGTTGCTGATCCGAGTGCTACTCTGGTAGTTTCTTACGTGGGTTTGGAGACGCAGGAAGTTGCTCTTCGTAACCGTAAGGTAGTCAATGTTAAGTTGGTTGCCAACACTGAAGTTTTGGACGAACTGGTAGTCGTAGGTTACGGCTCGATGAAGAAGTCCGACTTAAGTGGCGCCACAGTTTCCATGAAGGAAGAGGATTTGAAGAATCAGATCACGACTTCTCTGGACCAAGCCTTTGCCGGTAAAGCTGCCGGTGTGACGGCTGTTCAGACTTCCGGTGCTCCGGGTTCGTCCTCGTCCATCCGCGTCCGCGGTCAAGGTACCGTCAATGCCGGTGCAGAGCCTCTGTACGTTATTGATGGCGTGATCGTACAAGGTAGCGGTTCTTCCGCTTCGAGTTACGGTTTAGGTGCTTTAGGTAATGGTAAAGTTTCTACCATTTCTCCTATTGCTACATTGAACCCCTCGGATATCGTTTCGATGGAAATCTTAAAGGATGCCTCTGCTACCGCTATTTACGGTGCGCAAGGTGCTAACGGTGTCATCCTCATTACCACAAAGAAAGGTAAAGAAGGTAAGGCACAATTCAGTTATGATGGTATGGTTGCTTGGAGTCAGCAGAACAAGCGCTTAGGTATGATGAACCTTCGCGAGTATGCTCAATACCAATGCGACTTAGCAGCACAAGGTGAGATCAACGAGAACAGTGTCTCTACGTATTATCGTAATCCTCAGTATTTAGGTGAAGGTACCAACTGGCAAGATGCTATCTTCCAAACCGGTTTGCAACATCAACACCAAATTTCCGCTCAAGGTGGTACTGAGAAGATCCACTACTATTTGAGTGGTTCGTACATGAACCAAGAAGGTACCATTATCGGTTCCAAGTTCAATCGTTTCAGCGTTCGTGCTAACATTGACGCTCAACTGACCAAATGGTTAAAGATTGGTTTGAATGCTACTTATTCCACCACGAATGAAGACATTAAGCTCGCTGATGGTGAGCAAGGTGTAATCTTCTACTCTTTGGCAGCTAACCCTGATCAACCTATTTATGATCTGGATGGTAACTATTTCGTAGGCCGTAGCCGTGAAGGTTCGGGTGCTTCTATTAACCCGATAGCTGAGGCTATGCTGAAGAGCAATCTCTTGAAACGTCAAAAATTGATGGGTAACATCTTCTTAGAGATTCAACCGATTAAGCAATTGACTCTCCGTTCTGACTTCGGTTTCGACGTATCGTCTGCTAAGGCAAGTACGTTCGTTCCGACGTATGACTTTGGTTACGTTAAACAAACGATCAATAGTATTTCTCAACAACTGAACAACAGCACTTATTGGCAGATTAAGAACTATGCTACTTATGCTGACAGTAAGGCCGGTCACACTTGGAGTGTGATGGTTGGTCAAGAGGCTTGGTTGAGCAAGTGGGAGTATCTGCGTGGTGCTTCTTCTAACCTGCCTTCCAATGATGTACAAAACGTTCAATTAGGTGACGCTACAACGTACAGTATTGGTAATGGTTTCGGTGCTTCCTCTATGGCTTCCGTGTACGCACGTGCGACATATAACTATGGAGAACGTTACTACTTGACTTATACATTCCGTTATGATGGTAGTTCCAACTTCGGTCCTGAAAACCGTTGGGCTCCGTTTAACTCAGTAGCTGCTTCTTGGCGTTTCTCGAACGAGAAGTTCTTTGAGCCTATCCACGACGCTTTCTCTAACGGTAAACTCCGTTTCGGTTGGGGTCAAACGGGTAACGCTAACATCGGTGCTTTCGCATGGGGTGCCGGTATCAGCAGTATCTTCGCAGGTGCGGGAACTCCTAACGGTAACACCGTTGGTTATCGTCCCAGCAACTTAGCTAACCCGTATATCCACTGGGAGAAACAAGAGCAATTCAACGTAGGTCTTGACCTTGGTTTTGTAAACGACAAGATCATGTTGAACGCTGATTACTACTACAAGAAGTCGAATGACATGTTGATGGACCTCCAATTGCCGTCCTATATGGGAACAGGCGGTAATGCTTCTTCTGCATTGGCAGCTCCTAAAGGTAACTATGGTACGATCCTCAACCAAGGTTTCGAAGTTAGCTTAGACATCAATCCGTTCCGCGGTAAGAAAGTGGAATGGGAGAGCAATATCCAAATCTCCGTTAACCGCAACAAACTGGTTGCTCTGGACGGAACGGCTAACGCTTCGTTGGTTGGTAAAGGTCAATGGGATGACGTTGTCAGCCGCACCCTCGTAGGTGAGAGCCTGTACAACTTCTACGGCTATGAAGTAGAAGGTATCTACCAAGACCTTGAGGATATCATGAACAGCCCGAAGACGCTGACTCATCCTGAGAATGGAAACTTCGCTCGCGGCAATACTGTATGGCCCGGTGACTTGAAGTTCAAAGATGTCAACGAAGATGGCGTTATCAACGAGTTGGATAAGACCAACATCGGTAGTCCGCTGCCTAAGTTCACCTTCGGTTGGACGAACACGTTGCGTTTCTACGGTGTTGACTTGACCGTATTCCTGAATGGTTCTTATGGTAACCAAATCCTCAACTACACGAAGATGGGTAGTGCTAACTCGAATACTTCTATTTCGAGTATGAAGTCTCAATGGACGAACCAACTCCGTGACGTGGTTAACACTCGCGCACAACTGGAGCCTATCAATCCTGATAAGGAATATCCGTTTGTTAACGCATCCGGTGTAACAATTAACAACTGGTACGATGATGTATCGAACGTTCGCGTAAAGAACCCCGATGCTAAGAATCCTCGCGCTTCCGTTAATGCTGACCCGAACGATAACGACCGTATTTCGAGCCGTTACGTTGAGGATGGTAGTTATCTGCGTTTGAAGAACATCGTTTTAGGTTACACATTGCCTAAGAAAGTTCTCAAGAAAATGCACTTCGATAACTTCCGTATCTATTTGAACATCCAAAACTTGGCTACTCTGACCAAGTATAGTGGATATGATCCTGAAGTCGGTGCTTCTGCACAAGATGCTACCGGTTTGTCCTTCGG
>JAKSNF010000030.1 GCA_024400115.1 Paludibacteraceae bacterium | reverse complement strand
TAGTTTGCACTTTCAGGAGGAAGTGGCAGATGACTGGTTGTTCCTTGCGGCACACGCCATTGAAGCAGCAGGACATGCTCAAGCCGGTGGAAACAGTTATTTCTACCTCTTTGATTATTGTTCACCTGCCCTCACGGCTCAAGGAATGCGCGTAGGACATGCAGCGGAAGTGCCATACGTGTTTAGAAACAAAAGCAGTTTCTGGTACCAAACAAAAGAAGAATTAGAAGTGAGCGATATTATGCAAACGATTTGGGCTAATTTCGCCCGTAATGGTAAGCCGGACTTTGAGTATATGTCAGGTGATAGCACACAAACAACGGTCAAATGGCCGCAATACGATGCCACTTCACGTGATATAGTTGTCATCAATCGCAATCCAGCGGTTAAAAATAACTATCGTAAAGAACGTTCCGAACTCTTGGAAAAGATGATGAGACTTAGTCCTACGTTCCACTACTCTAAGTTCCTCACCGGATTGTTAGAACCATAAAACAATAAACGATATGAAACGCAAGAGTTTTCTTTTATTTGTGGTCTTGGTTGCCACTGCGCTACTGAATACTGCTCCCGTTTGTGCTGCCGATTTTGTGGCAGATGCTATCTATGTCAAGAATGCTAATATAGAGGAACAATGTTTCCGCTTTACGGTTAAACCTACGGTAACCTATACGATGGATGAAGTAAGTGTCTATGTGAATGGCGTATGCGAACTGGCTCTTACCATTGGACCGGACGTGAATATACGCTTAGGTGTCTATCAAGAGGATACCGGCATAGATGAAATCTTTGTCATGGACCCTGCTAAAAACGACAATAAGGTAGGTAAGTACCTCTATTGTGGACAAATTATTATCGTTAAAGATGGTGCTTATTACGACATTCAAGGAAAGAAAATAAGTAAATAAAAACTAAAAACAATATGAAAAAGATTTTTTTGGCACTGATGACTATCGCCGCCATCGCGTTAACGGGTTGTAAAGAATCCAAGAATGAACCTACACCTACACCAACACCTTTGGATAACCCCATTGATGTCCGTAAGAACGGCGTGGAGTTTGTGCAAGACTGTCAACTGACCCCGGAAATCTATGTTCTGGACAACTCAGAGAAAACACTTCGCTCGTTGCGTTATGTTCCGCAATCCAAGGGTCATATGTATTTTATGGATTACGATGTGCATTTCCCTTGGGAGAAATTTATTCGTGATGATGCCCACCGTTATACGGTAAATGATTTTCAACCGTTCAATGACGATGTTAACAGAGAATTCTATGGAAGCGTAGAGATGGCCTTTGGTCCGTACATCAACGCTCCGCGTGGCTGCTCGGGTTTCGTGTGCAAAAATCCTAATGGTGAATTACTTTTCGGACGTAACTTGGACGGTACCCCCGGTGCAATGGTTATATTATTCAACAAAAACCCGCGTCCCGGAGAATATAAAAGTGTGATGCTTTCCAACATAACCTATGCCCAGAATTGGAACGGTACCTATTCGTTCGACATCGATAGTTGTTTGTTAAATCCCAAAACGAACATTGACGTTATGTTGCGTCAAAACATGGCAGTGATGGATGGTATGAACGAGTATGGTTTGTGCTTTGCTGCCTATCAGTTGCCAAACACGCAAGACGGAACTGAAATTGAATTTCCTAACGATACTAAGCTTCCTGTTTCTATTGACCAGCAAGCCGAAGGTAAAGAGCAAATCACGCTGTCTGTTTTGCATCATTTGATGCTCTCAACTTGCAAAACGGTGAAAGACGTCGTAAAACTGTTTAATAAATATAATTATACCACGCTTTTGTCCAAAACCAATGTTCACTGGTTCGTAGCAGATGCAAGTGGCGACTATCGTGTGTTTGAGTATTGGAATCGCTATGATAAGGATTCCCAAACGTGGAAAGATACGTTGTATATAATGGGGGAAAACGATCGTATAGAAAGCACTCATGGTTCTCTGTCTCAAGTGCCCTATGAATACTATAGTATCGAGAATTACTATGCCAATCCGGAAGCCAACTATACCTTTAATACCGACCGTTGGCAAAATACGTTCAGCAATAAGACTCGCGTACACAGAATGATGAGTGCCTATACACCCGTCATGACCGAAGGACAGGCTTTGTTATGTCTGCAAGAGGGTAATTTTGGTATAGAAATGCCCGGTCAAGTTACCGACTGGTCGTGTGTTTATAACCCGGTAAAGGGTACTCTTCTGTTCAACATGCACGACGATATGTCGGCTGTGTATTCAATTAATGTCTTTGAAGAACTGAAATAGAGCGCAAAGCGCTGTGACGCACAAAATAAGCGATAATAACTAACTAAAATAGTATGATGAATCAGGAATTACAAATAAGGAATAGTACTTCTGATTTTTTGATTTTTACCAAGCAACATTCGGAAGATGGAATCAACGTCCGTATCGAAGACGAAACGATTTGGTTAACTCAAGAAGGTATTGCTACCCTTTTTGATAAGGGGCGCACAACCATCGTGGAGCATATTAAAAACATATATTCTACAGGTGAATTATCACAAGAGGCAACCTGTCGGAAAATCCGACAAGTTCGAATGGAAGGTGTGCGTGAAGTTATTAGGGAACAGCCTTTTTACAACCTCGACATGGTTATCTCCGTGGGTTATCGTGTGGATTCTATTCGCGCAACGCAATTCCGTCAATGGGCTACGAGGGTATTACATGAGTTCTCTACGAAGGGATATGTCTTAGACAAGGAGCGTCTCAAGAATGGGCAAGTCTTCAGTGATGCTTATTTTGACCATCTGTTGGATGAGATACGCGAGATTCGCGCAAGCGAAAGACTTTTCTACCAAAAGGTAACCGATATCTATATGACAGCATACGATTATGATGTCAAATCTCCTCTTACGCAGCAGTTCTTTGCTTCGGTGCAGAATAAGATGCATTACGCTATTCATGGGCACACTGCTGCCGAAGTTATAAAAGAGCGCGCCGACGCAGATAAGGAGCACATGGGTTTGACTACTTGGAAGAAAGCTCCTAACGGAAAGATTGTAAAGGCAGATGTTACTATCGCAAAGAATTACCTCACGGAGCCGGAGATACAGGGGATGAACGAATTAGTGAGCATGTATTTGGACTATGCTAAGCGTCAAGCGGAAAAGCATATTCCGATGACTATGGAAGATTGGGCAAAGCGTTTAGATGCTTTTTTGGAGTTTAACAACGAAAAAATACTCACGGATAGTGGAACTATTTCTCACATTGAAGCCCAAACCTATGCCGAGTCTGAGTTCGAGAAATATCGTGTCATCCAAGATGCAATTTACACTTCCGACTTTGATCTCTTTGCTCAAGCTATAGAACAAACTAACAACTAAATAACTAAAACAACAAACGATATGCGTAAACTATTATTTATTTTGGCAGCGATGTTGCTAAGTAGCATCGGACTGCACGCAGGAACTCAAATTACCTACACCGCTTCGTCGAGATTGTCGGGGTATTATAGTAGTTTGAATGAAGGCGCGACCACGTTTGGTCCTGCAATTACCAAACACGAGTTCTCCAATGGCACCGGTACAATTATTTGTAATGGAGAGATAACCCAGATTGGAGATTATGCTTTCGCTAATTGCAGTGATTTGACCTCGATAATAATTCCTAATTCTGTAACAAAGATTGGAGAACGGGCTTTCTGGGGTTGCGGTTTGACATCCGTCACTATCCCTGCTTCGGTAAAGGAAATAGGTTTCGTAGCATTTAAGAACTGCACCCAACTGAAAGATTTACAGTTTGCTGAACGTACAGATGCTATTGACATAGGTACTTATGTCTTTGAGAACGTAGCACTGACCGCGATTGATATTCCTGATTGGATGACGGAGATTCCAGAAGGATTATTCTATTTGAACTCAAAATTGGAAACCATCTATCTGTCCGCTTTTGTTAGAAAAATCAACCAAAAATCCTTTGGAGGATGTACAAACTTAAAATGTATTGTCAGTTTGGCAGAAACACCGCCGGAATTGGCTGAGTGGGCTTTTGAAGGTCATGATAAGGATGACAAAGTTATCGTATGTGTTCCCACTTCGGAAGCGACAGTGGCATATGGGAGCAGCAAATGGGGAGAATATTTTACCAAAATTTACTCCTATATCACGTACAGACAGACTTCCTCCAATACCGTGGAAGTAATTGATGCCTTCCCCATTGATGGAAAAGTCGAGATTCCGGCTATGTTCGCTTCTGCAGGGACTTTCTATAAAGTTACCGGCATTGCTGATGGCGCATTTTATAAAGAAGATTCGTTAGTATCTATCTCGCTGCCGTCAGGCATACAGTATATCGGCAACAATGCCTTTAACGGTTGTGAAAAGCTGAAAGATATCAATATCGAGTATATAGAAGATTTGCAAACCATCGGCGATTCTGCATTTTATAATTGTGCTGCTTTGGGCTCCATTGTTATTCCCGAAGGCGTACAATCTCTCGGTAAGGCTGCCTTTATGAGATGTACGAAATTAACGCATATAAGTTTGCCTACCGGATTGAAAAATATCCCGGATGAATGTTTCCGCCTTTGCCCTTTGGGAACGGAGATTATCGTGCCGGAAGGTGTTGAAACAATAGGTGCTTACGGATTTCAATCCCCCTACTCCTCAACGGAAACTTTCATTACCTTGCCATCAACCCTTAAGGGAATTAAGAACTATGCATTTGCCAATCGCACTGGGCTGAACAAGGTGATATGTCTTGCCGACACTCCGCCAAATCTGGGGATTAGCATTTTCTACAACCAGAAAACCGCCATCGTTTATGTGCCCGATCGCGATGCGATGAAAATATACAGAGATAGTAGCTCTTGGAAAAACTACAAATTCACGTTTGCAGACCTGATGGCAGAAGAGAACAAGGCATACCTCTATGAGGTAGCAGGCAATAACATAGAGGCGCAAGACACTGCCAGACACTATTGCCTCTTAATCGACAACGCTCAGAGTACGGCGGAAGTGCAAAACTATACCACTATCGCACTTGAACGAATTGACAAACTGACGCTCACGGATTATAAGAATGCGTTGGCGGATTCTCTCGACCGCTATGCCCAAGGCAATGCAGAGGCGCAACAGATAGCCGGCCAATATACGCCACGAATTAGAGACGCCTATTCCCGTCCGGCTGCTGAACAACTTTTTACCGAAGCATATATGAAAATTGCGTACATCTATGAGTTGATTAAATTGAAACAAAATTACAAGGATCAACTTATCAAATTAGCCGGTAATGATAGAGACCTGCAAAAAGTGGCGACCAACTATGGCGCACTGATAGATCATGCCGAAACGAAAGAACAAGCCCGTGAGTTATACGAAAGAGCAACCATGCGTATGAATATCAACAAGCAAATCAATTATGATTGGAAAGGAGGCTCTGTCAAGGTAAATAATCATACTTGCTCCACGACCAAAGGATATAAATAATCTCAACGCTTAATATATTACGAATATGAAGGTTCGTGCAAGTCGAGTGAAAGCTTGCTTTTGCAACTCGATGCAGCCGAAGCTCCACAGAAAAAGACATTTTTTATGAAAACGATAAAACATATATTCTATTTGGCAGCAAGTGTGATGCTGCTGGTCAATACATCCTCCAATGTATATGCAGCCGGCAATGACTGGTTTGAAAAGGATTATAATTTCTATGCTTATTACGACGGTATGGGTAGTGTTAATTTCTCCTTGTTGACGTGGACGTGGGGTAATCCCTACAACCACTGGGCATACAACGATTCGAATCCGGCTCAGACAAACAATAGGAAACGCCACACCTTTGTCGAATATATTATAAGTGAATCACCCATATCCCTCAAGGATGCAACCGATGATAAATGGACAAAACTATTTTATTACAATGGTGACAATGACGTCAATTACCACTATGAAAAGGGAGCGGGAAAGGCGTGGTTTAAAGCTCCTAATGATTATTTCTTTTATACCATTCCTGACGAAAGCACTGGGAAGGAGATCCAACTGAAAAACAACGGAGACGACGTCAGTATTCCGCACGCCAAAGATGAGCGCAAATCAATCACCTTTGACCTACGATGGGCGGTTCCGACCGATATGAACGAGAAATACTTGTCCCTCCGAGTGCATGTATGTGACAACAGAGCAGTAGGAAGTCTTACCGATTATTGTTACAACCTCATGACAAACCAAAAGATGGAAAGCGGGAATCCTGCTCCCGAATTACTGATGTCAACCGTCTTTATGAGCGGAACAGACCCCAAAAACGCCGGTAAGATTATGGTATCGTATGTCTTTTATGACCAGCCGATAGACTATATGATTTCTTGCGAAGGCATCAAACACACTATCACAGAACCCGTCGGTTCGTTTGATATTCCGGCAACAGACTCGGTTAGAAAAAATGTGTATATCACGGCTAATGTAAAGCGACAGAATGGTATAACATTTTCCGTCCGTTCCAATTCCATTGACATACCCGCTTATCACGCAATACGCGATTTCTCCGTCACGGCTAAAATGGATACGCTCAAAGGAGAGAATAATGCGAAGATACCGATGAACTCCGGCTATAAACTGCTGAAATGGGCCATCCTCAATCCATCTGCAGAGGATGCCGCTTCAACGGACTATTACGAGATACAACGTGCCTACAAATCCGACTTTAGCGATGCCGAACAGATCGGTACGGTCTTGTTCAGCAGCCATAAAGACGGAAAATATGAGTATATAGATGAATCCTCCATCAATAATCCGAATGGCGGTAACTCTATCTATTACCGCATTCGTCGTATGTCAGCTTCTTCCTATGGTTGGACGGGGCATCCGTACGCCGCTTCATACACCTATGTCGGGCGTGTGAAACAAATAGGCGTGAACCTTTGTGCGAACATACTACAAACAAAGCCGTATGCTGCTTTCCGCGATTGCGCTACGGACTCAATAACCAACAACAACAAAATCGACTTGTCCGGTCAGTTCGTTTGGCCAATAATGGATAGCACAGTGACTACCGCTTGGGATCCCAATACGAGAGTAGAAGTCGTGCTTTGGGAAGATCATAAGGAGGCAAGTGTTGTAAAAATAGACACATCCCAATGGCACGGTAAAGTGTTCAACAATGAGTTGATTCTTGAATTTGAATACACGGCAGCATTGCCCAAGACCTGCCAGGAATACGACCTGTGCGTACGTCTCAATACGGATGCTACCCGCTTTGACCTGCCCGAAGAGACCATATTTTGGTTCTATCCCAAAATACGTACCGAAAAAGTAAACATGACCAAAATTACCGCATCCAATAACGAGGAGTCTCACCCCGAATACACGCGCATCAAATGGGAAGCAGATGGCGAGCCCGACTATTACACCGTTTGGCGCAGCAGGAGTATTGCCTCATCTGATTCTATAGGTAATATACCTGATTCTATCGCCGTTACTTTTGATTCCATTGATGTTGTCGATAATCGTACCAATTGGTATAACGACACCGAAGGCGACCCGGGTCAACCATACACCTACATGGTAAAGGCGGTAACCCTTTGCACCGAGAGAATGGAATCGAATATTGCCACTATCGGTTCCCGTTCTCGTTACGGCTATATAGACGGCTATGTCTCCTATACCAATGGCAACAAGGTAGCAGATGTCAAAGTATATCTCGTAAAAGATAATAATAAAATTGACTCCGTCAAGACCAAAGCCAATGGCTATTACAAGTTCTCCCATATCGAGTATGCCCTTGACCAATACGGCAGCACATACACCGTTTATATTCCTTCCACAGGTCAGACGTTCTATCCGGCTAAAGGCGGGGAGGCAAAAGTCACACTTACCTCCGCTGCACCTGCGGTACATAATGTTGATTTCCTGTCGGATAGTTATCAACGCTGCTCGGGACGCGTGCTATATACCGGCACTACGATACCCGTGCGCGATGCGTACTTCCTAATTAGCGGACAGGTGGCTATGAACAACAACGACACCATCCGCACCGACGCTTCGGGTAACTTTACTCTTTCCGTGCCTTCGGGAATCGAATTCTTCCTCACCGTAGCCAAAGATAAGCACACCTTTATGAACGACGGTAAACTGATGATTGGCGGCAAAGATACCCTGAATTTCCAAAGCGGCTCGAAGGACGGAATCAAATTCTGGGACAACACCCGTGTGCGCCTCGTCGGCCGTCTCGCCGGCGGTGACATACAAGGACTCAAACCACTTGGCTTCGGATTGAGTAAGAATAACCTTGGTGACAGTCTCAAACTCGTCTTCGAACTGGAAGGGGACAATATCGCCCACTTCGTTTATGACGAGAAAGACCTGACCAAGACCATGCGTGACACAACCTTTGTCTGCGCGGATGGTAAAGATACAACATTGCTTACTCCTGTCCGCTTTGAGGAGAAACGCATTATCGTTCGTCCCGATGTCAAGACAGGCGAATATGTGATAGACCTGCCGCCTGTCAAATACCGCATCGTGGAGGCAACGGCTAATGGCTATGCCACTTTGTTCGGTGGCGGCAGAACATCCGAGACCAAAGATTTGACCTATTCATTGGATACCCTGCAAAGTACCTATAACGGTCGTACCAATTGGTATCACGACACCTACTCCGTAATATATCACGCGCCCGCGAGCGTGGCGGTAACTCAACTCCGATTCGGTGCTCCTTTAGAGCATTATGGAGAAGAATTGGTACAGGGTTACACGCTGGATACTATCCGTTATGACAGTGTTTGCACCCATAAATCGGGCAAATGGGAATATACGTTAGGTTATCCGGTTTATTTGTCCGATTACCGCTACAGCTTCCGTATCAACGCTCGTGAGGAGTATCACTATAATAATGACTGCAACCGCGATTTGGATATCGTACCTCTCGGAAATCATAATTACACCGTCTATAACGGATTGGAGTCCGGCACATCCATCATCAAGGGGGTGTTGGATAGCGAAGGCCGTTCGGATGTTATAGCGAGAGTAGCTAATATATCCTTTGATGCCGTCAGTACCAACGAAGCCCTCAAGCGATTCGAAGTATCCGTTAGTATCAACGGGCAGGATGTGCATTCCGAGCCCATTAAGGCGTTCGTACTCGGTAAACGCCTGACAGGCAATAATGTGATGCAGAAAATAGGTAGTACGGTTACGCTTAACGATGTACTACGCGACCCGCCCGGAAGCAACTCCTACGCATGGATATCCAAGGGCGCAACCTATTCCACATCCTATAGCGTGTCAACAACAGTTAATGCATCCGTAAGTTTCAGTGTGGATATACTGAGAAATATAAATCAAACTCTTGGAACCTACGATGGGACCGCAAATACCGGAATAACTACCGGTACTTGGTTTGAGAATTCGTCAGGAATAAATATTCCTATTCTCTCTTTCAACTATGCAGGTACGGGCGGCACCACATATTCTTATTCCTTCTCAACCAATGAGCGAATCGAGACCAGTCCCGAGAACACTGTTTTGGGCATCGGAGCACCGGCTACCGTCTTCATCGGTCATACGGTCAACGCCTATGCTACGCACGCTGAGATATTTAATGTGGTGGATACTGCCACCTTGAAAATGATGGCACCTGCCATCGAGCAAGGCGCAGCGCGTATTGTGGCGCAGAAGGATAGCACAAGTCCGGCTCTGATTGTCTCCCAAGACCTTGCATTCACCATGGACGAGACACCCGTTCAGTTCGCTTACACGCAGAATCATATCGTTAACCAAATCATTCCGCAACTCTATTCGGAAATGGCATCTCTGATCCACACAGGAGATTCCGCTGCTGTGCAGGAAATAGCCAATGCCACAGACAAGATAGCCTATTGGCTAAAAGATACTGCAATCATAGAGATTAAACCTAAAAACGGGGGGACACGGATTTATACCAATGAACTGGCGGAATATAAGAAACAGATTGACCAATGGATAAAGATATTAGCAGACAATGAGTATATAGAACTCTATGGTTCCAACACGTCAAATCGTTTAGGCAGTTATTCCCTCTCCGGTGGTACCGCGTTCACCTATACCGAGGATGGAGCTACCAGTGCTTCTTATTTCAGTGAAAATAATGAAACCCCATCCTATGACTTTGTTACAACACTCATGGGTAGTATGTTCTCTGCGATAGGTAGAGATTTTGCGGATATGTACGAAAAGGTTAATACCTTTATTGGAGATAAAAATAGCTCAGCTAACAAAGGACAGAAGATAAACGTAACTAACGGTCCAAGAGCATGGAAAATAAACTTCCTGCCGGTGATCTCCAGTACATGGGATCAAAACGGCAGCAGCAGCCCGTCCTTCAACCGCGAAATAGGATTCTCACTTTCTCAAAACGGTGTCGGATACGTGGATGTGGATGTTTATCGATTGAACTCTACGGTAGATTTCAATAACGATTCTACCCTTACGAGTTGGCGTACCCTTGCTGCCAACTTGCCGGCGGCAAAAGATAGTATGAAAACCGGCAACTACGATTGCTCCGACTTTGTCTATCTCCTTCGCGGTGGCGCTACCAGTTGTCCGTATATAGGCGAGAATGTAACGCAGTTCTACCGCCCGGGAACCGTTCTTGATCCTGCCACCGTCAAACTGGAGTCTCCCCGTATTGAGGTGGATAAGCATGAAGTAAGCGGTGTGGCAGCCGATGGCGTGGCTGTCTTCGACTTGCAGATTTGGAACGAGACGGAAGTTCCTGTTGGTGTGTTGGATGGTGTCCATTCCTTTAATCTGCGTCTGGATGAACCCGCCAACCCCAACGGCGCCAAGGTTACCATCGACGGTAATCCGCTCACACCTTCCGGTATGGACTTCTTACTCTCCGGAAGACAAGTCATCCATAAGAAGCTCGAAGTTAGACAAGGTGCCGTGGCGCTCGATTACGACAGCCTCGAACTGGTGCTCATGTCCTCTTGTGACCCGTTGAATAAGTGCCATCAGTATATCTCCGTCCATTTCTTGCCTGCCTCTACACCGGTGCGTATCGCTACACCGGACGACAAGTGGGTGATGAATACCAACTCGCCCTACGACAAGCAGGGCTACTACTTGCCCGTTGTTATCGACGGATTTGACCCCGACTACGCTAACTTTGACCATATCGAACTGCAATACAAACTCTCCACGCAGTCGGAGAACAATTGGGTAACGCTCTGCTCCTATTATGTAGATTCTGTTTATTATAAGAAAGCCAGCGGCAATAAGCAGATGTTCAACAAAGAAGCCGGACGTATCGACAATATCCACTTCTATGGCGAGCGCGACCCGATGGAGCAGCGCTACGACCTCCGTGCCGTCAGCTACTGCCGCTACGGAACCGGTTATGTCACCAAGGCGTCCGAACCCGTCAGCGGTATCAAGGATACACGCCGTCCGCGTCTCTTTGGTAATATAGCCCCCGCCAATGGCGTTCTCACCAAACAGGACTATATTTACGTGCCGTTCTCCGAACCGATTGCGTACAACTACCTCGATGAAGACAATAACTTCCAGGTGGTCGGCTTTAAGAACAAGGCGGACTATTTCAGTATGCCTACGCTCACCTTCTCAGGGAATAGCGATTCGTATGCTCGCACACAAACGAAACGCAATCTGACCGGCGACTTCTCTATTGACTTGAGGGTTTATCAGGAAAATACGAACGGAAAAGTGACGTATTTCTCTTTCGGTGACGGCAATGGTAATGGCATTGAGTTCGGTAGAAAAGACAGCCTGCTCTATGCGCGAATAGCTGACATTGACGTGCTTGCTTCTAAAGGGGGAATACCTACAGGCGGTTTTGCACGCGTGGTAATGACCTATAATGCAGCAACAGATAGTATTCGTTTCTATGTCGGTACTCAACCGGTAGGGGGAGGCGCAGCGCATTCGGCGACGGCTACAACCTTTACAATCATCGAGGCTGCTCCATTCACCTTCGGTGTCGGTATGAATAACCTTCATCCCTTCACGGGACGCATGGCAGAAGCGCGTATTTGGTCTAAAACTCTGACTTTTGAGGAGGTGTTCTCTACCGAAAACACATGCCTCACAGGTTACGAAAACGGACTGTTAGCCTACTACCCGATGACCGAAGGTTCGGGAAACATAGCCTACGACAAAGCGCATGGGGCTGATGCCATCATCAATAACCCGACATGGACCATGCCGGAAGGTAGGGCACTAAAAGTGAATGATGCAAAAGGCGTTCAACTGGATGCACAGTGGTTCAACAACTCGGCGGATGCCGACTATACCTTACTCTTTAGTTTCAAAAGCGATCCGGCTGAACCCTTTAGCAGTGATGAAGATGTCTTGCTCTTCGGTGATATCAATGCCAAAATGGACAAGACCAATAAGCAAATAGGTATCTTTATGACGCAATCGGGACAAATCGTACTGGCTTCCGACAGCGTTAATAGATTGGTTGCCGAAGGTAACTACAAAGACGGCGCTTGGCATACACTCGGATTAGTGGTGGGTCGCAGTTTCAACTATACGCACCTATATATAGACGGTCAACTCAAGGCACAGGCTAACGGACAGTTCTTCGGTGCGTGGGCTATGTCCCAAACCATCCTCGGCAGAAACTTCAGTAGCGGCTGCTTCGACGAACTCAGTATATGGGAGTTCGCGATGCCGCAGGATTACCTCAGCGAGTTTGATACATACGCTCCCAACGGACAGGAAATGGGACTGCGTTGCTACTTGCCCTTTGACCAACGCATACTCAACGACAACAGCGTTTACGAGACCCACTACAGCCCGTATAATGCCCGCCTCTATTACAATAGCGATAAACAGGAGTGGTATGCTAAGCAGGACACCGTTATCCGCGCCCGGTTGGATGACAAATCCACTACCACGGATGTCTGCCCGCTCATCCGCAACTCCGAATACGAGAAGATACGATTTGATTGGGTAGGTAATAACAACGAACTGATTATTAACCTCAACGTACCCGATATGGAAATCAACCACAAGAACGTCTTCTTCTCCTTGCGCGATGTGGAAGACCTGCAGGGCAACCGCCTCCTCAATCCAATTGCCTGGTCGGTATATGTGGATCGCAATGTAATACGCTGGGATGAACAGAACTTATGGATAATCAAGAGTGCCGGTATGATGGATACCGTGGTCTATACCACCGTCACGAATCATTCGGGAAAAGATAAACCCTTCGTCATCTCCGGTCTGCCCGACTGGCTCACCGTGGATGAACCGGTAGGCACGCTCAAACCACAAGAGCAACGCGTACTTGTCTTCACCGTCAGCGGCGACCTCAACGCCGGCGACTATGTTGCACCCGTTTCACTTACCGACGAAACAGGCATGTCCGACCAGATGCTCGTCAATGTACGTGTTGAAGCCGTCTTCCCCAACTGGTCTGTACCCAATGACTTCAACCAGAATATGAACCTTATCGGTACCGTTCATTTGCAGAATGAAGCACGCGGCGCCTATGTGGATACCGATACCCGCGATATAGTCGGTGCCTTCTACGGCAATACGTGCGTAGGTATGCAGTCTATCACCTCCAAGGTAGGCAGCAACGCTAATCTCTATCTTAAGATTTATGGCAATGCCGATATGAAGAGAAAAGACATATCTCTGCGCCTGTGGCAGGCTTCTACCGGCAAGACCTTTGTACTTAAACCGGAGAAAGAAGTTATTCGCTTCGTGGCCGATACGGTTTATGGTTCGGTACAGAAACCGATAGATTTCTATGTGGCGGATTCACGTGTGCAGAATATACCTATCTATACCGGATGGAACTGGATTAGTTTCAATGTACAACCGACGGATATCAACTCCTCCTTTGTCAATGTAGGCGGCTTCGAGACAAATGACCTAATCAAGGTATATGGAGAATACGGATATAAACCTATTGACTCAATAGCATCTATTGAACCCGATGCTTCTGTTTATACGCAAAGCAAGTGGAGCAACAACATTGCGCTCGATAATAGCAATATATACATGCTGCATGTGAGTCGCGATATGGTAGTGGAGGTACGCGGTTTGTCTGCCAATAAAGTGCCCGAACTGACGTTCGGTGGCGGTTGGAACAACCTGCCGTGTCTATTCGAATCCAACACACCGGTGGATGCTGCTATGGCAGACTACTTCAATGCCGCCAAGGATGGCGATATCATCACCGGTTACTACCAGTTTGCTGTCTTTGACAACAAGCAGTGGGTAGGTTCGCTGGAAAGCCTCATTCCGGGCGAAGGCTATATGCTCTATCGCCAAGCAAAGGATGAGGTCACCGTACATTTCTATCCATCCGTTCCTGCCACCGCTCCGCGGAAAAAAGTGGAAAGTGAAAGGGGAAGTGAGAGTAGAACTTACTCTACCGCGATGCCTATTGTGGCAGCGTTGGAGAGCAACGAGGTTGCCATCAATTTGGACAACGCTGTGCTGCGTGCTTACGCTCATGATGAACTCGTAGGCGAAGCCAAATCCGTTGATGGTATGTGGTTCCTACTCGTTCACGCTAAGGACAATGCCGAACTCACCTTCACCGTCACCGACGACAAGGGCGAAGAACACTCGGCTTCCAATGTGCTGAACTATGGTGCTTTCGCTCCTACCGGAACGGTACACAACCCGTACCTCATCCGCTTCGGCGAATCCGACTTGCGCAAAGTGATGGAGAATGGTATCCTCTATATCCACCGCAATGGCAATACGTATAATGCGCAAGGAGGCAAGCTTTAGTTGAAAGTTGAAAGTTTAAAGTTTAAAGAAGTTTTAAAGTTTAAAGTTTAAAGTTATGAAAAAGTATATTTTAGCGATTCTCGCAATAGCGATGATGATGGGTTGCAAGCCCAAACCCGAACGCACTATCCTCACCCCGGACGGAACACCCCGTCCGGAGTGGAAAGTGGCGGAAGATGCAGAGAGTTATAAATCAATGACGGCTATTATCCGTCTGCCCGAAGTTCTGCGTCCATATGCCGATGCCACCGATATGATTTCCGTGGTAGCGGGTGAGACGATTGTTGGCGTGGCTTCGCCTTGGGACGAAGTGCCGGATAGTTATGTCATCCGTATTGCCGACCCGCATGACGCAGGCGCATTGACCCTCCGTTATTACTCGGTCAAACTAACGCGTATCTATACCGCCTCGTTTGTCTCCTTTGTCAACGACGATATAGTAGGCACAGTAGAAGAACCCTTTATTCCTGAGTTACAATAATCGTAAGGACTAACCACTATGCGAAAAATATAGTAAAAAAGCAGTCAAATTGACTGCTTTTTTGTACCTGTGCGTGGACAAATTTATAGTGTTCTAATACTGTTCTGTTTTTCCGGTATTTAACGAAAAATGCCCAGCCAAGAGACTGAGCATTTTTGCGGTGCGGACGCTTTCGCGACCTACCCGAAACTAAAAAGGTATTCGCTTGCGCGGATACCTTTTTGCGGTGCGGACGAGACTCGAACTCGCGATTTGCATTTTTTGGCGGTGCGGACGGGACTCGAACCCGTGATTTGCATAAAAAGGTATTCCGCAAAGCAAAAAAGTCGTTCCCAGACCGCCCAAGTGGCATTAACTCAGATATTTTTACAGAGAACAAGACTGGTTAGTTATTAGTGCTTGTTCTATTTATGTTCTAATTTTGGTCAAAAAAAAGTTCTTTTACTGTTCTATTTTTATTCGTTAAAAATTAATCTAAACCACTCGCTCTTGAAAATGGCTTATAGTATTCAGTATCAGGACAAATTTGACACTAACGTTGCGTAACACTTTACGCAAGTCTTGACGAAAGTTTCTCGGAAGTCGTACTCTTGGGTTGGTTGTACTTTGGTCAAAGGGATGGTCGATTTATTCATCCGGCATCTCATTTACCACGCAACTCTATGTAAAAACTTACGTCAAAACTTTCGAGTGCAAAGGTACAACATTTTTTTGAAATATGCAAGTTTTGGGATGAAAATTTGCGTAAATTCTTTCGTTTTACTTGCAAAATTAAGTTTTTTTATGAAAAATAGTGAAAATATTTTGATAATTGAAAAAATAGATGTATCTTTGCACCCGCAATTTGGAAAATATATGACACACTCTTTGCGCACGCATAGGCGCAGACATAATAAATAAGGACACACGATTGCCCCTCCTCCGAACAAATCGGGGGGGGTAATTCGTTGATAATAAGCAACTTATATAACTAAGTATAACAATAAACTAATTTATTAACAAAAAAAACTAAACATTTATGTTCAAAAAACTATTTTTCTTTATTACCTTGCTGACGCTGGTGGCGCAGCAGGTGTCCGCTAAGGATGATGTAG
>JAKSNF010000003.1 GCA_024400115.1 Paludibacteraceae bacterium | reverse complement strand
ACTGCTCCTACGGGTTACGAAGTAAGTTTGGAACAGGCAGGTTCTTATACTTCTTTTGTCCAACTGCCCCAAGCAGGAGGTACGGCTTATGTCCGCCTCGCTGCGGCTGATGATGCTGATGATGAAGTAACAGGTTCTATCTCCATAACCTCCGCCGGTGCAACCACCAAATACATTACTCTCACAGGTGAAGTGATTGCTGCGGTTACTGTGACCTTTAATAATAATGGCACTACCACAGGTGCTCCTGCTGCTATTAAATTGGCACAAGGCGGCACTTTAGGTAGCAACTTGCCGGGTGTGGGGACAATGACTGCCCCGATTACCGGTTACACATTCGTTGGTTGGGTAAATCACAATGATGTTTGGTCTGGCTTTGAGTCAACTTTAACGCAAACACTCATCACCGGCAACGAAACCGTCAATGCCGATGTTACCTACGATGCCGTTTGGGCAAAGGGTAGTGATGATTATAAGATTGTGCGCTCAGCATCTGAATTGACAAGTGGAAATTATGTAATTGATGGATACGATGATGATACTGAGGTAGAAGAAGCAATGGATAATACTTTTGAAGGAAAAGCATTCCCGACGGAAGACCATGGCGTTATCTCTACTACAGACAACTCAATTATCTGGAATGTGACAATAGAAAACAATAAGTATGCACTTCGTAATCTTAGTACAAATACATATTTCAACTTTACGGGTTCTTCTTCCTTAACCCTGTCTTCCGCTCTTACTTATCTAACTATATCAGGAGAGGTGGTAGACGATCTGTATGAAGTAGATTTGAATAATGGCACAAAACATCTTGAATACGATAATGGTAAATTTGATAGTTGGAGTTCTGCATATAACACTATCTATTTCTACAAGCAACAAATCTCCAACTACTTCGTTACTACACCTAACGAATATACCGTAACTTGGCACAAAGGTAATGTCGGCACAGCAACCACCCCTGCTTTTGAGGGACAAACATTTGCTGACATTGCTGGTGCTGCGCCTACCGTTGAAGATGGTGATGCCGGTGATTGTGCTAACAAGTTTATGGGCTGGGCAACATCTGCTATTACCAAAGATGAGGCAACAGAGAGTGATGTTCAATGGGCGAAAGATAATACGACGCCCATCTCTGGCAATGTAGAATATTATGCGGTATTTGCACAAGCAGAGGGAACAGTGGCACAAACAGCAGCAATAACACCTACTGATATTAGTGGATGGACAAATATGGCTTATGCAACATCGTATAATAAAACATCAGCCGATGGAACAGAATGGGCTATGCAAGGCGTGTGGACTAATAGCAGTAAAGTGGATAATCTGCAAATGAATAAACAAGATGGTCGTGCTATTACTACTCCTGAATTTGCATCAAACATCACGAAGATTGAATTTAATGCAAAAGGAAAAGATATTACTATCTATGATGCAAGCGGAAATGAGATTAAGTCTCAATCTTTGAGTAGTACTGCAGATGATTATGTAATCGACATGTCTGATGTAGAGTACAATCAAGTCAAGATTGCCAATAAAGAGGAAGGTACTACCAATATTTATTCATTGACAATTACTTATGGTTCTACCACTTACTCCAACTACGTTACTCAATGTACACCGGTATACGATGTTAAGTTCTATACCGACAATGGTACTACCCAATATGGTGAAACGCAATCCATTGAGAAAAATAGGTATGCAACTGCTCCTGATGATCCCGAAAATGACTGCAGCGACTTCAAGGGATGGAGTAAGACTTGGGAAGGAGACATAGTGACCGTTGGCGAAGTACAAATAACCGAGCCTACTAATTTCTACGCTGTTTGGGATGCAATTAAACCTGTGCTTGATGAAACTTATCCTAAAGACAACGGAGCAACCCAAGGCTTTGAAGCGGCAGACCTTAAAGTAATCGTTTCTGCTCCTACTGCTGGCACATGTTTAACCTACCAATGGCAAATGAGTACTAATGCGACCACCGGATTTACGAATATAGAAGGTGCTACTGCATCCACTTACACTCCTTCTACGGTAGAAGCAAATACAACTTATTATCGCTGTGTAGTTACTAATGGTAATAAATCTACCACATCAAGAGTGGCAACATTCTCAGTTGCTCCTGTCACTAAGTGTTTCGCTCCTTCTATCAGTATCGCTACGGGTAAGGCTGGATTTATTCGCTCCACTTTAGTAACGCTGACTACAGAAACAGAAGGTGCTACAATCTATTACACTACTGATGGAACTACTACTCCATCAGCAGAAACATCTCAATACACAGAGCCGTTTACAATCACGGATAATACAACAATCAAGGCAATCGCTATTAAAGCCGAAATGACCAATAGTGACGTCGCAACTGCAACCTTCTACAAGGCAGAATTACAAAACGTTGAGGTTGAGACTGCTCCCGCGAAAGTAACGTACGACGCCTTAGATACCTTCGACCCTGCCGGATTAGTTATCACGGCTACGTATAACTACGATTTGAGCGAGGATGTAGAATACGCTGGTCACGAGGATAAGTTTGAGTTCAGTCCTAATCTCGAAACGAAACTCACTGTGGGTGATGACAAAGTTACTATCACTTGGGGCGAAAAAACGATTGACCAAAAAATTACCGTTAATTGTATTGCAATTGATGCTCCGTCCGTTGAAGTAAGTAAACAAGGTAGTACAGGCATTACTCTAACTTGGTCTCCTATTGACAATGCTGTTTCCTATCAAGTGAAATGGAATGGTGGCGAGGCAGAAGATGCGACTTCGCCTTATGTAAAGACCGGTTTGACGGATAATACTAACTATACCTACGAAGTTATAGCTGTTGGCGAAACTAATTATTGCACCAGCACGACGGGAGTACAGAACGTAAAGACCAATAGTAAGTCTTGTGTAAGCATAGATAATGCTCAAATCGATAAGACCCCTGCTGACTTCTATGTAGGTGAATCCATTGAAGCATCTCAATTCAAGGTAGATAAGCATTATGATAATGGTGAGATTATTAAAGATAATCCATCGTCTATTACCTTACCGGAAGGTATTGCTAATCCATTAACGAATGATGCTGTCGGTAAGCAAATCGTTACATTAACCTTCAATCACAAGACTACCACGATTGAGATTACCGTTAAACCTCAACCTGTAGTAACATGGTCTATCAATGGTAATGAGGATAACAAGCAGTCGTTTGCTTACAATGCCGCTTTGGTATTGCCGGAAGCTCCTGCCGCTCCGCAAACTTGCGCAGAAAAGACCTTCGTTGGTTGGACGACAGAAACTTATAAAGACCACGATTCTGACGAAGCTCCTGAAGTTCTCTTTACCGAAGCTGGTGACCGCAAAGTAACCGAAGATGTTACCTACTATGCTGTATTTGCGATGGTAGAGAGTTCCACTATAACCGATGATATTACACTTACCACAACAGGAGTAAGTGGAACCTCTTATTCTGCATGGGAAAATAAACAAGTTTCGACGAATGCCATTTATGCTGGCAGATGTGCAGGCGGTAATGATGCAATCCAATTACGTAATGATGCTACTGATACCAAACCTGCTTCAGGCTTGATTTCTACTACTTCTGGTGGTAAAGTAACAAAAGTTGCTGTAGAATGGAATGACAATACAGCAGGCGGTCGTGTGTTGAATGTATTTGCTTCCAATACGGCTTATACCGATGTTGCTGACCTTACGGATGATAGCAAGAAGGGTACACTCCTTGGCACTATTGTTGAAGGAACGTCTACCGAGTTGGTCATTTCAGGAGACTACCAATACATAGGTGTTCGCTCTAATAGTGGGGCTCTCTACTTAGATAAAGTTAGCATTGATTGGACTAATGGTAGCACTACTGCTTACTCCACTACTTGTGCTGCTCGTACACCACAATCAATTGCTATTACTCACGAGGCAACGACAAAGATTTTTGATGTAAATGACGCATTTACTTATGAGGGATTGGAAATAACGGCAACTTACGATTCCGGCGATCCTCAAGTGGTAACCGACTACTGCACGATTACGGCTCCTGATATGACTACTGCCGGCGAGAAGGATGTCAATATCTCTTACACAGAGAATGACGTACCCGTCTATACTTCTTACAAGATTAATGTTCGTCAACCGTATTACGTAATGTACGACCCCAATGGTGCTACGACCGGTTCTGCTCCTTCTGATACGAAGAAGTATTACACTGACGAAAAAGTAACCGTATTAGCTAATGAATCTTTGGTTAAGACAAACAATGTCTTCAAAGGATGGAGTTATGCCGGCACAACTTACCAAGCAGGCGAACAAGTTACCGTTGGTACAGAGAATATTACCCTGACCGCTGTTTGGGAAGAGAAAATGCCTTGCACGATTACTCTCTCGGAAAATGGAAACACCTCTACTGTAACCGATAAGTTTACAGGCGACAATTACACGTTGCCGGCAACCATTACTAATAATGTTGATGGTTATGCCTTTATGGGTTGGAGCACACAGGAGATTGACGATCCTGTTGCCACAACCGAACAGGGTACCTTCTTTGCCAAGGGCGAGGAAATAACGCTGATTAATAATGCTTATACATTCTACGCCGTTTATGCTCGTACTTCCGGTACGTCCTCTGACTATAACGCAGGCAAGGTAACAACCTCTGCCGACATCGTCGCCGGTGGGTTGTATATCTTCGCTATAGGCGATTATGCAATGAATAATACGGTTGAGAGTAGTGCGGTCCAAATGACGCAGAATTTTGCAAAAACCGGTTTGAGTAGTACAGATGCCATTGTATTTACTTTGGAAAGTGCAACAGATGGCTATTACATCAAGAATAGTGATGGTAAGTATTTGCACAATGGCTCTGGTACGGGTATGTCCTTGATAAATAGTACAATCAATACCACTGCAATATGGACATTCTCATACAATACGCAACAAACAAGCAATGCTTGGCAGATTCAAAATGCTAAGAACGATAATCGTTTCTTAGGTAATCCTGATGCTTCTACGCATACTATCAAAGCCTATGCAACAAGCAACTGGGCTACTTGTCCTCATGCTATCACAATCTATCGCCTTGTAGGTGGTTACACTACTGCTCCGACGATAACGGTAAATGGTACTACGGTACAAACCGTTCCTGCTAACTTCCACGGCAATGTGATAGTTGAGAATGGAGGTGATGTAACACTCTCCGCTGCTACCACATGGAAGAACTTGACCATTAAGAATGGTGGTAAAGTTACAACCAATGCTGCGCTGACAATCAAAGACCTCTTGATTGAGACCAAGATGGGCGCAGGTAATGGTAAAGTCACTTCTCCGAATATGAAGGGAGCAAGCGGTCAGTTGATTATTGGTGAGGGTGGTAGCATTGCTGCTTCCGGTTCGGCTATCATAGAGAACCAAATAGACCCGACCGGCACTGCTTCGGAAGGCTGGTACACCTTCTCCGTTCCGTTCCCTGTAAATGCACAGAACGGCATCTACTACGGCGAAACGAAGTTAGTCAATGGCTACGATTATGCCATCATGGAGTATCTTGGCGACGTTCGCGCTCAAGGTCAATATGGTTGGAAGAAATATAGCGGAATCTTACAACCAGGTAAGATGTATGTCATCGCTGTTGCAGACACTGACTACGGTAAACTACGCTTCAAGAAGACAGCAGAAGGAGACCTCGTTTCGGCTAACTCATGGACTGCCGGTATCTATGGCGGTGGCGACGATGCTAACTGGAATGCTATTGGTAACCCGAACTTGGCAATATCCCAATTTGTGAATGATGGCGGTGTACAAACATTGCAACTCTACGACCACACTACCAATGCCTTCACAGGTTATGCTAAGGGAGAACTTAATATTGTAGTTGGCTCCGGATTCTTTATCCAAGCTGTTGAAGAGAAAAAGAATATTACAATGAAGGTTAACGAGACGACATCAAACCGTGGTTATCGTGCTCCAGCAGAGGAGGTAGAAGAAAAGCCGTTTGTCGCTGTTCAACTCTTACAAGGAGAAACGATGAATGACCAAGTCTTCCTCAACGCCGATGCTAATGCAAGCCTATCTTATGAGATTGGTCGTGATGTGGCTAAAATCTTTATGCAAGGTGATGCTAAATGCGCACAAATATACGTTCCTGCTTATGGCACGAACCTCTGCGCAGCGCAATTCCCACTCAATGCAAACAACGAAGCGTTGTTCCCACTCACCCTCACCGCTCCTAAGAAAGGTGCGTACACTATCGCAGCGGAGAATGTTCCGGAGGGCGTAAACCTCTTCCTTGAACAAGATGGCGCGTTAATATGGAACTTAAACAATAGCGCTTATGAGATATATCTAAATAAGGGAGAAACGAACGAATACAGCATTCGCTTGGTTGCTAACTCACCTTTAGCCCCGACGGGAAGCGAAACGATTGAGGCTGAGGACAATGCCCAAAAGCTGATTATCAATAGTAACTTCTATATTATCAAGAGCGGCAGTGTATATAGCGCTCAAGGACAATTAGTAAAATAGAATAAATAACATCAAACTATGACAAAGAAAATGTATAAAAAACCACAAACAGAAACGTTAAAGGTTCAATCAAAAGAGGTGATTCTGGATAGAATTCCACTCCCGGGATCTGGTACAATGCCAGAACCAGGAAAGCAACAATCATAACCTCTTTCCTCGCTTAGGATTAAGACACTAACCCATACGGGAGCAATCCCGTAACCAATGGAGGGATTCTTAACCGTTTTCCCTCCATTATAACCGTAAATCAAGCCTTTGCCCTGCTCGTGATGAGTAGGGCAGAGGTGTTTATAAGGGTATAGGCAGAGGTGTTTTACAGGCAAAACTCTCGCTTTGGGGTGCAAAATGAAGATAATTAGTGTTTTTTTCAACATAAAACTTCGGACGCCGCCTGCTACGCCACCCACAATACCCACACCTCGCATTCCCCCGAATGCCATTCGCGAACCCTTGCAAGTATTTTTTACAAAAAGCGGCTTCGGCAAGCCTCCTCTATCTTAGTCCGTCTGTCTCATCGTGAGCAAGCTCCCATGACTCCAGTCGTACTAATTTAGACGATTTTTATCAAAATCTGCCGTTTTTTGACTAAAAAATACTTTTTCTTCTTGTCATGTATTGCATATATCAAAAAAAAACTGTACCTTTGCAGCGCAAAACTGCAAAAAGTAAGAGAATTATGCCGAACGAAGGTGTCATAAAACAGATTCGCCAATTGGGAAAACAAATTATACCCCAAGGGGGTAATCTATGGCTTTATGGGTCTCGCGCTCGTGGAGACTATCATGCCAATTCCGATTGGGACTTACTCGTTTTATTGGATAAAGATAAAGTCCAATGGAATGATTATGATATCTATGCTTATCCCTTTACCGAACTTGGATGGCGTCTTGGGCAAACAATAAATCCGGTACTATATTCAAAACAAGAATGGCAAGCTCGTCATTTCTCGCCTTTCTATTATAATGTTCAAAATGATAAAAAAGTTATAATATGAGTCTTTCATCAGAGGATAGAACTGCCATGAAGCAGTTACATTTAGATAAAGCTAATCTCTTCTTATCAGAGGCAGATGAATTGTTCACAATGAGACATTTCTCCACTGCGGCTAATCGGTATTACTATGCTTGTTTTCATGCTATACATGCACTTTTTGTGGTGAATGGGATCATGACTCGTACCCACGATGGATTAAATACCTTATTTGGATTACATTTTGTGAAAAATGGTGTGATTGAGCCGCGTTTTGGTGCTTTCGTATCCAAGATGGAGTCTCTTCGTACAAAAGCTGATTATGATGTTGTTTATGATGTCTCCGAAGAGGACTTACGAGAAATGCAACCAATGGCTCACGAATTAATAACCTTAATTAATAAGATGCTAAGCTAATCTTATATACCGTTATCGTTATTTGTTTTCCTCCATTATAACCGTAAATCAAGCCTTTGCCCTGCTCGTGATGAGTAGGGCAGAGGTGTTTTATAGAGAATTTTTCATACAACTTTTGAGAATTTTGCAAAAATATTTGCATATATCAGATTTTTTCTGTACTTTTGCAGCGCAAAACTGCAAAAAGTAAAAAATAGATACTATTATGAGTACAACTGCAATGACACATTTATTTGATTATTTATGTGTTTCTTTGACTAAACCTAATATGCGTTGGTTAGGGGAGCATCTAGTGGAATATGCCAAGGAAGACGAGTGTGCAAAACAAGAAGCATATGTGGCATCAACATTGGGACCTGCACTTAAAGATGTAAAACAAGCTTTTGCGAATGGCAAGACAATGCCATGTGCATATGATCTATTAGCAGAACTATAACAATGGCACAAGTTATTATTGGAGTTCATGGAGAGTTCAAACGCCAATTAAAAGCGTTGGCTAAAAAGTATCATTCAATTAAGGAAGATTATGCTTCTTTCTTGGATGGCCTAACTAAAAATCCTTTCCAAGGTGTTGACTTAGGTAATGGAGTACGCAAAATGAGAATGTCTATATCAAGTAAGGGGAAGGGAAAATCTGCCGGTGCACGTGTTATAACTTACAATGTTGAACTTTTGGATAATGACGAACTGCACATCACATTGTTAACCATTTATGACAAAAACGAGATCTCTAACGTTTCAGATGCATATATACGTTCATTAATCAAAAATATATAACCCCATTGACCATAAATCATCCCTCTGCCCCCTCCTCGTGAGTAGGGCAGAGGTGTTTTTAAGCCCCCAAACCCCCTAGAGGGGGTGTTAGGAGTAGAGGAGTAGAGGAGTAGGGGAAATTAGTCAGGGAACTCCATGAGGTAGGCTTTGATGAAAGCATCAATATCACCATCCATAACGGCATCTACATTATGCGTCTCGTAATTGGTGCGATGATCCTTCACACGACGGTCATCAAAGACATAAGACCGAATCTGCGAACCCCACTCAATCTTCTTCTTTCCTGCTTCTACCTTAGCTGCCGCCTGACGACGCTTCTCTAACTCTAACTCATACAACTGACTGCGCAAATGCCTTAGCGCGTTCTCTCTGTTCTTGGGCTGGTCACGCGTCTCGGTGTTCTCAATGACGATCTCGTCCGGTTGACCCGTCAGCACGTTAATGAACTTATAATGTAACCTTACACCCGACTCAACCTTATTCACATTCTGACCTCCGGCACCCGATGAACGGAACGTGTCCCAACTGATACCCGCCGGATCAACCTGAATCTCAATACTATCATCAATGAGCGGAACCACAAAAACGGACGCGAAACTCGTCATGCGCTTGCCTTGCGCGTTATACGGACTAACACGCACCAAACGGTGAACACCATTCTCCGACTTCAAATAACCATACGCCATCTCTCCCTCTACGTTGAATGTAACCGTCTTAATGCCGGCGGCATCGCCCTCTTGGTAGTTAGAAACAGTCACCTTGTAATTATGCTTCTCGCAATAACGTTGGTACATACGCATGAGCTGCTCTGCCCAGTCTTGCGCCTCTGTGCCTCCGGCACCACTCACAATCTTAAGCACAGCGGGCATGGCGTCCTCCTCATGGGAGAGCATGTTCTTCATCTCTAAATCCTCCACGGCTGCCAATGCCTTAGCATAAGCCTCATCTACCTCTGTTTCGGTAACGAGTTCGTCCTTGTAGAAATCAAAAGCCAGTTGCAGTTCGTCCGTCGTAGAACGAACGCCCTCATAGCCCTCAATCCAACGTTTGATACCTTTCACCTTGCGCATCTGCGCTTCAGCGGCTTTGGGGTCATCCCAAAACCCAGGGGCTTGGGTGTGGAGTTCTTCCTCCTCGAGTTGAATACGTTTCTCGTCAATAGCGAGGTACTGCTTGAGTTTGTCGGCACGGACCTGTACGTCCTTGAGTTGTTCGATAGTTATCATTGAATAGCAAAAGATTTACTAAATATTTTGGTGGTTAATTCGCCTTGTTCATAGCCAACTGCCAAGGCATAAATAGAGTCTCCCGCTTGCAGATTGGGGTACCAATCTAACACGTACTCGTGATTATTTCCCTTGACAACGAAGTTATTAATAAACCCATATTCCTCATACATCAAGATAGCAGAGCGGGCATAATAGTCCAAATCGTTATTATAACCCTCTATCAAATCTGCTTTGGAAATATAGTCCCATAAATAAGGGAAGGTATCGGAAGGCTCTACATAAATGGTGTTATCACGAAACGTTAAATCCAACGTCATATCACGCGAAATTTCTTTCGTAGTAGTGAAAGCGTAGGTCACAAAAGGAAAAATAGGTTCTAACGTCTTACTGCTTAAACGCATAACATAAAAAATGCAAGGCGTGGATGCGGGAAGAGTGCCCGTTGTGGCACAATCATACATCCCCTTATAGTACAAATAGTCATTATTATACTCAATATGTTGTGCATCCATAGCCGATTTAAGACTATCATAATACTGCACCGTCATCTCCGCAACTCCTTGTTCTCCTAATTGGTTATATTGCTCCAGTGTTAATGCGTCTGCCTCATAGTAGAACTCGTTGGTTATAGGGGTTACTTCAAAAATAGCCGAATGGGCATGAATAGTCTTGGGCGTAATCATGAAAGTGGATTCCGTCACGTCCTCGTTGCGGCAAGAAGTGAGCGCCGTGAGCGCCAATGTAGAAAGGATGAATGTATAATTTAGTATCTTTTTCATAATGATTAATCTAATTGACCTGCAACTTTAAAAATAAACTTAATAGCACCTTTGGTGTGCGGACCGTAAAAGTCGAAATCATAGGTAATATCCGTAGAGATACCGAACTGCTCATATAAATCGCGGAACTGCTTCTGCAAAAGTTGCGAATTGATGAAAGGCACTGTATCATCATCCTCCGAATGGAACATATAAACAGGCGCTATCGGAGTAAACGTCTTAGGAAGACTATTCTGCATCAACTCTTGATAGAAACGCATCGTCTCCGGTTTGGTCTTATCAATAGCATCTGCGGTAAGCAACTCCTTGAGACTATTACTTCCTATCAGCGTGTTAATCTGCTTAATAGTGTATTTCTTCGAATTCAACCACTCGTCGTAATTCTCAAGCAACTTATCCTTGAAGAAATAACTCATATCAAGCGGTCGGGACATACCCACAGACATACCCTGAATAATCAACGGAACAGCACTCGGAATACCCGTAATATCCTTTTTAACACTATAATCATATGTGCGTGCAATATCATAAGGACCCGAACCGGCATAGTTCTTCTTAATCTTAAAATCGGTGTTGATCTCGTTCTCTAACATATACTGAACATACATCGTCGTTGCACCACCTTGTGAATAACCGCAAAGAATGATACTATCCGATTCGCATTTAAGTCCTCGCTTGTTCAGTAAGGCTCGAGACGCTAATCCCATATCAATCACGTTCAATGCCGTGGTATGCGCTTGTAGATAAGGGTGCACCTGATCAGCCGTCACACCATAACCTATATAGTCGGCAATAGCCACCGCATAACCCATCGTGGCAAAGATACCCTCTGGATTAAAACTCTCACTGGGTGACTCGGCTTGCGCTCCAATAGTGTAATGACTGACAATAATGAGATTCTTAATCTTACCATCCTTGGGGTACATCAGTTTACCGGAAACGGTAATCGGCTTACCATTGATATCTACACTCTGATACGTACCCGATACTTGGTGGATATTGCGATACAAAGCCGACTCAAAGAGACGCAAGAACATAGACGTCAAGGGCAACGAGGTGGCTTTATTAGGCCCAACCTCAATGGACTCCATATTGTATTCCTCCAAAGGAGCAAAAGGATTAGCCTCCTCTATATCAATGTCACTCTCTGCATAGGGAACAAGCATCTTACCCTCGTTATTCGAACTAAACTCAACGTCATACTCAATGCCGGAAGGAGAGCAGGAGGTAAGGAGTAAAGGTGTAGAGGTGTAGAGGAGTAGGGTGACCGCTAACACTGAAAGACCGCTGCGCTGAAAGATTGTATTCATAATTAAAAACGATAACCTAAAGAAACAGAGAATAAACGTGAACCAAGCATATAAAAATCGGTGAGACTACTCATGGCGTTCAGTCCTCCTAACTCTACTGTGCCAAACCAATGGTTATCACCCACTTGTACCCCTAAGGCTGTGAGTTCAATAACAGGCGCAAAAGCCGTCTTCTGACCACGGAAATTGAGTTCGCTACCACCATTAATAAGCAAACCACAACCAATGCCTGAATAGAGATTAACGAACTTAGACCAATAATAAGTAAAGCGCACTTGTGGTATAAGACAGATATTAAAGAAGTCCGCTTCCGTTTTCCATTCAGCAGGACAACTCGCAAAGGGCGTCTTATTGATGCCGCTATCCGGACTCTTCTGCCAAAGTACATGCTCATAGTCAACATCTACTCCCGCACTGAGCCATGGCAGGAACCGATATTGGTAGGTGGCAAAGATATGACCCGTGTAGCAATAATTGCCTGTGTAATGGTCAGCATGATACATCGCCGTCTCGTATAACATATCACCCCAACCGAGGCGAACTTCATGAGGGGAAAAGACGATGCTGTCCTTCGTCATAGCGTTACCAAATAATGCTACGCAAAGCGTAAAAATGACTAATATGACTCGTTTCATAAATTATTTTTATCAATTCAGCGTGCAAAATTACTAAAAAATTTGCACATGTGCAAAAAAAAGTGTAAATTTGCAGCGATTTTTATGAACTACGCCATTAGGCGACACTTATGGAAAACGAAGAATTAACACTCGTTGACGAGTTGAAAACTCTGGTGGATGGCTTGGCAGAACAGTCTGCAGAGGCTATCATGAATGCAAAAGAGAAGGTGGAACAACTGAAAAATCAGTTCTACCGAGTAAGTAACTTTACGGAAGAGGCAGAAAAACAGTTCCGCGAACTGCTTCAGGTTTACAAGTCCAAACGCGCTGAAGTAACAAAAGCTACTGAGGAGCAAATGGAGCAGAACCTGCTGCGCAAGGAGAACATCCTGGATCAGATGAAGACCATGGCGCAAGCCGAAACGGCTGACGTGATGGGCAATCTCCAAAAGATGCGCGATCTCCAAACTGAATGGAAAAGCATAGGCGCTGTACCTCAAAATAAAGTACAAACACTATGGAAACAGTACCAACTCTATCAAGAGCAATTCTACGACTTGGTTAAAATCAATATAGAATTACGCGACCTGGACTTCAAGAAGAACCTTGAACTGAAGACGCTCCTTTGCGAAGCCGCTGAGAAACTAAAGGAGAATCCCAATATAGTAGAAGCTAATCGCGCACTCCAACAACTGCACGACGAGTGGGCTGAGATAGGTCCCGTAGCACGCGAACTGCGCGAGGATATATGGAACCGCTTCAAAGAAGCTTCCTCTGTTATCAATAAGAAACATCAAGCCTATTTCGATGAACTCCATGCTAAAGAAGGTGAAAACCTCGAACGTAAACAAGCAATCATCGAAAAACTGAAAGCTATAGACTTCTCTTCTTTCAAATCTAATAAGGCATGGGATGATGCTTCTAAGAAAGTGGAGGAACTGCAAAACGAATGGCGCACCATCGGTTTTGCTCCTAAGAAACATAACCAAGCTATTTACGAAGAGTATCGCACCGTTTGTGATACGTTCTATAAGGCAAAAACCGCTTTCTATAAGGGCTTGCGCGATACGTTTAGCGAGAACCTTCGACTCAAACGCGAACTCATTGCCAAAGCGGAAGAACTGAAGAATAGTACCGCTTGGAAAGAAGCTTCCGACGCTCTGATTGATCTTCAAAAAGAATGGAAGAAAGTGGGTCCTGTAGCTCGTAAGTATAGCGATGAAGTATGGAAACAATTCTCGGATATATGCGACTCGTTCTTCAACGCTAAACGCGAACAAGAGAAAGAAATAAGAAACAAGAAACGAGAAACAAGAAACGAAAAGGCTTTTGAGAGCGGAGACCGCAATAAACTCGTTCGTATGTACGAGAACCTCACGCAGGAGATTAAGACCGCCGAAAACAATATCCTCTTCTTCAGCGGAAAAAGCAAGAGTGCCAATAAACTGGTGGAAGACATGCAGAAGAAGATTGATGGTCTGAAGAAGGATTTGAACGACTTAGAAGCTAAAATCAACGCTATCGATGCAGCTGATTGAGTATAAAAATGTAGAGTTAGACCAAGCCGAACAAGTGGTTCTGCGTAATGTGAACCTAACGATAGAGTCGGGTGAGTTGGTCTATCTATGGGGCAAGGTAGGTGCCGGTAAATCGACTTTCTTAAAGTCCCTTTATGGCGCCTTACCTATCGCTGCCGGTGAGGCACGTGTGTTGGACTATGACATGACCACCATCAAGAACCGTAAGTTACCATATCTGCGCCGTCGAATGGGTATCGTCTTCCAAGACTATCAACTCATTCCTGAGATGACGGTCGAAGACAACCTACGCTTCGTGCTACGCGCTACGGGGTGGAAGGATAAGAACTTGATGGCGGAGCATATACACGATGTTTTGGCGCAAGTCAATATGGAGACGAAAGGGTATAAGTTGCCGAACCAACTCTCCGGTGGCGAACAACAACGTATCGTCATAGCCAGAGCACTACTCAATAGTCCCGAGATGATCTTAGCCGATGAACCTACCGGAAACCTCGACCCCGAGACCGGCAAAGGGATAATGGACTTGCTATACACTATCAGTAAAGCCGGCATTGCCGTGATTATTTCAACACATAATCCGCAATGGTTGGAGAATTACCCGGGACGCAAACTATTGTTCGAAAACGGAACGATACGCTGATAAATGTTAATCGATATAGTTTCTGAACTCATATTAGCAGTAACGGCACTCAATGGAAGTCCCGTGGCTGAAGTGGAGACGGATACCTATGCACGTATCCGTTTAGCCGATAGTTGCTACGTGGAAGTGGTGACCTATCCCGACTCGTTCCTCGTCGTTCAAACTGCTTGTGTACCTCAATGCAACTCGCGCGCGTATGTATATAATAAGGAATGGCAACGACTCCACGAAGTGGAGCCAACCGTAGATAGTCAGCTCCCCTATGCCTACTTTAAGAACGATACCCTCGTTTGGGAAGATAATAATCAGAGAGAGTAGGTTAGTGGTTAGAGGTTAGTGGTTAGAGGTTAGTGGTTAGAGGTTAGAGGTTAGAGTGGAGAGTTTAGAGTTTAGAGTAAGTTAGGGCAAAGAGTTTCATCTGCTTAAGCATGGCCACTAAACCATTGCTACGCGTGGGAGATAAATGCTCTCGTAATTGTATATCATCTAAGAAATACAAATCAGCGCTCGCTATATCAGCGGGCGTTTGATTGCTTAATACGCGTATAAGCAAGGCTACAATGCCCTTCACCAAAATAGCATCCGAATCACCATGATAAATGATCTTACCATCTTGCATCTGAGCCGTAAACCACACTTTTGATTGGCAACCATCAATGAGGTTGCGCTCCGTCTTATCACTCTCTGCCATCGGTTCTAAACCATTACCATACTCAATGATAAGCGAATACTTATCCAACCAGTCTTCAAAAGCGGCAAACTCTTCTATTATTTCGTCTTGGATTTGATTAATTGACATATCTGTTCTGCTAATATTTGATCCGCTTCCGGCACAAACCCGGGAGCATCAATAACATAATCGGCTTGTAAATAATACGCTTCACGAGCCTCTAATTGAGGTTTGATGAAAGCCAATAATTCATCTTTAGTCTTACCTTGTAACACAGGACGCTCGCTGAGGTCGGTAAGCATCAAACGGGAAGCAAGGTCTTCCGCTTTCCAGCGTAGATAGATACTGGTTCCCAACTCATGAAGACACTCCATATTATCCTCCCAACAAGGATAACCTCCGCCGGTGGCGTAAATCACTTTCTCTATACCCATATCTGCCAAGTCCTCAAGCACGTACTTTTCCTTCTTGCGGAAATCCTCAATACCATTAGCACGTATATACTCCGCCGGAGTGTAACCATGAATAACTTGGAACGTTTGGTCTAAGTCGGCGAATCGCCAACCCAGTGCGTCCGCTGCTAACTTACCTGCCGTCGTCTTGCCGGCAGCCATGTAGCCTATTAAATAAAAAATGCCCATTTTTTATTAGTTTAGAGTTTAGAGTTTAGAGTTTAGAGAAGCCGTCTAGTTCTAAAGTTTAGAGTTTATAGTAATAAAACTACCGCTTGGGCGGCGATGCCCTCTTTACGTCCAACGAAACCGAGGTGCTCGGTGGTAGTGGCTTTGATGCTGACTTGATCCACATCCACACCCATCACCTGAGCTAAGCATTGCCTCATCGCCTCAATATGAGGACTGAGTTTAGGCACTTGAGCGCAAACGGTACAGTCGCAGTTACTTACTTCATAACCTTTGGCACGAATCATCTCCATGACACGACGAAGAAGTATCTTCGAGTCGATATTGGTATATTCGTTGCCATCTGTGTCAGGAAAATGATAACCTATATCGCGTAGCGCAGCGGCACCAAGGAGCGCGTCACATAGGGCATGAATGAGCACATCGGCGTCCGAGTGCCCTTGCAATCCCTGCTCATGGGGTATCCTTATGCCCCCAAGCCATAATTCACGGCTTGGGGCAAAAGGATGCACATCATATCCAAATCCTATTCTCATCTTACCTCTTGTTATCCACCAAGTCCTTGATACCTGCTAAATCGAAGCCCAGCGTAAAGCGCATGGTGTTATTGAGCGGGTTAGTGGAAGCGGTAGCAATCGTGTAAGATACATCGAAATTAACGATGCTCAGGTGGAAACCGGCACCAACCTCAAAGAGACGACGGTTACCTTTGGTAGGATGTTCGTGGCTATAACCGGCACGAGCAAAGAACTGATGGTTATAGGTGTATTCAATACCTGCACCCCAAACAACCTCGTTGAATTCCTCGGCTGCATTATAAGCACCTTTCTCCGAAGGAGCGTCTGCAAACGATTGGAAGAGACTCTTGATATAGGGCAGGTCATTGTACTCGTCCTCCGTCAAGGTCCATGTGTCCTTATTGGCAGGGTCAAAATGAGGACCAAGGTTGGAATAGGTCTTCGTAGGAACCATTAGTTTGGTTGCTTCGACCGAGAGACTGAGAGAGTTGTACTTATCGAACGGAATCTCGTAAGTTGCACCAATACGGAAATTAACAGGGATATAGTTGTAATGGCTCTTATCCCACGTCATCTTACCACCGAGGTTATTCAGACTGAAACCAAGGTTGAAATAGGACGTACCAGTACCAATCTCAATCGGTTGTTTGTAATAGAGCGCAATGTCAGCAGCCATCGTCCAAGCAGGATAGAGTTCGCTGGCGCTGGAGGTGGATTGGTTGTGCCCATTGTTGATATCCGAATAGAGGAAACGGAGAGCCACTGCCATGCTGACATATTCATGTAACTTACGATAGTACGATACATCCAGTGACCACTCGTTGGGACGAACGGAATTGGATAAATCGGGGTCAGCCACTCCTGGTTGTTGAATAAAGACCTCTCCATAACTGAAGTAAGTGAACGAGGCACCAATACCTTGTACATCATCCCATTTGTAGTAACCACTGAGGTAAGCCAAATCAATATCGCCTACTAATTTACGTAACCAAGGTGTGTAGTTACCGGTGATACCGCCATGACTTTCCATGTAAGCATACTTAGCAGGATTCCAACGCTGCGAGTTAAGGTCGGGGTTGGTACTAACACCAATATCACCCATACCTGCTGCACGAGCATCAGGAGCAATGTTAAGAGCCGGCATAGCCGTGATGACGGGGTTCATGTAATCGCTTGTTTGACCAAAGGTTGCAACGGTAAACATAAGCAAAGCCGTTGCGAATAAAAGAATCTTTTTCATAAATGAATAAATTATAAATTATAAAATTACTAAATTATTAAACTACTTAGATTTGTTTCATAGGCAAAAAATTGTTTTTAAGGAACGACTAAAATCTTACCCGATAGGGTAGAAGAGCCGTTCGTTGGGGATTTTATGATTACTTTATAAATATATACACCGGTCGAAATAGCCACTTGGCTCATCGGTATTTGTACGTCGTAGGCGTCCGTTTGATGACTCAAATATAAACGTCTTCCTGCAAAATCATATATACTAATCTCTGTTTGCAACACTTCGTCCTCTTGGTCGTGCTCAAGGTGGAGCGTCAGCGTCTCAGACAAGCGTGCGGGATTGGGGTAGGCAATGATCCTATATAAGGTTGGACTTGTGGTGGCACTGACGGAGAAATTAAGCGTTTGTGCGGAAGAGTTATTCATTAAGTCCCATGCCTTAAAACGCAAACTATGCGGACCGTCCTCTAAAGGTGGGAGTCGATAACTAATCTTACCGCTTTGATAACTGCCTTGGTCTGCAGCAAAATAAGAATTGAGATTATATGCCATCGTCGTCTCATCATCTACGATAAGGTAAAGGTCATGACCAATACCACTACCTACTGTGTTGATGCCATGTTCATCATAGAGAGAAGCATAGAATCGTGGTTCGGCATATGTCGATTGGGTAGAGTCACGGAAGGTGTTCTCTAAATACATATCAATAGTAGGTCCTTCGTTATCCACTATCTCCACAGTGTTGGTACCACCGATGGTCAAACTATTATCGTAACCAACACCTTCTTTACCGCTTTTTTCCTCATAGGCGAAATAAACGATACGTCCTTTGTCATAGTTATAACGAATATCTTTAGGCGTCATGAACGTATATTGGAAACAACCCTCTTTGGCTTCTGCTGTACCGCGGAAAAGGATATTAGGATAATCTTTAAAGGTATAAGTGCCGTTGCCTACCTTAGCGGTAACGGTTTGTGGCTTATCATAAACCACTATATCTACTATACCATTAAAAGAGGATAACGTATCGTTCTCTCCGTCTGCTATCACGCCTTGAATGGTATTTACGTCCAAAGCACGGGTGGTATCCTGTTTGGCAGTAGTATGAACGGTCACGTCATCGGGGTAATGGAGTCGTAAGGCTGGGTCACCAAGCAAGTGATATGCCAGTTTATTGGTATTACCTATATGCTGGTTCTTCGCCCACGCCAAGGCTTCGCCAATGGTCACATCATAATGATAATCGTCCTTATGAGCAAAGAGTTCTTCACAGAAAGTCTTATTGAGTTCCATGTTCCAAGAAGCATAGACGGTACGGCACGCTGAGATAACGGCTATCGCACCTCCGTTCTTATTGAGAACAGCTTCTTCTGCTGCGCAGCGCTTACCTGCATCGAAATGCGCAAAACTGCACGTGGCGAAGAACCATAAGGCAAGGTTCGGGTTCGTCATCGTTTTGATAGAGTTAATATCCATCATCGCTTCACTCGTAATGGCGTTATAACCACCATGACCGGAATAATTGAGCATGGCAACACCCGATTGCAGTAAATTATCAAACTGCGTCTTGGCTACAGGACAACGCTCCGAAGTCGAACTGACTTGCTTAGGATAAACATCAAGGTAAATCTTATGTATTAAGTACGATGGCGACATTTGTTCCACAATGACTGCCGGCTTATCTGCACACTCAATATGGGCATAGGTATCGTAGTTGTCCGCCATAAAGAGTAACTCGCGTCGCCATCCGTTAGGCGTGTCGTCGTAGATGTATCTCTCTATCTTATCCACCATAGCTTGTGCCTCCTCTTTAGTAGATACGGGTAAACGACCGACACCAATCTGCATCTTGACGGAAGCATCGTTCGAGTAGGTCACATTATCCAAACAACCGAAGTAACCATCATTAGACTCTGCCAAGGTCTCGGTGGTAGAGTTAATCGTTTGGTAGGTGAGGAGCGTGTTTGGTCCCGACTGGTTGAGCAGTTTGCGGTTATCGAACGAGCCGTCGCCCATGAGTAAGAGCCAACGAGGACTGAGGATGGACGAGTCCGCCTTAGCACGGTCATAGAGCATCTTCATGAATCGTCTATAAGCCGTTGCATCGGGCGTGCCGGATGAGAACTCATTATAGACTTGCTCGTCGGTAACCACTGCCCATGTGATGGGATCACCCTTCCAATAAGGGTCACCTTCGTGCGCTCTGGCGAGTTGTTCGGACGGCTCAATAAACTCTTTGGGTGTGATAATCACATATTGGATGCCTTGCAGGTTGTGAAGGTTTTGATTGTCCACCTTGCCGATATATTCAACCTCTAACCAATCTTGTCCGTTGGGGTTAATCGCCACATACTCGTGCACCTTATCTTCATTGCTGCCTACAAAGACAAGTTCGTTACCGATGGTCTGCGTAGGAATAAGATGAATACTATCTAAATACGTTATATCAAGAATGAGGGTGCCGTTAGGTGCTCCGGATAAGTGGTATCGGTTGAGCTGTGATTCCGTATAGTTAGTAGGTGAGCGGAAACAGAAACTATTGCCCTGCATCGTTAGGGCACATTCCGCTTGCACTTCTATATAATTAAGGTAACCGACGGCGGTGTTTACCGATGATGAGTACGTGACGTGAATAGTCTGTTTGCCGGAACCAATAGGAGATAAGTTCTTGCCCATCTTTGCTGTAGTGGCTTTTTCGTACATATCTCCCGTAGGTTGCGTTGTTAATGAGAAGGAGTTATCTCCTAATGCAATCTGGGTAACTCCTATTGCGCTGGACATGCCGGCTACCATTGCACTGACGTAAACCTCGTCTCCCTGAATATCGGAGAATGGGAAAGCAAAACTCTGCGTCTTGTTATTGACTAATTGCTCTCCGTACCATACGCGTCCACCTCCTTCTATTCCGCCAACATCCACAAGATTAATCATATCCTTGTCATGCACTTGCAAGTCCATAAACGTTCTCAATTCTGTGACACCTTCGCCTACAAGTGCTTCCGCAGTTATCATGTCCGGATCTGAAGTGGGGATATCACTAAGGAAGTAATACCCCTTATCCGAATAGGGATTACGTTCGTGCTCAAAATGCAGTCCTTTATAGGACCAACTGAATGAACCTTGTCCGTAGAATAGAATACAGTCATTCACTCGTAAGCAACCTACTTGGGGTAGATCGTCAATTGCCGGCTGGTTTAGACTCTGGTTGAGCATCGCACCACCATATCCGTACACGTGCGTGGCGGCAGGGTCCAACCCCCACTTGCGTAGTTGGCTATAAGGAAGGCAATAAATGCCACTTTCGTTAACGGCAATCTTAACCCAATGTCCTGTCTTGAGACGGGACTGACTATTCAGCGGCAAAAGCAGCATTACTGAGGCAATAAGCAGGATGAGTCGTTTCATTTGATCTTGCAATATAATACTTCGTTGTTATCAATTGTTCGTGTTATTATTTGTTCCTTGTAAATGGGCACAAAGGGCTGTTTGAGTTGAATATAGATATAATCCCCCTGCCGAATCGTCATCACTCGAGATGCTCTATGAATGGCTTCTGCGATGGGGAGAATGGGTGCTGGGGCAATGATGGATTGAACCGCTTCGCTGAATGATGTCCCCAAGGGACTATTGATGAATTGTCCAATCGCCAAGGAGTTATCAAAGGCTATAGCTTCCGTCCAACTGCCTTGTCGAGTGATGGCGTCTTGGAGCCGGTCTTTAGCGCAAAAATCTAAACCATAAGTCCATGCATCCCAATAGCGGTCAGTAAATTTAGGGGCAATGTTCTTACCTAAACGCGACACGCGTAGCACGATACAGTCGGTGTAACCGATGTTATTAGTCCCGTCGGGTATAAAAAACGGTTTGCGGTTCACCAGCATGGCTGAATCACCCTTAAGCACCATCTCAATCCTTCCGTCAATATCTATAAATCCAATAATCTTCATTCTAGTTAGTCTAGATAGTCTAGTTTGTCTAGTTTATTTAGCTCTTATAAAGAGTTGCACAGGTGTCCCGTTGAAGTCCCACCACTCGCGCAATTTATTCTCCAAGAAGCGGCGATAGGGCTCCTTCACATATTGCGGCAAGTTAGCAAAGAATACAAACGTAGGTACTTGTGTGTTGGGTAATTGTGTACAATACTTAATCTTGATATACTTACCCTTGGTAGCCGGTGGTGGATAATTCTCTATGAGCGGTAAGAACTTATCATTCAACTGCGCTGTAGGTATCTTCTTTTGTTTGTTCTCATACACGTGCAAAGCTGTTTCCATCACCTTATAAATACGCTGCTTAGTTAATGCCGACGTAAAGATAATGGGAAAATCGGTAAACGGAGCAATACGATCGCGAATAGCGGCTTCGTAGCCCTTAATCGCTTTATCCGACTTATCCTCTACTAAGTCCCACTTATTGATGCATACGACCAGTCCTTTCTTGTTCTTCTGTATGAGCGAGTATATATTGAGGTCTTGTGCCTCAATACCGCGTGTGGCATCAATCATCAGAATGCACACATCGCTATTCTCGATGGCACGAATCGAACGCACGATGGAGTAGTACTCTAAGTCCTCATTGACTTTGGCTTTCTTGCGGATACCGGCAGTATCTACGAGGTAGAAGTCCTTGCCGAACTTATTATAACGCGTATAGATGCTATCACGAGTGGTTCCCGGTATATCCGTCACAATTGTTCTCTCCTCTCCGATGAAAGCATTTAGTATAGATGACTTACCGGCATTGGGTCTGCCCACGATGGCAAAACGAGGTAATTCTTCCGTATCCTCTGATATGCCCTCCGGTTTGAAGCGCGAAACGACTTCGTCCAATAAGTCTCCCGTACCCAGTCCGTTCTCAGCACTGATGATGAAAGGTTCGCCTAAACCAAGCTTATAGAACTCAGGAGCACCATATTGTTGCTCAAACGAATCTACTTTATTTACGGCAAGGACGGTCGGTTTCTTGGCTTGACGGAGTAGGTGAGCCACTTCTGTATCAAACTCGGTCACGCCTTGGTTAACATCGACCACGAGCATCACTACGTCAGCCTCTTTAATAGCGAGATCCACTTGGCGATTGATCTCACTCTCGAACGTATCGTCCGAATTAACTACCCAACCTCCGGTGTCTATCACCGAGAAGTCATGTCCACACCAATCGGCTTTTCCGTATTGGCGGTCACGCGTAGTACCCGCAGTATCATTGACAATGGCTCGACGTGTGCGCGTCAGCCTGTTGAAAAGGGTCGATTTCCCGACATTGGGACGCCCCACTATGGCTACAATATTTGGCATAGTTTTGTATTTATTTTGTTAGTCTATTTTTCTTTTTCACAATGGCAGTCGCCCTTGCAGTCACCTCCGCACTCGCTCCCGCAGTCAGAACCGCAATCGTCGCAATGACCATGGCACTTACCGCAGTGGTGTGGATGGCGGATAGCTTCCAACTCTTTCTCGTCTGCCTCACGTACATCAATAATCTTGCCTACAAAGTGCAAGTCTTCTCCGGCGAAAGGATGATTAAGGTCAATCGTAACCTTATTCTCGCTTATCTCAATAACAACGGCATTAACAATCTGTCCATCCACCGTGTTCATGGGGATAACATTCCCTACATAGACGCGTTCGCTATCAAACTCGCCGTCACCATTGAAGAAGAGTTGTTTGTCCAATTCCATGATGCCGTTCTCGTCGTATTCACCGTAAGCGTGTTGATGGTCAATACGGAAATCGAAACAATCGCCTTTCTCTTTACCTACGAGGGCTGCCTCAAAGGCGGGTAACATCATTTTTTCTCCATGACAATAAACGAGCGGACGTTGCTCCGTGGCACGCTCAATCAATTCTTCACTTCCGTTCTCTCCGTTAATGTACATCTCGTACGTTAACGTAACTACTTTCTCAGATTCTATTTTCATAACTTAACATTTTAATTCTAAACTAATATTACCACCAATTAATTAATTTTTGTGTAGCATCGGCGCTGCTCTTGTCGTATTTCAGGTCTGCCAGCATACTGGCATTTACACCGATGTGAAAATTATAACTCTTATACACACCAAAGGGTACAAAACTACACGTCATCGTCCAGCAGTGTAGGTCGCGGACCACATTAAAAGATGCCGAGCTGAGTTTCTTATACTTGAAATCATAACTCGCTGAACCCGTCACTTTCCAACCGTCACCTAATCCCAACGAACCTGAGAAATTGAGGGTGTGGGTCAGTCCCATGCGGTACTGCATTCGTCTCTCATCAAAGTTCTCTTTGGTATGCGCCTTATCGCCGTAGTTCATGGTATAACTGATAGACAATGACCAAGGGAACTTAGTGCGTATATATCCGTCTTCTCCCACTTCTCCGGGTTTACCATTACGATTGGCGTTGGCGAGTGTGCCGTCTGGACCGACGCGAGTAGGGGTCATGTCTCCGTCCTCATTACTATCCGTTGAGTTGTTGTTTTTATTTTCGGTTTTCTTTCCTGCTTTCTTATTGAGTGCGTCCTTCCATTTTTGGATGACTTGGTTAGAGAAGGTATAGCTCAAACTGATACCCGTACCGGACCAGTGAGGAAAACGACCATTACTCCAGTATTGCTTATTTGTTCTTACCGGTGTGCCCAATGCGTTATACTCGTACATATAAGGATCTAAACTGGTACTGAGGTTGAGCGTATAATTGACCTTTGGAATCTTAATACGCAGGTTTACGCTAAAATTGCTCCAGTTCATGGAGTCAGCAATGAAGTTATAACCTCCGTTGATGGATAAGTTATCAATGATACTATACACTTTAAACGGCTCTTTACCCGTTGTGTCCTGAACGTTCCTCAGTTTCATCTCTAAGTTATTGGCCAATGAGAAAGACAATGTTCCGCTCGCCCCATTAGCAGCATTGCCGTAGAGTGCACCTTGGTATCGAGAGTAAGACTGATGAACGAGTATCGGTTCACCATTCTCGTCTAACTGAGGTAGGAAACGCCCTGTATTAGGGTCAATCTCTTTGGTTAGTACGGGTTGATCATAACTTCCGTAGTATCCCCATCCGGGTTTACCAAAGTCAGGGTGGTAACTGAAACTGATATTGGGAGTTAATACATGGCGGAATGCCTCCACTTTAGTATTGGGGAAGAGTTTCTTCATTGGAGTAAACATACCGTATAACTTCGTGGAAACACTTACACCAACGTTAAAATCAAACACATTGTAGAATCCCGTTGTCGTATCGCGCACTACCTGTTGCGACACATCGTCCCAACGCTGGTCTGTACGAGTGAAGTACATACGGTCGGTTAGGTTGATAGAGGGAGATATACTGATGTACTTGAATGCCATAAACGAAGCCGAGATAGGAACACTGTGTTTGAGTCCTGTGCGCCAATCGCGCAGGAAATTAGACTTGAGGAAGTCTTTTTCCTTGATACTATTAATCGAAATCTGTCCTGTTCCTGTATAACTCATGTTTATCTTCTCGTACCAACGTTCCTTGCCCACGGGGTGCTTACGCTTAAAAGGATTGATACGGCTCATGGACACATTAAGCGATGGAGCCGTTAATGATAGGGTGGAGTCCTGGGTACGTTGTTGGATACTGGCACTGAGGGCAATGGACCACGGACTATCGGGAAAACGCTGCGTATAACTGATGGACGAAGCCTTAGTGTTTTGCGAGGCAACAGCTGGATTGTAATAATTATTGATGTTACTGCGGTTATAACCCGAGGTGGAGAAATCTACCGAAGCCGAGAAGTTGCAGTAAGGATTGGCTTTACTATCCTGCGTATGAGTCCAGTGAACATTGAAGTTTGTGCTCTTACTATAATTAGGCAAGTCTCGCTCACCTTCCACATCTTGGCGGAATGTCAAATTGAAATTGCCGTTGAACTTATACCGCTTGAGGTAACGCATATTACCATAGACTGCCCACGTTCCTTTAGAGTATATATCGCCCTTGAGTTCCAAATCGCAGTAGTCATTGATAGCGAAATAGTAACCCAGTCCTTGCAAGTACAATCCTCGGCGGTAGTCGTCTCCAAAAGTAGGCATAATCAAACCGCTGGTATAGGTCTTATTAAACGGGAAGAAACCGAAGGGTATGGCGAGCGGAAGGGGCACATCACCCACCACTAAATAAGCAGGACCGGCGGCTATGTATTCACCCGGATGAACCTTGGCTTTCGTCAATTGTAAATGGAAGTGTGGGTGGTCATGGTTGTCGCAAGTGGTGTATTTACCATCTGCCATAAGCATTTCGTTGTTCTTCAGTTTCTTCGTCTTATCGGATATGATGTATCCTTCGCCCTGTTGGGTTACCACATTGCGGATATAACCTTTTTGAGTGGTTAGGTTATAGGTCAGTTGGTCTGACTCGTACTCTTCGCCTCCGTCTTTGAACTTAGGACGACCTATCCACTCCTCTCGAGTGGAGTCATAAGTTCCGATAGCATAGATGAGACTACTATCCATAGTGACCCTAATATAAGACGAGTTTAACTGAATAGTCCCATAGGTCACTTGACTCTCTCCATGCAGGTGGGCTATACCGTTATGGGTGAGCACAAGCGAATCGTGCGCCACGTAACTAACGGGCTTATCAATCGTTTGTGACCACGCTACCAGGGGCAACAGGGTAAGCAATAAAATTATATGTTTACGTACGCATGAGCGCATATACACGCAAAATATCGTGCAAAGGTAAGGCTTTTTTTTGACATACACAAATTTATCTTAAAAATTTAACTAAAAATTTGCATATATGATAAAAAAATCGTACCTTTGCAGTCGATTTTGAATAAAATCGCAAATCGTAAATCGTCAAATCGTAAATAAAATGACTATACTCGAACGCATTGCTGCTTTGCAGCAACAGGTGGCCGAATTGAAGGCCGAAAATGCAGAACAACTAGAGAATCTGCGTATCAAATTCTTGTCCAAGAAAGGTGAGATATCCCTTTTGTATGATGAGTTCCGTGCTGTACCGAAAGAGGAAAAAGCCGCTATTGGTGCTCCCCTCAATGTACTTCGTCAATCGATGGAGGCGCGAATTAACGAACTGCGAGAGCAACTATCCACCATCCACAATAGCCGGAACGGCGCACAATCCACAAAGCAAGACCTTACTCGTACGCCAGACCCTATTGAATTAGGTACGCGTCACCCGCTTTCTTTGGTTCGTGAGGAGATAATAGATATATTCTCACGCATCGGTTTTACGGTAGCTTCTGGTCCTGAAGTGGAGGATGATAAACACGTGTTTGGTATGCTTAATTTTGCCCCCGAACACCCGGCAAGAGATATGCAAGATACCTTCTTTATTGAGAAGGAAGAGGGCGTTCAGAAACCTACGGATATTCTTCTGCGCACCCACACATCCTCTGTTCAAACGCACTTAATGACTGCCTTTGCTAAAAAGATTAACGCTCAACAATCCAACCAAGCGGATCCTCTAAACTCTAAACTCTCCACTCTAAACTCCGAAGAGCTTGCTCTTCGCGTATTATGTCCTGGGCGCGTTTATCGTAACGAGGCTATCTCGGCGCGTGCTCACTGCTTCTTCCATCAAGTAGAGGGATTATACATCGCCAAGAATGTCAGTTTTGCAGACTTGCGTCAGGCATTGTTGTATTTTGCCAAGGAGATGTTCGGACCTGAAACGCAGATTCGTCTTCGTCCGTCTTATTTCCCCTTCACAGAGCCTTCGGCAGAAATGGATATATCCTGCGACTTATGCGGTGGTAAGGGCTGTTCGTTCTGTAAGGGTACCGGTTGGGTTGAGATCTTGGGATGCGGAATGGTTGACCCCAATGTCTTGGAGTCTTGCGGCATTGACAGTAAAGTATATAGCGGTTATGCTTTCGGAATGGGCGTTGAGCGTATCGCCAACCTTAAGTATCGTGTGAAGGACCTCCGTCTCTTCTCGGAGAACGATGTCCGCTTCCTCCGTCAGTTTGAGAGCTGCTAAGTTCTAATAATAGCATTTTTTTTGCAAAAAAATACATAAAAATTTGCATATATCAAAAAAAAGTCGTACCTTTGCAGTCGATTTGAATGAGGGGACCCGAAAAGGTTCCCTCAGTTTATAGTTGAAAGCTTAAAAAATATGTTAGATGTAGCGAAATTAGAACAGATGATACAAGAGTACTTACAAGGCTCTGATTATCAGTTAACAACCCTCACCATCTCGCCCGAGAACGAGATACTTGTTGAGGTGGATCGCCTTGCCGGTGTGGATCTCGATTTTTGTGCAGGGCTGAACGATTATCTTAATAAACAGTTCGATCGGGAGAAAGAGGACTATTCGCTTGAAGTAGGGTCTGTTTGTTTGACCGATCCGTTTAAGACGAAGCTTCAGTACGAGAAGAACTTAGGTCATCCGGTGGAGTTGCTGACCAATGAAGGGAAGAAACTGCATGGCGAACTTGTCAGTGTAGATGAAGATACTTTCATGGTCGATGTGCCTGTAAAGAAGAAGGAAACTCAATCCCTCACTTTGGAGTATGGCGACATCAAGTATATTCGCTATGACCTCAAAATATAGCAAACATAAGACATTAAACATAAAACATAATACATTATGGCAAAAACGCAAGATTCAATCAACTTGATTGACAATTTTTCGGAGTTTAAAGAACTCAAAAACATTGATCGCCAGACGCTTATCAACGTTCTGGAAGATTCATTCCGTAACGTTATCGCAAAGATGTACGGATCAGATGCTAACTATGACGTCATTATTAATCCCGATAAGGGTGACCTTGAAGTCTATCGTAACCGCCTTGTTATGGAGGATGGCGATGTGGCTAATCCTGAAACTCAGATCGAACTGAGTGAAGCGCTTAAGATTGATGATGAAGCAGAGATTGGAGAAGAGATAACAGACCGCGTTCCGTTCTCGTCCTTTGGTCGTCGTATGATTCTGAATCTGCGCCAAACATTAGCTTCTAAGATTCTTGAACTTCAAAAGGAGAATCTCTATATTCGTTATAACGATATGTTAGGTCAAGTGGTTAGCGGCGAACTATACCAAGTTTGGAAACGTGAGATGTTGCTGCTCGACGAGGATGATAATGAACTCTATCTGCCTAAGCAGAATCAGATTCCGTCAGATGTCAATTATCGTAAGGGCGATATCGTACGTGCTGTTGTTGTACAAGTAGAGAATAATAATCAGAATCCTAAAATCATTTTGTCTCGTACCTCGCCGCTGTTCTTGCAACGTCTTTTCGAACAAGAAGTGCCGGAAGTTCATGATGGTTTGATTTCGATTAAGAATATTGCTCGTATCCCGGGTGAGCGTGCCAAAGTGGCTGTTGAGAGTTTTGATGATCGTATCGACCCCGTAGGAGCATGTGTAGGTATAAAAGGAGCTCGAATACATGGTATCGTACGTGAACTTCGTAATGAGAATATTGACGTAATCAATTATACCACGAATACGAATCTTTATATTCAACGCGCTTTAGCCCCTGCTAAGATTTCGTCTATGAAGGTTGATGAAGAAAAGAAACTGGCAGAGGTATATCTTAAGCCGGAAGAAGTAGCTTTAGCCATTGGTAAGAATAGTTATAATATCCAATTAGCATCCATGCTTACCGGTTATAAGATTGATGTTTATCGTGAGGGAGGAGAAGAAGATGTTGATGATATTTATTTGGATGAGTTCAATGACGAGATTGATCAATGGGTTATTGACGCACTCAAGGCTATCGGTTTAGACACGGCGAAGGCTGTTCTTAATTTGCCGAAAGAAGACCTTATGAAGCGCGTTGATCTCGAAGAGGAAACAATAGATGACATCTATCGCATTCTTGCTGCCGAATTTGAAAACGAATAATCAATAAAATCTTATAGTATGAAACTTATCAAAGCTTGTAAAGAACTCAACATCGGCATGTCCACCGCCGTAGAATTCTGTGCGAAGCAAGGTAAACAAATCGCTACGGATCCTAATACGCGTATCGATGATGACTTGTATCTGCTCCTCGCCAAGGAATTTAATAAGGACATGGCCATTAAATTGGAAGCAGAACGTCAAAACCAAGAACGCCAAGAACGCATTCAAGAGTTGCCTTCAAAGGAGGATACTTCAAAAGCAGCTCCTCAATCCGTAGTGCAAGGCCCTAAGATTGTTGGAAAAATTGATTTAGACGCAGAACGCAAAGCACGTGAAGAGGCTCGCCGTAAGCAAGAAGCCGAAGCAGAAGCCAAAGCTAAAGCGGAAGCGCAAGCAAAAGCAAAAGCTGAAGTAGAAGCGGCTCTCAAGCAAGAGGCTGAACTCAAGCGCCAATTAGCAGCTCAATCTGCTAAACCCGCTAAACCTGTTCAACTCGCTCAACCTGTTAAACCTTCTCAACCCGCTAAACCCGTTAAACCTGCGCAACCTGCTAAACCAAATCAGCAGACTCCTGCCGGACCTAAGATAGTGGGAAAGATTGACCTTGATAGCCTTAATCAGGCTACTCATCCCGAGAAGAAATCAAAGGAGGAGAAGCGCAAGGAGCGCGAACAACGTCAACAAGCGCAACAACTGGCAAACCAACAGGCTGCCGAGAAACGTAAACGCGAACGTTTCAAACAAAACAAGGTGGACATTAACGATGCACGTAACCAAAAGGGTAAGGCTAAACAACCTAAACGCCCCTTAAAAGTCGAGGTGGACGACGAGGAAGTGCAACGTCAAATAAAGGAGACGATTGCTCGTCTTCAAGGAAATAAAGGTAAAACAGCTACCTCTAAACATAAACGTGAACGCCGTGAGTTAGAGCGCGAAAAAATGGCAGAAGCCAGAGCCGAAGAACGCGCACAATCGACCGTTCTTAAACTCACCGAGTTCGTAACCGTCAATGACCTCGCCGTCATGATGAACGTGCCCGTAACGAAGATTATCGGTACTTGTCTTAGCCTCGGTATGATGGTTTCTATCAACCAACGTCTTGATGCAGAGACAATCAATATCGTTGCCGAAGAATTTGGTTTTACTACCGAATACACCTCTTCGCAAGTGGAAGCCGAGATTACTTCTGATAACGAGGAATATACAGAGGCAGACCTCGAACCGCGTTGCCCGATTGTTACCGTCATGGGTCACGTCGATCATGGTAAGACTTCTCTCCTTGACCATATCCGTAACACGAACGTTATTGCTGGTGAGGCAGGTGGTATAACCCAGCACATTGGTGCTTATAACGTGCAACTGAAGAACGGTCAACGTATCACGTTCCTCGATACCCCCGGTCACGAAGCCTTCACGGCTATGCGTGCGCGTGGTGCTAAGGTAACCGATATAGCCATCATCATCGTGGCTGCCGACGATGGCGTGATGCCGCAGACGCGCGAGGCTATCTCGCATGCACAAGCTGCCGGCGTTCCGATGATTTTTGCTATCAATAAGTGTGATAAACCGGCTGCTAATCCCGAGAAGATTAAAGAAGAATTGGCTAACATGAACCTACTTGTAGAAGAGTGGGGTGGTAAGTATCAATCGCAAGATATATCCGCTAAGTCCGGTCTCGGAGTCTTTGAACTTCTTGAGAAAGTGCTGCTGGAAGCCGAGATGTTAGACCTCAAGGCGAATCCCAAACGTCGTGCCAAAGGTTCTATCATCGAATCTTCTCTCGATAAAGGACGTGGTTATGTAGCCACCATCCTTGTATCGGATGGAACTCTTCACATGGGAGATGTCGTCCTTGCAGGAACTGCTCACGGACGTATCAAGGCTATGTTCAATGAGCGTGGACAGAAGATACAGCAAGCCCTTCCGGGCGAACCTGCGGTTATCTTAGGTCTTAATGGAGCACCTACTGCCGGTGATGAGTTCAACGTGATGCCGACTGAGCAAGAAGCTCGCGATTTGGCAAACAAACGTGAACAACTCCAGCGCGAGATGTCTATCCGTACCAAGAAACATATCGGTCTGGACGAGATTGGTCGTCGTTTGGCTATTGGAGACTTCAAGGAACTCAACCTCATCGTCAAAGCCGATGTGGATGGCTCTGTTGAGGCTCTGTCTGACTCCCTCATCAAACTCTCTACCGAGAATATCCAAGTCAACGTTATCCACAAGGCTGTGGGTGCTATCTCCGATTCAGATATCCTACTTGCCGAGGCTTCGGATGCCGTTATCGTGGGCTTCAATGTACGTCCTACCGGTACGGCTCGTAAGATGGCGGATACTGCCGAAGTGGATATTCACCTCTATAGCATTATCTATGACGCTATTGAGGAAGTCAAAGCCGCTATGCAAGGTATGTTGTCGCCTGAGGAGAAAGAGGTGGTTAATGCTACGCTTGAGGTGCAGCAGACGTTCCATATATCCAAGGTCGGTACTATTGCCGGTTGTGTGGTTAAGGAAGGTAAGATCAAACGTGGCAATAAACTGCGTGTCATTCGTGATGGTATTGTTATCTATACCGGCGATATGCTTGCCCTCAAGCATGGTAAGGACGACGTTAAGGAAATGGGCGTTAACCAAGAGTGCGGTGTTTCTATCCGTTCCTATAACGATATTGTTGAAGGCGATATCTTAGAGGCATTTGAGACTATCGAAGTTGCTCGTACGTTAGACTAATAGACAATGTTAGCCAATATAGAGATTACACCTTCTCTCCTATTTGCGGCTTATGCGTTGCTTATCAATCTCGTTGCATTCATCATGTACGGGGTAGATAAGCATCGCGCGCAAAAGAACGGTCCTCATCGCAAGTCAAAGAAGGGTAGGGACGGTAAGCCGCAAAAAGACCGTATATCCGAAGCTGCACTTATTTGGATTGGCGTCTTTGGAGGAAGCATAGGTGCCATCATGGGCATGTATCTTTTCCATCATAAGACGCAAAAGCGTAAGTTCACTATTTTACTTCCCCTCATCTTCTTTGCTCAATTGGCTGCCATAGTTTATTGGATATACTTAAATCGTTTTGCGTAGGGTGATATATATTTTTTTAGAACAATATTAATTATATAAAAACGGAAAAAACTTATGGAAAAAATGAAAAACAATGTACGGGTTATCCGCAGTAGATCAGAAATAATGGACCCTAAAACGTATTATATCACTAATATAGTGGTAGGTTCGATTGTTGGACTTTTGTGTGGACTTGCTTTTGCTATTCTTTCTTTTTATGCAAAGGATATGGAGTCTCCTTTTTACATTACGGCATTTGTCCTTTTTGTCTTAGTTATAGTTTGGAATATATTTTTATGTTTCCCTCTTTTTAGGGACGATAGCACTCATATTTTGATAAAGATTTTGCGTCCTGTCTTAGGTTCAACAGCATCTTTATCGCTTATTATTTTAGGAATGTATGCTTTCTTCACCATAATAGCGCTTGTAGCTTGTTACTACCTAATAAAATTTTTCATCCACATGGTGTTAGGTTAGATTCTCCAACGGAGCGAGGGATTCGAGGGCACCGACCTCGCTGTGCGAGCCCACCTCGAAAACCCTATAGCCTCCGGCGGTTCCGTGCTCAAGCGGTATCTCGTACAAGAGCATCAACACCGAACCAAACGACACGATGTGTCTCCCTTTTTGTCCATCATGTCAGCCAATTATGAACAAGTTCCTATTGTCCGACATGCTGTACAAAAAAACGGAAGCCCGATTGGACTTCCGTTTTCGTTTCTGCGTTTATGCTCTTTTCCGAGCTTTCCGCTTGCGGAAAGTGAGGGATTCGAACCCCCGGTACGACGTAATGCGTACACCACATTTCGAGTGTGGCTCTTTCGACCACTCAGACAACTTTCCTCGTCGGAATCCGCTTGCTACGATATCATTGCCCCGCAATGATAGAGGTAGCCGCGATTCCTCCTCTCCCCAAAAATCAAGATTTTCGGGGGCCCAATTGAAACTTTTTTCAAAAGCGGCTGCAAAATTACTACTTTTTTCTTAAATATGCAAATCTTTTTGCAAATTTATAGTAAAAAGTGTATTTTTTCATTTTAATTCATCCGGAGATATAACGATATCCACCTGATAATTGCTAGTTATTCCTATATAACGATATACAATGTTATAGTTGGCTTCTTTGACAAGTTTAAGAAATTCTTTTTCTTCCGTATTGTTTTGATTATTTAAGTATTCAACCAATGAGGCTTGCATAATAGACTTAACAAATTCATTATCAAAATTTTCTACAGCAACTGTTTCGTTTTCTTCAAGTAATGTTTTATATATGATACTGTTATCTTCAATAAAAATTTCGGTAACAGTAGCACCATTGCCAGCATCCATGGGGCATTCCAAATTGGCAGCTTTAATAGCAATCTGTAACTTAGTAGCAGAAGGGTTGCAAGCGGTAAGAGTGAATAGTAAAACAACTAAAAGGCTCTTAAAAATACTCTTTTTCATAACATTAAAATTTTAAAATGATTAAGTGATTAAATGAATAATATAAATGTAGTTAATTCAAATTAACGTGCAAAGGTACAATTTTTCTTTGATATATGCAAATTTTTATCAAAATTTCTTTATGTTTCTTTAAATTATCTTATGATTATAACTTATTACATGATGGGAAACCATATAAAAACGGCGGCATCCCATAGCGCATGTGATATAATCAATGCCCCTAAACGCTGTGGCATAAGATAGTATAAACCACCCCAAATAACACCACAAACCAATGCGGCTAAAATAAGCATCAAGTTGAGCGAAAAGACATGCACCAAGGCATATATCATGATGGCAGCAACAGCACCTATTATCGGTTTAGATAGAACTTGGCAAAGAGTGTGCTGTATATACGCTCGCCAAAAGAGTTCCTCCGCCGGACCGATAATAAAAAGCAAAAGAAGACTAATAACAACAGGATTCATGCCGTCTTTCATGGCATAAATAGCATCTACCTGCGGACGAGCAAAAGAAGGGAAGATCCATTGAGAGACCTTGTCGCCTACCCAAAAGACTCCCCATAAAACAAGTGCAATGCCGATACCTAAAAATAAATCCTTCCACTCAAAATGGAGCATCGTTTTCACTTGCCGCCACGCTAAAACGATAAGTACCACTGCGGAAGCCGTCATGGCATACCAAAAGGGTATAATCGTTTTAGTCCACGGCGAGAACATAAATGTCCACAGCACGAAAGCTACCACAACACTGAGGATGAGTTTAGACTTGGAAGAGCCCATGTTATAGAATGATTTTTTCTATGATGACAGACATAATCAGTGTTATGGTCAGCACTAACGCGTGAACGAGTTGCAATTGAGCCGTCTTCTCATCAAGATTATTGATTGCATCTTCCGCCTCGTTAAAACGGTGCATCTGACGGCAATTAGCAATGGCTTTGGGTAAAGCAACAAAGGCGATTATACATGCCCAGGGGATAAGACCGAAGATAGCACAAACAACAATCCAAGCGTAGGGAAGAAGAATCATCATATCATAAAGAATGATACTGGCTTTCTTACCAATCATCATCGGCAAGGTATATATATGAGCGACAGCATCCGAGACCACATCACGCGTGTTATTGCTATGCAAAACGGCATTGGTAATGGTTATAAAAGCAGGTACAATCCAAAGGACAGACCACTGAACAGCCCCCGTCAGTACAAAAGATGTACCTAAAGCCGGAATAACGCCATACTCTAAGGTGATATCCACATCTCCTAACGCATGATACTTGAGCCACGAATAACCAACGGCAAGAAGCGCACCGGCAGCACCAAAAATAAGTAATTCCCAGCCGGAGCAGAGCATAAGCCCCAATCCGTTAAGGCACGCAATAGCAAGTAAAATCAAGCCCAAAGTGAGTATCTCCTTTTTTGTAAACTGACCGCTGGTGAGGGTTGGAGGACAATATGTGTCCGTGCGGTCAACTCCTTTACAGAAATCAACATAATCACTGAGCACATTGCCGGCTGCGTGGAAGAGTAGGATACCTACCGTTGCCCAAAGAGCCATCCAGATAGTAAAACTAAATCCGGTAGCATAGAGATAAGCGGCAGAAACGATAACTGACATCATACTGACCGGAAACGACCACGGGCGAGTAGCAAAAATATAATCCTTAATGGTTTTCATACGTATAATTACCACTGATTATAGTGGATGTTGCTCTCTACCCACTTGTCTTTCACATCGGGTTGCTCAGCAGGAACACCAACGGGAATAATGCAAAGCGGGAGGATATGTTCCGGCAAGTTTAGCACACGTTGTGCAGCGGCTACGCGCTCCATATTGGGATGAACGCCCGTCCAAACGGCACCTAAGCCCATAGCGTGAGCGGCTAACAAGATATTCTCGGTAGCGGCACTGACATCGTTAATCCAGAAACCTTCCATTCCGGGAATGGCTTTTTGCAAGTCGCCACAAGGAACGATAGCAATCGCCGGCTTTTGGTCGCAACGACTATAAGGGAACTCTTGTCCCAACTGAGCGAGTATAGCCTCGTCGTTAACTACGATAAAAGCCCACGGCTGTTTGTTGATAGCACTGGGAGCTGCCATGGCACATTGCAATAGGGTTTTGATTTGTTCGTCGGAAATCTTCTCTCCTGTAAACTGACGCACCGACACACGGGTGAGAATGTTTTCAATAACGGCTTGTTGTTTCATAGTTTGACATTCTTTGTTACATTGGTTACCACAACCCATTAGCATAATGCTTGCAAGGGCAAATAAAATTGTTTTTTTCATTGTTTATAAACTTTGCTGTTTCTTAATCTTGTTGGACAATAATTGGTATATCTCTTGTTCTTCGGGGGGAAGGAGAGATAAATGATGCTGCATGACAGCCTCGTCTCCCCGTTTGGCAGGGCCCGTTTGTGCGTCCTTTGGCGATAAGTCGTGCACCTTAGTTGCCGTCTCTTCAATGAGCGGAAGAAGGCATGTAAACGGTATTCCCGTACCGCGAAGTATGTCTTGCGCACAACCATAAAGGCTGTTCGTAAAGTTATTCACGAATACTCCTGCTACATGTAGTTTCTCGCGAGCGGCTTGAGATGCTTCGTAAACATGGGAGGTTAGCGTCAATGCAAGCGAATATACAGCGGCTGTATCGTCGATGTTCTTAGCCTCTATGAAAATGGGCACGTTGCTGAAGTCCTCTAAAATACGGGTCTTAGAGAAAGTCATAAAAGGATAGAAGATACCACAATGAGGTTTATCTTCTCCAAAAACAGAGAGGGGCAGAGTACCCGATGTGATAAGGTGCATCGCGCGCGGGTGCACGTGTACCTTATTTATTATCTCTTGTACAGCATTGTCCGCCACGGTATAAAAATACACATCCGGCGGAGTGCCTCCGCAGGCGTTAAGAGTGTCTCCGCGTGAGGAAACAAGAGTTACATCCAACCCAGTGCGGCGAAAAGCCGCCTCTAAATTCGTTCCTACATTTCCAGATCCAATAATTACTATCTTCATAGGCTTATAATAGCTCCTAAAAGTTGTGACAATGTTGTGACTATGTTGTGACAATGTTGTGACTCACAAGCACTGAAGGATTAACGCATGCGTTTGGCGTTTGCTTTAGCTTGTTCACGAGCGGCACGGAGTTGCTCTTGTTGCATCTTTTCCAGACGAGCCATGAATCCGGATTTCTTTTGTGCGCCTTTCTTCTTGGCGTTCTCCTCCATCTGTTTGAGCAGTTTCGCATCGTCAACAGACCAACGGAAGATCATCGTTTGTAGGATGGTGAAACCTAAACTCAGCAAATAGTAGTAACTCAAACCGGCAGCATAGTCATTGAAGATGAAGAGGAACATAACGGGCATGAGGTACATCATCCATTTCATAATCTTCATATTCGGATCGGAAGCCTGATTCTGCATTGTGATGAATGTATAACCAAAGTTGGCAACCGTCATAAGCAAGCAGAAGAGACTAAGGTGTGTGCCGAGTAAGGGTATATGATGAGACCATGTTAAAATAGCATCGTAAGTAGAAAGGTCTTCCGCCCAAAGGAACGATTGTCCACGCAATTCAATAGCCGTTGGGAAGAACCAGAACATAGCCATCAGAACAGGGAATTGGAAAAGCATAGGCAGACAGCCCGACATCGGACTGACACCTGCTCTTTGATAAAGTGCCATCGTTGCCTGTTGGCGCTCTTGCATCTTATCAGCCGGATACTTGGCGTTGATCTCATCTATCTGAGGCTTGAGAACACGCATCTTGGCACTCGATTTATAAGAAGCAAAGACGAAGGGCAAGAGAATAAGTTTGATAACAAACGTCATTAATAAGATGATGATTCCGATATGTAATCCCCAACGGGTGAAGAGATCAAACATAGGAATAACGAGAATCTTGTTAATCCATGCCACAATCTTCCAACCTAACGGAACGAGTTCTTTGAGATGTAATTTTGCATCTCCCTCCAGATCTGCATCGTATGCCTTGAGGGTATTATATTTATTCGGACCTATATAGAAACGGAAGGAAATGGGATTATTATTCATAATATCAAGGCTGATATTGGCCGTGGTATTATACTCCTTGATGTAACTACCGTATTTATCTTGGGGCGTGGATTCAAAAATAGAACCCGAGAAAGCATTGTCCGCAATAAGAACAGTGGAGAAGAATTGATCCTTATAAGCAATCCAGCGTACATTGGCATTTTCTGTCTTTTTATCGTACTTCTGCTCGCTTAATTTGTCCATTTCGCCTCCGGGAAGCATATATTGGAGTTGTGCATAACGCTCCTCAAACTTACGTCCGCGCTCTTGTTGTGGAATGAGTTGGTTCCAGTGCATCTCCATGTAGTTAACATTGTTGGCAATGAAGTTCTGCATGTTATGCGGAACAATACTGAAACCAAACATATACTCGTCTTTAGGCAGCGTGTAAACGAAGTCCATGTAACTATCCTCTTCTGTAGTCTCAAGACGCATAACGAGTGTTTGTGTGGAGTCGGTAGTAATGATAGGTTGTGGAACAAAATGTAAGTTCTTGGTTGTCAGATGGTTATTAACCGTCATAAATGTGAAACTCATATTTGCCTCGTCGCCTTGGAAAAGAGTTAAGTCATTGAGGCTGTCTCCATAGGCCTTGTACTCTTTGAGTTGAGCACTATAGATGCGACCACCGAGGGTGGAGAAAGTGAGGCGCAGTTTCTCGTTCTCTAACGTGACAAACTCTTCTTGAATTTTAGGTTGGGGTAGTGCCAGTTGTGCTGATATAGAATCAGAGTTACGTTGTGCAGCAGCTTCCGTTTGCTGCACAATGGCGGTTGTGTTAGTAACTTGTTGTTGCTTAGCACTCTTTTTGTTGTTGCTGAGCAATGTGAATCCTACAATAATTGCGGCTATCAGTAGAAAGCCAATCCAAGTGTTTTTATCCATTGTTTTTAATCTTTTTGTTTTCCAAACATAACCCCTACATACAACCGTGGTCCGGATGGGGTAATAAAATTAGACCAAGCCTTATGGGCATCGGCAACATCTCCTTTTTCACTACCAAAGGGTAGGAGATAATCCAGTTTGAGATAGAGTGATTTGCTCTTTGTAGGACCTAATAGAATCTCCAAACCTACATAGGGATTGATATAAAAGAAAGAAGTCTTTGTAAACGAAGCATTAGCAGCGATGTTATCTTTTATATGTATAATATCGTCCAAAGATGTGGGTACGAAAAGACGACTCACTTTTCCTCCGCCCATGCCTAATCCTAATAGAGGACGGATACGACCTGCGGTAACGTATCCATCGACAAAACCACCGCCCCAACCGGTTCGAATGCTACTTTCTCCGGCTAAAGGCATGGTAGAGACATATCCTTCTCCGCCGACGTGCATGTGGTCGAATAGATGTAACCGCAACTGACCGCCTAATCCGATTGTTACGCCATCCTTCGGCAATGACTGAATAAAGTCTTTTCCCTCTAAACTCCAGTTGCGGAACATCTCAGCCGGAGTACTTGCAAAAGCATAACCTAAATGAAGAGACATACCTCCCGAATAACCGGTCAGTATTTTCGGTCTGTTTACTTTTGTACTATCCGTTCTTGCATAACCTAAAAGCGGCAGCAAGAGTAGTGCTAAAAGAAGTGTTTTTTTCATTAAATAATTTCAAATGCTACGTCCATCATATGCGTGAAAGAATTTTGACGCTGTTCGGCAGTGGTGGCTTCTCCCGTAATGATATTATCACTAATCGTGCAAATAACAAGGGCTTCATTACCACTGCGTGCGGCATTCATGTACAATGCCGGAGCTTCCATCTCTACGGCAAGTACACCCATCTTAATCCATTGTTGATTATCGTCAAACTCAGTGTAGAAAGTATCGGACGAATACACATTACCCACCTTGTAGTGATAACCAAACTTGTCGCAAGCAGCGGCTGCATCACGTAGTAACTCAAAACTGGCAATAGGAGCGTAAGTTCCCGGGAAACCAAACTGATTGGCATAGTTCGAGTTCGTACAAGCACCTTGAGCAATAACGAGGTCGCCGATATTGAGGTCCTTGTTTATAGAACCGGCGGAACCTACACGAATAATCTTCTTCACTCCGTAGAAGTTGTAAAGTTCATAACTATAAATACCAATGGAAGGAATACCCATACCGTGTCCCATCACAGTGATACGCTTACCATTGTGATAGCCGGTATAAGCTAACATTCCACGTACTTCATTTACTAACTTGGCATCGGTCAAGTACTTCTCTGCCATTAACTTAGCGCGGAGCGGATCTCCTGCCATAATCATCTTTTCGGCGATGTCGCCTAATTTTGCCCCAATATGAGGCGTTGGAGTTTTGTCTGTCATAGTTGTATAATTTTATTTAATGCTTGTTCTAAATCTTCGGGGGTGTCAATGCCCATCGAATAGGTGTTACACACTGCTACTTTGATTTGATAACCATTCTCAAGCCAACGCAGTTGTTCCAAACTCTCGGCTTTCTCTAACGGCGACTGGGGTAGGGCGGTTATCTGCCTCAATATATCTGCCCGATAAGCATACATCCCGATGTGGCGATAATGCTTCCCCTGTGCGAGCCACTCCTCTTTAGGTATGCCTCGCAAATAGGGTATCACTGACCGAGAGAACATCCTTGCGGTACCGTCCGGAGAGAACACCACTTTTGGGGTGTTGGGGTTCTCGAGGTCTGCCAATGTGTCTTCCGACGTGAAGGGCTTAACGAGGGTGGCTATCTCCGTGGGGAAGCAAGACATGATCGCTTGAATCTGCTCCGGCTGAATGAAGGGCTCATCCCCTTGAATGTTGATGATGATGTCGGGATCGCCTTCGGCTGTAAGACCGCTATCGCTGTAAGACCGCTGCGCTGGTCGCTCCGGCGACTCCGATATATATTTATCGTAGGCTTCGAGGCAGCGGTCGGTACCGCATTTATGGTCTGTTCGGGTCATAACTACCTCTCCGCCAAAATCCTTAACCGCATTGTAAATACGTTCATCATCGGTAGCTACAATAACGGTATCAAGCACTTTCTTGGCTTGCTCATAAACGCGCTGAATCATGGGTTTACCACCAATGTCAACAAGCGGCTTACCCGGAAATCGGGTAGAGGCATATCGTGCTGGTATGATTCCTATAAAATTCATATATTTCTCTTTTAACTCTAAACTTATTAACTAGACGGCTACTCTAAACGTTAAACTCTAAACTCTCCACTTTTTTTAGTAAGTGTAACGCTCCTGCAAGGGTCTTCACTTGCTGAACCGTCATATATCTTTTACCCGTTTTATGTCCCGATTTATCTACTTGCTCAACAAGTCTGCAACGCTCCGCTTTTGTAACGGCATACCTTAATAGTTTACCGAAGACCTCGCTCTGCCAGTACGCTTCTCTATTCGCAACGAAATACAGCGTCATTTGTTCCTGTTTAAGGAAAATCTTTTCTATTCCCATTTGACAGCATAACCAACGCAAACGTACTACGTTGAGTAGTTCCTCCGCCTCCTCAGGCAACGGACCAAAACGGTCTATCAGTCGCTTCTTATACTCCGTCAACTCGTCCTCGTTGGTCAGACTATCCAACTCCTTATATAAAGTGATACGTTCCGATATATTCTCAATATACGTATTCGGGAAACACAAGGGAAGGTCGCTTTCGAGTTGACTGTCGGAGCACCAGTTTAAGGATTGAGGATTGATTCCTTCTTCCTCCATTCTTTTTCCTTTTTCCTCCCACATCTCGTCACGGAGTTCTTCTACGGCTTCATTGAGAATACGTTGGTAGGTGTCGTACCCAAGGTCGGCAATGAAACCTGACTGTTCAGCACCCAGCATATTACCGGCTCCACGTATATCGAGGTCTTGCATTGCGAGATTAAAGCCCGAACCTAAGTCTGCAAACGTCGTAATAGCGTTCAGTCGCCTACGTGCATCCTCGGTGAGCAGTTCCTTCTCGGGTGCAACCAAGTAACAATAGGCTTTACGATTACTACGTCCTACACGTCCTCTCAATTGGTGCAAGTCTGCCAAACCATAGTGCTGTGCCGAATAGATAATCATCGTGTTTACGTTCGGTATATCTACACCGGACTCAATGATTGTAGTCGAAATGAGTATATCGTAATCGTAATTGATGAACGCTTCTAATTTCTCTTCCATCTCGTCCGTCGGCATCTGCCCATGAGCCACCACAATACGTGCTTCAGGACAAAGCTTATGAATACGGCTCTCTATGCGAGGTAACATCTCGATGCGATTATTGACCACAAAGACTTGACCGTTACGTGCTAATTCTAAGTCCAAAGCCTCTTTGATGATATCCTCGTCCTCGGGCGTGATAACCTCTGTCTGCACCGGATACCTATTTTGCGGAGCGGTATTGATAATACTTAGATCGCGTGCTCCCAATAGCGAGAACTGCAAGGTACGTGGAATGGGCGTTGCCGTTAGCGTGAGTACATCTACGTTCGTGCGAAGCGATTTGAGTTTCTCCTTTACAGCTACGCCGAACTTCTGTTCCTCATCAATGATAAGCAATCCTAAGTCGTGCCAACGTATCTGTTTACCTACCAACTTATGTGTACCAATCAGTATATCTATCTTTCCCGCCTGCAAATCGGCTATTATCTCACTTACTTGTTTGGGCGATTTACCTCGCGATAGATACTCAATCCTGACAGGGAAGTTATGGAAACGCTCTTTGAAAGTATTATAATGCTGCAATGCCAACACCGTTGTAGGCACTAATACTGCCACCTGCTTACCATCGGTTGCAGCCTTAAAGGCGGCACGCATAGCCACTTCTGTTTTACCAAAACCGACATCACCACAGATTAGCCTATCCATGGGTTGTGGACTTTCCATATCGTGCTTGACATCAATGGTGGCTTTCGCTTGGTCGGGCGTGTCCTCATATAGGAAAGACGCTTCCAACTCGTGCTGCATGTACCCATCGGGTGTATAAGCAAAACCTTGTTGTTGCTTGCGCGTAGCATAAAGAGCAATGAGGTCGCGGGCAATATCCTTCACCTTATCTTTGGTGCGCTCTTTGAGCCTTTCCCAAGCACCACTGCCGAGTTTAGAGATAGTGGGAGCCGAACCCTCGCGTCCCTTGTATTTACTGATACGATGTAGGTTATGAATGCTCACAAAGATGGTATCGCCATCGCGATAGAGTATTTTAATCATTTCCTGCGGCTTGCCGTTGACCGAAGTAGTTACCAGTCCTCCGAACGTACCTATGCCGTGGTCGGAATGTACCACATAATCGCCTAAGCGCAGTTGGTTAATCTCCTTGAGAGTAAGGATAGCCTTGCCTCGACGCGATTCCTCACTGCGGAGCGATACGCGATGATAACGCTCGAATATCTCGTGGTCGGTATAATAAGCCACTTTCTCATCTTCATCCACAAATCCGGCATGGAGACTTTGCTGTACAAACTGGATACTTTCCACTTTGACCCATTGTCCTTCGTCCTTTGTCCTTTGTCCTTCGTCCAGAATAGCGCGTAATCGGTCGAGTTGTTTCTGCTGTTCGGCAAGGATATAGATGGTATAACCCGCTTCTTGCTTAGCGTGTATATCTTCGCTAAGGAGGTCGAAGTTCTTATGGAACGGCGGCTGGGGTACGGTATGGAACTCCCGTTTGGTGTAAGTTGGGAAGAACGATTTAGTGTTGATCTCGATGGTGTCCTTGTCCTTCAAATAACTCTCCAACTCTAAACTATCGCCGTTAGGCGTAACTACTCTTAACTCTAAACTCTCAACTCTAAACTTTACAAGACTCCAATCATTGCTTATCCATAGCGTATCCTTTGCTAAAAAGTCGGTTAAGAATCCGGTGTCCTTATTGTCCTCTAAGGCGGGCGAGATGGCTACCGTTTCAACCTTCTCTTTACTCAGTTGCGTCTCTATATCAAACTCGCGAATAGAGTCTATCTCGTCTCCAAAGAAATCAAGTCGATAGGGTAGTTCGTGACTATAGGAGTATATATCCATGATACCACCTCGAACGGCAAACTGCCCGGGTTCGTACACAAAATCGACCTTGACGAATGCTTGCTGAGTCAACTGCTCTATAATCGCCTCCATCGAGATGGCTTGCCCTTGGTGCAGGTTGATGGTGTTGCCGGTCAATGTTTGAGGCAATGGCGTTGGCTCGGCTAATGCCTCCGGATAAGTCACTACTAAATAACTTTCAACTTTCGAACTTCTTTCCACTTTCAACTTTCCACTTTCAACTAAAGTATTCAGTACTTCCGTCCGTTGAATGAGCATCGCCTCGTCCGTCCCTTGTCTTCTCCTTTTCGAAGAGGGGAAGAAGAGTGTCCTTGCTCCTTGCTCCAAAGACTGCAAGTCCTTATACAGGTACAGCGCCTCATCGGCATTATCCATCACAATGAGGGTAGGGCGGTCTTTACAAACCTCCCTTAATCGCATGGCTCGCGCACTGGCGTATAGCCCTGTGAAGAGAATATGTGATGGTTTTGTTTTCACTTATCTAAAGAAGAAGGCGAGACCAAAACTATTGATTAGGTCGCCCACGAGATTATTTTGGGTAGGACTCTTGGTAAAATGTTGTAAGTATCCGATGGTGGTATAGATACTAATGCCGTAGCAAACGGAATATTCTAAGCTGCAAGTCACTTTAGCGGATGGCACCCATGTCTTTTTTACATCGATATGATAGGTTGTTTCTCCTTTGTCATTGGTTTGAGCAGGTGCCACCTTCTCCACGGATAGGTTACTGGCTCCGGCATAAAGCATAAAGCCTAATGTCCATTTGTTATTATATTCCGGTCGTTTGAGCTGTTCCTTAAAATCCTTGACCAAAGGAAAGCGGTAACCGCCACCTACAAGTAGGTCGATAGTCCAATCGCGACCTTGGGTAATGTTCGTATTACTGATGTCTTCTTTTTTATACGAACGAGTATAAGCATCAAACTCGCCGGCAACACACCAACCAATCGTCTTATAGGAACGATATTCTACACCTGTTCGTGTATAAAAACCGGGGCGGGTCTTCCCAACTTGTGGAGTGTAGACGCAACCTATTTCAAAAGGAATAGTAAAGTTATTGAGTATTCCGGCAATATCCATTTTCTTTGCGGGCTCAATTCGTCTCAATTCCCATTCTCCACTAATCTCAACGGCTGTATCACGCCATTGTGATTGCGTTTGTGTATGTGCCATCAAGTAGATATTTGCACAAAGATTGATAGATAAAAGTAGTACAATTTTTTTCATACTATCCCAAATTACGCTGCAAAATTACTAATTTCCACGCATATGCGCAAGCGCGAAACGATTTTTTCTTTGCGAAAACGACGAAACATATGTTTTTTAACACTTTTTGTTCATTTTATTGCATTTTTATTTGGCAGTATCAAAAAAAAGTTGTAACTTTGCAGCCGGTTAGCGGTTTTATGCGCTTTTTTGACCGAAAATGATAAATCATACATCATACATTATACATTTAATAATTAATTATTAACATCATGGCAGAAAACAAATTAAATTTGTTGGCAGACTTCCCCAAAATCTCCACTAAGGAGTGGAAGGAGAAGATTATTACCGACCTCAAAGGTGCCGATTTCGAGAAGAAACTCGTATGGCGCACCACGGAAGGGTTCAATGTGCAACCTTTCTATCGTCAGGAAGACCTCAAGGGTCTGAAAACAACTGTTTCCGCACCGGGTCAATTCCCCTATGTACGTGGAACGAAGGAAAACAACGACTGGGCTATTCGCCAGAACATCTGCGCTTGCAAGAATGCTCGTAAGGCTAATGCTAAGGCTCTGGAAGTAATCGGCAAGGGTATCAACTCCATCGGTTTCTGCATGGACTCCGATAAGCTGAATTATCGTTTCATCAAATCACTCTTAGCCGGTATTGACGCTCGTGTTATTGACCTCAACTTCACCATCTGCCCCTGTGCAGCTCCTCAGTTAGCAGGTTTCCTCGTTCGTTACTTTGGACGTAATGGCTATGACTTCAAAGCCGTACGTGGTAGTATCAACGTGGATCCGTTCAAGAAGATGCTTCTCCAAGGTAAGAAACTGACCCGCGAAGAAGTGACTAACAAACTGAAAGAGACCATCAACGCCGCTAAGACGCTCGTTAACTTCCGCGTAGTGGGCGTTAACTCCGTTATCCTTAATAACGCAGGCGCATATAGCGCACAAGAACTGGCTTATGCTCTAGCTTGGGGTGCTGATTATATGACCATGCTCACCGAGGCTGGCGTACCTAATTACCTCGCTGCTCGTGAGATTCGCTTTAACATGGGTATCGGCGTTAACTACTTCATTGAGATTGCTAAGTTCCGTGCCGCTCGTCTGCTTTGGGCTAAGATCGTAGAGGCTTACAAGGCTCCTATCTTCACTAAGGCTCTCAAAGAGGCTGCTAAGATGAACGTTAGTGCTCAGACGTCTCGCTTTAACATGACCGTCTTTGACGCTTATGTTAACCTCCTCCGTAGTCAGACAGAGACCATGTCGGCTGCTATCGCCGGCGTAGATGAGATCGTCGTTACTCCGTTTGACGTCACTTACGAAGACCCAACCGATTTCGCAGAGCGTATCGCTCGTAACCAACAACTCATGCTCAAGGAAGAGACTCATATCAATAAGGTCGTTGACCCCTCTGCAGGTTCGTATTATATCGAGAACCTGACGGCTGCTATCGCGGCTGAGGCTTGGAAGCAGTTCCTCGCTATCCAAGAGCAAGGCGGTATGTATGAGATGATTGTTAATAATAAGGTTCAAGAAGTTATGGCTGCTAACCTCAAGACTCGTCTGGCTGATGTGGCTAAACGCAAAGAGACGCTGCTTGGTTCTAACCAATTCCCGAACTTCAACGAGAAGGCTGGTAAGAAGATCAAAGCCAAAGCTACTTGCTGCTGCTGCGCTGACTGTGGTGCTGAACTGCAAACACTGCCTTGCGCCCGTGCTGCTGAGGAGTTTGAGGCTCTGCGTCTGGCTACCGAAGGTGCTAAGAAACAACCTGTTGCTTTCATGCTCACTATTGGTAACTTGGCTATGCGTATCGCTCGTGCACAGTTCAGTTGTAACTTCCTCGCTTGCGCCGGATATAAGGTTATTGACAATAACGGCTTCAAGTCCGTTAAGGATGGTATCAAAGCTGCTCGTAAAGCCAAAGCCGACATTATCGTGCTCTGCTCTTCCGATGACGAGTATGCTACCTACGCTCCGCAAGCTTGGTTATCTCTTGAGGATGCCAAAGAGATCTTCATCGTTGCCGGCGCTCCCGCTTGCATGGAAGACCTCCAGAAACTCGGAATCAAGAACTTCATCCATGTTCGCTCGAACGTGCTCGAAACACTGAAAGACTTTAATAATCAACTCCTTAATAAGTAATTGCAGTTATGAAACCTAATTTTAAAGATATTGACATTAAGAAAGTAGCTGCTTCTAAGTTTGAAGGAGCTAATGAGACTTCTTGGGTTACCCCTGAAAAGATTGAGGTTAAACCCGTTTATACTAAAGATGACCTTCAAGGCATGGAGCACCTCAGTTATGCTGCCGGTCTGCCTCCTTTCCTGCGTGGTCCTTATAGTGGTATGTACCCCATGCGTCCTTGGACTATTCGTCAGTACGCCGGTTTCTCTACCGCTGCTGAGTCCAACGCTTTCTATCGCCGTAACTTAGCTTCCGGTCAGAAGGGACTTTCCGTTGCCTTTGACCTTCCCACGCACCGTGGTTATAACGCTGATAACATGCGCGTTGTCGGTGATGTAGGTAAAGCCGGTGTGAGCATCTGCTCGCTCGAGGATATGAAAGTGCTCTTTGCCGGTATTCCGTTGAATAAGATGTCCGTCTCCATGACTATGAACGGTGCCGTTCTGCCTATCTTGGCATTCTATATTAATGCCGGTTTGGAACAAGGTGCTAAACTCGAGGAGATGGCTGGTACTATCCAAAACGATATCCTCAAAGAGTTCATGGTACGTAATACCTATATCTATCCGCCTAAGTTCTCGATGAAGATCATCGCTGATATCTTCGAATATACATCGCAGAACATGCCTAAGTTCAACTCTATCTCTATCTCCGGTTACCACATGCAGGAAGCTGGTGCAACGGCTGATATCGAGTTGGCTTACACCCTCGCTGATGGTATCGAATACCTCCGTGCCGGTGTGAACGCAGGTATGTCCGTAGATACGTTCGCTCCTCGTTTGAGCTTCTTCTGGGCTATCGGAACGAACCACTTCATGGAGATTGCTAAGATGCGTGCCGCTCGTATGCTCTGGGCTAAGATCGTGAAGAGTTTTGGTGCTAAGAACCCCAAATCGATGGCTCTCCGTACCCACTGTCAGACTTCTGGTTGGTCACTGACCGAGCAAGACCCCTATAACAACGTAGGTCGTACCTGTATCGAGGCTATGGCTGCTGCTTTGGGTCACACCCAATCGCTGCACACCAACGCCCTGGATGAGGCTATCGCTCTGCCGACTGACTTCTCTGCTCGTATCGCTCGTAATACGCAGATATATATCCAAGAGGAAACGAAGATCTGTAAGCAGATTGACCCGTGGGCTGGTTCGTACTATGTAGAGACCCTCACGAAGGAAATCGCTGACAAGGCTTGGGAGCATATCCAAGAGATTGAGAAACTCGGTGGTATGGCTGCTGCTATTGAGACCGGTATTCCGAAGATGCGTATCGAGGAAGCCGCTGCTCGCACGCAGGCTCGTATCGACTCCGGTGAACAAAAGATCATCGGCGTGAACGAGTATCGCCTTGACCATGAGGATCCCATTGATATCCTTGAAGTCGATAATACTGCCGTTCGTACCGAGCAAGTGGCTCGCTTGCAAGAACTGCGTAAGAACCGTGACGAGAAAGCTGTTCAAGCTGCTCTGGATGAGATCACGGCTTCCGTTCAAGCATGGGCTGACGGTAAGAAAGGCGAGAACCTGCTCGCACTCGCGGTTAAGGCTGCCGGCCTCCGCGCTAGTCTGGGTGAGATTTCCGACGCATGCGAGAAAGTCGTTGGACGTTATAAAGCAACTATTAGAACTATTTCAGGCGTGTACGCAGCAGGAACAAAGAACGATGAGTACTTCCAACGTGCTCAAGAACTCACAGCCGAGTTCGCTAAGAAAGAAGGTCGTCAACCTCGTATCATGATCGCTAAGATGGGTCAGGACGGACACGACCGTGGTGCTAAAGTAGTCGCTACCGGTTATGCCGATTGCGGTTTCGATGTCGATATGGGACCTTTGTTCCAAACGCCCGCTGAAGCAGCTAAGCAAGCTGTTGAGAACGACGTTCATGTACTCGGTGTCAGCTCGCTCGCAGCCGGTCACAAGACCCTCGTTCCGCAAGTCATTGACGAACTCAAGAAACTGGGTCGTGAGGATATTATGGTCATTGCCGGTGGTGTTATCCCCGCACAGGACTATGACTACCTCTATAAGGCGGGTGTAGCCGCTATCTTTGGTCCCGGTAGCCCCGTGGCTAAAGCAGCTTGCACGATTATGGAACTATTGCTCCAATAAGTTTTTCTAGTTATCTAGAGCTCTAGGATTCTAGTTGTCTAGTTTTCTAGAACTCTAGATTTCTAGATTTCTAATCCTCTAGTCAACTATCTCTCTAACCACTAAATTTATTATCGTTATGTCTTCTCCTCTTAACCCTAATGGTTTTCTAAAACCTCTTACGGATTGCAAGGCATTATTGTTTTACAAAAAGACGGTCATCCTCTATGATATGACTTATTATTTTGTAAATAGATATTTGGAACGAGGAGATCGTACGATTGATCAAATGGTACAAGCGGCGCGTTCTGGCAAACAGAATATAGTGGAAGGATTAGAAGATGGTATGACCTCTATGGAGATGGCTCTTAAATTGCTCAATGTTGCGCGTGGCTCTCTTAAGGAATTGCAAGAAGATTATGAGGATCAATTACGTGTCAATGGTTTGCCTATTTGGACATCTACTCATCCTCGAAGTAAGGCTCTGAAAGACTATTGTTTTGCTAATAACGATGTTGGGCAGTACGCCCCATATTTTGAACGTTGGAATTTAGAGGAGTTTTGTAATACGGCTCTGACGCTTATTCATCAAGCGGATAGGGGAATAATGTCCTATTTGACCAAGTTGGAAGCGGCTTTCCTTGCTGAAGGGGGGATTAAAGAGCAGATGTCCGCTGCTCGTCGTCGTGTTAGAGGTTATTAAATAAATCTAGTTTTCTAGTTCTCTAGCATTCTAGTAAAATCAAATTAATAATAAAATTACAGCCTATGAAATAAAACAAGCAAGAAATTTGCACAATAGATAATATAGCGTTATCTTTAGTTCACACTATTCTAAAATCGCCAATTTTTAGCCGTAGTGAAGTAAAGTTCAACGCTCACTCTCTTTGAGTGGGCTTTACTTTATCCAACGGCAAGGTGTTTGGCGATACCAAGAATAGTGGATTAAAAGTTTAGTCCACTTTTTTGTGCCTCGTCGACAACGGACGACCAAATAGTTATTAACAACGGAGTAAGCCGAAAATCTGATGAAGAGTAGGCAAAAGTATTAAACAATCATTATGAAAAAACTATTGTATTTTATTGTGTTATGCACAATGACTTTTGGATTAACCAATTGTTCAAAAAACGGTTCGACGTCTCGTGGTGAAGAGCCTACGAGTAAAGGAACCATTCAATTGTTGAACACAACAAATGATTCTTATTATGTTACAATTAACGGAAACACATCGTTATCTTTTACACAACAAGGCAATACCTCTGTAAAAAAAGAGGTTGAAGTTGGATATTATAATATTAAAGTAAAGCAACAATCGGGATACTTATTTTATCCAACAGAAAAAGAATGGTCGGGTAATGTTAAGGCAGGACAGTCACAAATAATCTCATACTGATATTACTCCCAGTGGCGGCCCATAGGGTCGCCTTTACTCATTTTGGTAGTAGCACTCGCATATTTGCGGACAGTCACCCTGTAATCCCCTGCCATCCCCCTGCTTTCAGCACTTACTATCTGCTCGGTATCTGCTCGGTTTCTGCTCGGTAACTGCTCGGTTTCTGCGTATGTCTTCACTATGTCACCGCGGGGTAATCACACTGTCATCACCGAATAATGGCACTATCATCGTGCGTAATTCGTCTCACCATTATTATGGCAACCGCTTATACCACAAATACGGCTGCGAATAGCGAGGTTGCTCCACGCGACATTGTACGCCCTGCGAGCGTGCGGCAAATGCTCTGCACCACCTTTGGTGGAAAAAGGTTGTTTAGATTGGTGACAGACGTAACTAATCTTTCCCCGCTGCCTCATCTGTGGAATCTGTGAGAGATATAGTCTCCCAGAACCTCAAAAAATCATAAAAATCACAAAAATAGTTGCACATATCCCAAAAAAGTTGTACCTTTGCACAAAAATCTGAGTTTATGAAAAAATTACTTATTATTGCCTTTTGTGCATTTTCTCTTTCCGCTTGTGCGGATGACTCTAAAATTATCTCGTTCGACTTATTACCCGACAATGCGAAAACATTGTTGCAACAATATGTTGATGTTCAGCAAATAATAGCCGTGACACAAGAGGGTAGGAGTGCTTGGGCTGAGTACGATGTCCTGCTTTCTGACCGGTCACAATGGGACTTTGATAACAAAGGCGCGTTAGAAAGTGTTAGAGTCTTGGCTGGTGTTCCAAATGAACTGGTGCCTACTCCTATTCAAACCACCGTGACCAAGATGTATCCCGATGCCCTTATCATTAAGTATAGCATTGATAAGAGCGATCGTGAACAGGAGGTGGAACTGAATAACCGTATCGAACTAACCTTCGACCTTTCCGGCGCTTTGAAAGAAGTGGATGTGGACTAACACAATCTCTTGATTTGTAAATGCGCTTTTCTTGCTAATTCGGTGGGAAAAGTGCATTTATATTTGCATATCTCAGAAAAAAGCATTACCTTTGCACAAAAATATAAATCACAACTAACGAATAAAAACCATGAACAAGACGATTCTCTTATTATTGACATGCTGCTTGACGATCAATCTCTCGGCACGTAACGAACAAATCATTCAGGACCTGCGGGAGGACTATACCCGTATCGGCTGTAATCTCCATTCATATGAGTATCCTATCGCCGGCACCAACGGCTATCAGAACACACCCGCTCCGAAAGGCTATCAGCCTTTCTATATCAGCCACTACGGCCGTCACGGCTCTCGCTCCGCTTGGGGGGATAAACATTATGTGGGCTTACTCAATACCCTTTATCGTGCAGACTCTTTGGGCGTGCTGACCCGCACGGGTAGTGAACTCATCCCGTTGGCACAAGCCGTATTGGCTTCCTATAATTACGCCGACGGACGCCTTACCGATCGTGGTGAACGCGAACACGCCGCTATTGCTCAACGTATGTATGAACGCTTTCCGGAGGTACTGAAAAAGAAGAATATTCATATTCAATCTATTGGTAGTATGATTCCACGTTGCCTTATCTCCATGGCAGCTTTTACCAATAGCCTCACAAGCCTCAACCACACTATCCGTTATAATTTTGATACGGGCGAACAAACGCAAAAATACATTGACTGTACAGGCAGTGACCTACCCGTTAAGCCTGCACATGACAGCATACAGGTAGCCCTTTTGAAGCTACTCCCGTATGACGAAACGGTAGTACTGAATCGTCTCTTTACCGATACTACAGGTCTCAACCTCAATGTCCGTCATCTGCAACGCGATATATACGAAACAGCGGCTATCAGTCAGGACTTCGATTTAGACTGCAATATCTTCCGTTATATGGATACCGCTACGGTTTATTATTATGTGATGGAGAAGACCTATTACATGGCACTCTATTTCTGCAATGTACCTCAAGTAGGAGCTAAACGCCTTCATAATGCCAATATCGCCCTCAAAGAGTGGATAGACAAAGCTGACCGAGCTATTGAGAGCGGTGACTATGCCGCCGATTTGAGGTTCGGACACGACTACCCGCTTATGACTATCGTTAGTAATATGGGAATAGGTGAGATTGGCGGTGATGAGATGCAACCCGAAGAGATTGAACAGCGTTGGATTGCCCACCATAACCTGTGTATGGCTTCAAATATACAGATGATTTTTTATAGAAAAGGCGGGCAGAGAGGCGGAGAGAAAGGTGGAGAGGATATTCTCGTGAAAGTGTTGTATAATGAGATTGAGCGTCCGATTGTTGGTTTGACTCCCGTTGAAGGTTGTTACTATCGTTGGGAAGATGTGAAAGCGATGTGGCAGCAAAATTTTTAGTTTTGCATCCGGAAGTGTTTTGGCGTGATTTCGTTCACCGAGTTGGCTGGATTATGTGCAAACTGAAAATAATTTTCATTTTTTTGCTCTAAAATTTGCTCATACCAAATTTTTGTTGTATATTTGCCGCGGAATTCGTGAAATTTATCATAAAGATTCGTGAATTTTGTAACTATAAATCGTGAATTTTGTAATTAAAAAGTATGTTTGTTCGTTCTGAATACCAAACCTTGCTTGCAAGGATGCAGGAGCCGCGAGGATATATGCAAGTTATTATGGGACCGCGGCAAGTTGGCAAATCCACTATGGTGGCTCAAGTTTTAGACGCTGTACAGCAGCCGTTCTTGTCTGTTTCTGCGGAAGAAGCTCCTAATAGTGATCCTAAGTGGATTAGTAGTGTTTGGATGCAAGTTAGACAGCTGATGCACCTACACAACTATGACGAAATGATTCTATCCATAGATGAGATACATAAATTGCCAAATTGGAGCGAGTTTGTTAAAGCCGAATATGACCGCGATACACGCGAGTCAATCAAAATTAAGGTTATCTTATTGGGTAGTAGTCGGCTTATGATAATGGACGGCTTGACCGAATCATTAGCGGGACGATTTGAGGTAATAGAAATGGGACATTGGTCTTATTTGGAAATGAAGGAGGCATTTGGGTTTAATCTCGAACAGTACATATATTACGGAGGATACCCCGGCGGTGCGCGTTTTGTAAATAACGAATCACGATGGAGGCAATACATAAAGGAATCTATTATTGAACCTGCCATTTCCCAAGATGTTCTTCTAACGAAACGCATTTATAAGCCTGCGTTACTACGCCAGTTGTTTGATTTGGGTTGCATCTATTCCGGAGAACTTCTATCCAACAATAAGATTATGGGGATGTTGCAAGATGCCGGCAACTCGGATACTATTACCACCTATCTACGCGTGTTAAACGAAAGTAGGATGTTGGGGGGCTTGCGTAAATACGCAGCCGATGAAGCCCGTAAATACATGTCAATCCCTAAATACCAGGTTTGGAACAACGCCCTTTTATCTGCCCAAAAGGGGAGCAAGTTTGCTAATGTCTTTACGAATAGTGAGTTGTGGGGGCATTGGGTAGAATCTGCCATTGGTGCGTGGCTATTGTCCGGGAGTAGAGAATATGATTATGATGTATTCTATTGGAGAGACAAAAATGAGGAGGTTGATTTTATTGTACAAATGGGCAACAGGGTCATTGCAGTTGAAGTCAAATCAGGTCGCAGAAAAACAAATAGCGGTATCTACACCTTTGAGAACAAATTCCATCCGGCACATACGATTATAGTGGGAACAGGTGGTATTCCTATTTCAGACCTGCTATCTCACAATATAACCGAATTCTTTGCCTAATTCTTTATTAAATATTGCTTTTTATTTGCATATTTCAAAAAAAATCCGTATCTTTGCACCCAAATTTGTGCAAATCATTAAGCATACATCATACATCAAACATTAAACATAATGAAAAAACTAACTATTTTATTCGCCGCCCTGACGCTGAGCGTCGGACTGTGGGCAGCAAACTCTGTCATTACTTTTACTTCAACTAAGAAGTTATATTCTGGTGACATCTATGAATTGATATACGATTATGAGACGGGAGACGGTGCCAAGTGGGAAGCGTTCAAGGCTCAGTATCCTGAGTTCGCATATATGGATGACCCATCTGAACTTAAGAAGATGGGGTTTGGTTTCTTCAACCCCAATTGTTTCCTCGATGCCAATGGTCAAGTGCTGAATTATACGTACAACTATGACGAATCAACCCACGCCGGCACGATTACTTTTGCAGGCGAGTTAGTGACAATGTATGGAGACGAAGGAACGGGATGGGCTTTTTATGAGTGTACCGCATTGACCTCCATTACCCTTCCGGAAGGTCTTACTTCGATTGGAAGAAACTCTTTTGTATCTTGTTCATTGGCCTCTGTAACACTTCCAGAAGGTTTAACAACGATTGGAGATCAAGCTTTCCAGAAGTGTGAATCGTTAACCTCCATCACTATCCCCGCAAATGTAACTGAGATTGGCTATGGTGCGTTTATAAATTGCTCTGGTCTGACCGATTTTTATGTGGCTTGGACAACAACATTACCGACTATAGGATCTTATCTCTTCTTGGATGCCTCTATTGGCACTGCCACCCTGCATGTGCCTGCCGGTTCGTTGGCACTCTATCAAAACGCTGACCAATGGAAATGCTTTGGAACATTTGTAGAATATAATCCTCTTCCTAATATCAAGACCGCTGCTATTGCAGAGATAAACGCAGCCATCGATGGTGTTACCGATGAGGCTATCCTTGCTATCGCTACTACTGCTATAACGAATATCAACAACGCCACAACCGAAGCGGGTGTTAACTCTATCAAGACACAGGCGTTGGCTGATATTGATCTTGCCAAGTACAAAGCCGATGCTATCGCAGAGATACAAACTGCCGGACAGGGTATTCAAAATACCGAAATGAACAATTGGATAAATGGTGCTATTGTTGACATTAAGGCAGCAGGTACAGATACCAAGGAAAAAGTTGATAACATAAAGAACCAAATTCTTTCTATGATTCAACTCTTCCAAGACGGCAAAGCCGAAGGTATCGAGGAAGGTAAAGCCGCCGGTCTTGCCGAGGCTGCCGCTGCTCTCCCCACTGACCCCGAAGGCACTACGGGACATACGGTGACGATTACCAAGGGCGACAAGACCCTCAAACTCGTCAACCCCGACAAAGTAACATACGGGAAACAAGAATAAGCACAATAAGCATACATCATACATTAAACATATGAAAAAATCTTTGATTTTATCATTAGCGTGCCTGATGACACTAAGCGCTGTGGCACAAGTCCAATTATTAGAGGATGAAGTCACTGCCGTCAAATTCGTGCAAAATGAGACTACCGACTGGTATATGCTTGCCTCTAATCCCGAAGTAACCTTTATCGACCACAATCCTGTGATTAACGGTAAAACTTACGACCTCGCTAACGGCGATGTAACAACTACCTTCGGTGTCCCCGTGGCACCCATTGACGAGTGGGTAACCCTCCGAACCGGTGTGACAGCCAACGACTGGAACACGATCTGCATGGAGCGCAATATCACCGCCATCGACGGTGCTACCTTCTGGAATGTGGTGAGCGAGACCTCAACCGAGTTCATCCTCGAACAAATCACCGAACCCCAAGCCGGTTATGGCTATATCATCCGCTATACCGCTACCGAACTCAAAGTGAAATATGGTAGCGAGATTGCCCCAAGTCCTGTAACGGCTACCGCAGAACACCCGATACAAGGTAACTTTGCGGAGATTACTTGTGACGAACATGGAGACAACGAGTTAGTTGGCAACTATGTTGTTTATCAGAACCAACTCTGCAAGGTGACGGGTTGGGTTACGATGGCTGACCACCGCGCTTATGTGATTGCAGGTAAAGCCCCGAAACAGGCACCTGCTCCTCATGGTGCTCCCCGTATGACGATGCCCAAACCCAACAGCACCCCGACAGGGCTTGGACAATCAGCAATCACAAATCACAAATCAGCAATGAAAGTGATAGAGAACGGCCAATTCCGCATTGTAAGAGATAACAAAATGTATACGATTATGGGAGTAGAGGAGTAGAGGGGTAGAGGAGTAGGGTTTTACTCGCCTAAAACTAATGACTAAAAACTAACGACTAATATGAAAAAGCAATATTAAACCCCTGCAACGCAGGCGCAAGAAATGACCTTTGGTCAAATGATGGCAGGATCTTATACTCCGATAGGAAAAGGAGGTGATGTAGATCACATTTATATAGACTAAACATCTTATATAGGACAATAGACACGACCGCTTCGAGCAGCACTCGGAGCGGTTTTTTGTGCCGGATAGTACCGCAACAGGATAGCAAAAGGTCTATAAAAGCCCTTGTGATTGTCGTTTGATTGTCGTTTGACTGCCGCTTGATTGCCGTTCGACCGTCGATTGACCGACGATTGACCGACGTTATTGAAGGCTAAAAAGGTACATATACCATTTTTCCAAATAGATTCCAAAACTTTTCCAAAACATTTTGTCGTCCTCTTTTTACTCTATTTTTGATTTCTGCACTAAAAACTGAAAAAAAAGTCATTTTTTGGTTTTTATATTTGCATATGTTGGAAAAAAAGTGTACCTTTGCAGCCGAAAGTGTTGCAAAGACATACATATAAAGAATAAATGTCGAGGTTAGATAAGAATATATTAGGATTTCTTGTAGCACTCGTAGCAGAGTTTGCTACTCATTTCAATCTGTCTCAAGATGTGGCATATAACTACATTAGGGACCATCATGGATTGGAGTATTTTTTTCAGCACTATAATATCTTACACACATTATCCTTTGAGGAAAATGTAGAAGATTTAATAATGGTTTGTTCAAATCATGGAGGAACATTAGTATGAAGTTATACCATGGATCAGATGTTTTAGTGAGCCAACCGGATTTGGCAAAAGGCAAACCTTATGTTAACAGAAGGACAAATACAATGTATGAAAGAGGATGTGACCATTGCGTTGGCACAGATTCTAATTGAAGAACAGCATTACTCTATGGAGCAAGCATTGAGTAAGGTATATAATTCCGTTACTTTCCGTAATCTTCAAAATACAGATACCGGATACTATTATCAAAGTATTGGCTATGTATATGATGCTCTACAAAAAGAATTAGTTAAGTAATAGCCCCGCCTCTGGACTTAATGAGGTCATCACTCACGAGATGTAAAACAATATCATCGCAGCCTTTCGGGGGTGCGATGTTTATTTTTAGGTGCTAAAATCGTTCGGTCATCCTACGGTGATGTCTCTGCATTCCCTCTTGCAAGTGCAATGGAGCTTCCTATGAGATTCCTATCAGCTTCCTATCAGGTTCCGTTACAGAAAGACGGATGACACACGGCAGAGAGGCGGAAAAATGATGGATTGAATCGCTGCGCTGAATGATGGAATGATGAAATATGTACGGTCAGCGACCGTAGGGCGCTATAGGAGCACAGACTGACTTCCGTAAAAACAGTAGTGTCCCCGCCGCTGGGACGGTGGGGTTAGGGGCGACGCATGGGGCGTCGGTTTTCGAGGAAGTGCAGTCGGCGCGGACGAAAGAAAAGACCGTACCTATAGGCGGGAGGGAGCGCCCGCCGGCAAGGGGCGACAAGACACCCCGACGAGGCAGAAGGCAAAAGGGCTTGCACAAGCCGAAGGCGCAGATCGACCAAGTGAATACATATGTGGGGCTCGCACGGCGAACGGAGTGAGCAGATCGACTGAGCATTGCGAAGGAGAACCTGAACGAAGAGCCCGCACATTCCAATACCGGCGACTGGTCTTTGTTTATTAGGATGGGCTATCTCTAAAGATAGAGACGGATGAGAGAGAATAAGGACTTGGGAACTTGTTCACGGAGGACTTATGCAATCTCAGACGATAGTACCAAAGGTACGAAGCCCATCCTAAAAAACAAAAGCGACCGAGAAGGTCGCTTAATGGGGTGGAATGTGGGGCTCGAACCCACGACACTCGGAACCACAATCCGATGCTCTACCAACTGAGCTAAGACCACCATATTGCGCGGTATAACGCGCCAATTGCTTATTGATTAGTGCTTATTGATTCACACCTTATCTCAAAAGCGGGTGCAAAGGTACTGCTTTTTTTTGATATATGCAAATATTTTTGCAAAAATCTTACTAAAAATCTTATTTTCGCCTTGTATAGACGGCAAAAGTATGCGGATAGGGGTTGTTTTCGTCCGCTTCTTGACGCTCGGTACTGATAAGTTGCCACTCACTCTCCTTTATCTCAGGGAAGAAAGTATCCGCATCTTTCCACGAATGATGGATGTGCGTGATGTACAACTTATCCGCTAACGGCATAAACTGACGATAGACCATGCCACCGCCGATGACGAAGGCCTCGGAAGCCTTCGTAGTGGAGAGTTTAGAGTTTAGAGTGTAGAGCAGTTTAGAGTTGAGAGTTGAAAGTTGAGAGTTTTCTTGTGCCAGTTTAATGGCATCCTCGATGGAGTATGCCATTTCGGCACCATCAAAGGTGTGCTCCTTATTATCTGTGATGACGATATTGCGGCGATTGGGTAGGGCGTGCGTGCCCGTCGTCTTATTGATAGGCAGACTGAGGAACGTGCGTTCACCCATAATGACGGTACTGCCGCTCGTCACGGTCTTGAAATGCTTGAGGTCATTGGGCAAATGACAAAGCAAACCGCCTTGCTTGCCAATGGCATTCTCTTCTGATATTGCAACAATGATACTGATCATATCTCTATAGCTTTAGACGCTCACTACACCTGCGATGTGCGGGTGAGGATCATAATTCAATAACTCAAAGTCTTCATATTGGAATCCAAAGAGGTCTTTGACCTCCGGATTGATCTTCATGGTAGGTAGCGGACGCGGGTCACGAGTGAGTTGCAATTGCACTTGCTCCAAGTGATTGAGGTAGATATGTGCATCGCCAAACGTGTGTACGAAATCACCTGCCTTTAAGCCCGTCACCTGTGCCATCATCTGAAGGAGTAGGGCATAACTGGCGATATTAAAGGGCACGCCTAAGAAAATGTCCGCTGAACGTTGGTAGAGTTGCAAGGATAATCTGCCGTCTGCTACATAGAACTGAAAGAGGCAATGACACGGCGGTAACGCCATCTGATCCACCTCTGCTACGTTCCAAGCACTTACCATCAATCGACGCGAGTCGGGAGTGTTCTTTATCTGCTCTAAAACGTTCTTTATCTGGTCAATGGTACCACCCTTATAATCGGGCCACGAGCGCCATTGATGCCCGTAAACAGGACCTAAATCGCCGTTCTCGTCCGCCCACTCGTTCCAAATACGTACGCCATGGTCTTGGAGGTACTTAACGTTGGTATCGCCTTGCAAGAACCACAGGAGTTCGTATATGATGGACTTGAGGTGCAGTTTCTTGGTTGTGAGAAGGGGGAAACCTTCTTCCAAATTAAAACGCATCTGATGACCGAAGACGGATAGAGTGCCCGTTCCGGTACGGTCTTCCTTGCGAACGCCCTCTTCGAGGACACGGCGGCATAAATCGAGATATTGCTTCATGTTAGTTGAGAGTGGAGAGTTTAGAGTTTAGAGTAGCCGACTAGTTTAAGAGTTTAGAGTTAGTAGAGTTTATACGTGGTCTTGAGGACCTTGAATTCGGTGCGACGGTTGAGAGAATTGCAAATCTCTTGTTTGTCTTTAGGCAAAGCCATAATGAATGCCTCTGTGAGTTCTTGCTCTACCGGTATGAAAGCATACTTGGTGTGGGTCGCTTTATCGGCAACGAAAGGTTTGTTCTTACCATAACCCACAGGCGTCAAACGCTCCTTATCAATGCCTTGCTTCGTGAGGTAGGTCACTACCGACTGTGCACGCTTTTGACTGAGTTCGATATTGCTGAGCGAGTCACCAACCATATCCGTGTGCGCACTGAGTTCAATCGTTATATTGGGGTTGTCTTGCAGCAGTTTAACGAGTTGTTGCAATCCGCTCTCCGAGGCGGGCGTGAGATCCCATTTGCCGAACTCAAAGAAGATATTATCCATCGTGATGGGTCTCGAAATAGGATTCAAGACAAAGTCTTGTTCGTAGGTCTTGCTATCCGTGAGATCAAAGGTGGAGAACTGCTCCTTTTGGTTGAGGTAGCCTCGCGCATAACCGAGCATGAGATAATTCACATCGCGGTTGAGTTTAAGTTTATACGAACCATCACGACGTACTTGCAGTTTGCTATTCGTCCCATCATCTCCTACCAAGCGTAAAGCGGCGTCAGAGATAGGTTCACCATTGTTATCCACCACATTTCCGGTAACAAAGAACTCCATTTGCGGTAGGTCAAAACGATAAATCTGATCATATCCCTTCTTCTGTCCACGATTAGAGGAGAAGAAGCCGTTTTGACTCTCGCCCTCAAAGGTGATACCGAAGTCGTCTCCGCTTGAATTGAAGGGTTGACCCATATTGAAGAGCGTCCAGCGAATGGGTTCGGTTTCGGTAGGTTTATTGAGGGTATCTCGCTCCGCTTTGAAGATGTCTAAACCACCATATCCGGGGTGACCTTTGGAGGCAAAATAAAGCGTTCCGTTGGGGTGGATACAAGGGTAGAGTTCATCGTCTGTCGTGTTGATAGTAGGTCCGAGATTGCGGATGTCGCTCCAATCGTTACCTTCCTTGATTGCCATGTAGATATCCTTGCCACCGTATCCTCCGGGGGCATCAGAAACGAAATACAAAGTGTCTTCAGTCGGGCAGATAGACGGATGACCCACGGTAATGGAACTATCTTTGAATAGAATGAGCTCTTGCGGTTCGCCCCATTCACCACTGGCACGCGAGGAGATGTAAATCTTAGCGCCAAGATCTTGCCCATTGACGGGACAAGAGTAGGTGAAATACATCGTCTTCCCGTCCTCGGTAAAGCAGCAAACGCCTAATTCAGGTTTGCCGACTTGTTTGGTTGAAGTCGAATCACCCTCACTTCCGCTCTCATTCTCACTTTCGCTCTTACTATACAAACCCTCAGCCAGACCTATCTCTTCCCATTTGCCGGCAGCGTTCTTGCGGGTGGAGTAGAGTTGGAAGTTCTGTGCACCGGTCACGGGACTTGGGCGTTGCAACTTCATTTTCTTGTCCGACGAAGCCTCCTGCCGATTGCTGGTAAACATCAGTGCATCAGTATTATTTCCTATAAGCGCGGGCGCGAAGGAAGAGGAACGCTTTGCGTTTAATTCCTTCGCAAGCGAAATCTTGTAGCGACTCGTTTCCTTCTTCCACTCGCTGACTTGATTACAAGCGTAATGACCGGCTTGGGCTACGTAGTCAGTAGGGTGTGCCTCAAGGTAGATGAGGTAGTTCTTATCCGCCTCTTTGTACTTAGTTTGATACTGCAAGACTTGCGCTAAACGGAGATAGACAATGGAATCTTGGTACTTATAACGAATAGCGTTCTGGTAACAACTGCTTGCACGCGTATTATTGAGAATACGATAACACTCACCTTGATTAAAAGCGACGTGTGCTTTGAGCGGTTTTTGCGTTTTGGTAGAGATGCGACTATAGACCTGTTTATATCGGTCAGCCGCATCGTAATACTCGCCGATAGCAAACTTCTTATCGGCTTTCTTGACACGTGTAGTTATCGAGCAGCCGGTTAGTCCGACCGCTAAGAACAATATCCCTATACAAGTCTTATACCAATTCATGAATGATGAGGCCGGAACGCAGTTTAGGTTCAAACCAAGTGGCTTTAGGCGGCATGATATTGCCCGAATCGGCAATGTCAATAATCTGCTTCATGGTGACAGGGTAGAGGGCTAATGCCACTTTCATCTCGCCACTATCAACGCGACGTTTGAGTTCGCCAAGACCACGAATACCGCCTACGAAGTCGATACGTTTGTCGCTACGTAAGTCTTTGATGCCTAATATCTTATCCAAGATAAGACGGCTCGAAACGGATACATCAAGCACGCCAATCGGGTCGCTATTATCGTAGCGTCCTTCTTTAGCGGTTAGGCTATACCATTGTCCGTCTAAATAGAGGCTGAAATTATGCAAGGCTTGTGGCTGATAGGTGTCAGCACCCTTGCACTCGACATCAAAATCCTCACTAAGGGCTGCTAAGAACTGCTCTTCGCTGAGTCCGTTGAGGTCTTTGATAACGCGGTTATAGTCCATCACGCGCAGTTGGTTATCGGGGAAGCAAACGGCTAAGAAGAAGTTATACTCCTCGTCTCCGCGGTGGTTGGGGTTTTGCAGTTTCTTCTCGTTGCCTACGAGGGCAGCAGCAGCCGAACGGTGGTGACCGTCAGCGATATACATAGCGGGAATCTGACTAAAGATTTCCGTGATACGAGCAATGGTGTTCTCGTCGTCAATAACCCAGAACGAGTGTCCGAAGCCGTCTAAATCGGAAACGAAATCGTATTCCGGTGTTTTGGCAGTAACGGAGGCAATGATAGCGTCCAAGTCATCGCGATGGGGGTAGGCAAAGAAGACGGGTTCGATATTGGCATTATTCACGCGAACGTGCTTCATCCTGTCTTCCTCTTTGTCTTTACGGGTGAGTTCATGCTTTTTGATGCGTTGCTCCATGTAGTCTTCTACCCAAGCGGCAACGACCAGACCGTACTGCGTACGACCTTCCATCGTTTGGGCATAGATATAATAGTTCTCCTTGCCGTCTTGCTGCAACCAGCCGTTCTGACGGAAGAGTTTAAACTGCTCTAAGGCAGCAGGATAGACTTTAGGGTCAAACTCCGAAGTACCGGGTTCAAAATTGATTTCGGGTTTGATGATATGATAAAGTGACATGGGGTTACCCTCTGCTTCTACGCGTGCCTCTTCTGATTCTAAAACATCGTAAGGACGCGAACTGACCTGTTTAGCCAAGTCTTTCGGCGGACGAATACCACGGAATGGTTTAATCTTCATGGTGAATGGTGGATAGTGGTTGGTTATTAGTTACTTTTTGTTAGTAGGTTGTTCCTCGGTCTTTTTCATAGAGCAAGAGCCGTTGAACTGTGCATTAGGCTCAACAATGAGAATCTGAGTGTTGACTTCACCTTTAATGACACCGCTGGCGCGCAAGGCGAGGGTGTTCTTAACGTCAATCTTACCATCGAGATTACCTAAAATCTCGGCATTTTGGCAGCTGATAGTGCCTTTCAGTTTACCTTGCTCACCAATAACGACCTTTCCAGAGCAGTTGAGTTCGCCTTCTACAGTACCGTCAATACGGATATCGGAGTCAGCAATAATAGTACCAATAATTTTACTTCCGGCGGTTAATGCATTATAAAGAGTGCCGGGCTGTGAATTCGAATTGTTAGACATAAACATACTATATTTATAAGGATTAAACGACTTATTTAGTAAAAAATCGTGCAAAGATACAATTATTTTTTCAATTGTGCAAATATATTTGCGTAATTAAATTTTTTTTTGTAATTTTGCAGCCAAAATATAGTATGAACCAATTATGGATAGTCATAGGGCTGGTCGGATTGGCCATAATCGGGCTATGTATCCGTATCATTTTGAAAAAAGACGGACGCTTTAGCAGTACGGACATTGGTGGCAGTGAAGCTATGCGTAAGCGCGGCATCAGTTGTATTCGTACACAGGATGCTAAAGAGCGCATCAAAAACAAGAATAAAATAGACATTAAAAAATTATAGTTATGAAAAAGACTCAAATTATTGTTGATGCCGCACTGGCATGTGGAATTATTGCGTTATTCATTCTTCATTTTGTAGGATCTCCTTGCTGCAAGTCTTCTCAAGCACCTGTTGCAGAGGTTGAAGAGGGTAATCTGCCGATTGCTTATGTTAACTTAGATTCCGTATTAGTTAACTACACTTTAGCACAAGAAATTGGTGAGCAACTAATGAAGAAACAGGAAGATGCACGTCTTAAACTGAACACGAAGGCTCGCACCTTCCAAAACGAGTATGCTGATTTCCAGCGTAAGTTGGAGAATAACGCTTTCCTTAGTCGTGAGCGCGCAGAGAGCGAGGCTAATCGTCTGCAAAAGAAACAAGAAGAATTGCAGGCCTTGGAAGCTCAACTCACCGAAGACATTATGCGTGAGAACCAAGAGTTGAATATCCGTTTGGCAGACTCGCTGAATGCTTGCATCGCAAACTTCAATAAGGATGGTCGTTTCCATCTTATCCTCAGCAATCAAGGTAGTGACAATATCCTCTCTGCCTCTGACGGATACGATATTACGGACGCTATCATTCAATCTTTGAACGACCGCTATGCGGCTAAGAAGTAAGTTAGCAATATTGTTTTTCAGTGCTGTTGTAAGCACATCTGTAGTGGCGCAGGATATTCCTGTGCCGCTAACTTATACGCAGGTATATGATTATCTTGACGAACTGTTGACAGATGGCATTATTGTCCACCAAACGGCAGTGAGACCTTACTCTCGCAGCCAAGTGGCGGCTATGCTTGTGGAGGCACAAGGTCGTGATTCGCTGATGAATAAACGTCAGAAGGAAGACTTGAGTTTCTATTTAGACGTCTTCGCATTAGAGCGCGACACCATTCCCTGTAAACATAGGTATGTGCAATATACCGATCATCAGACGTTTGACCTCTCGTTGGCGAATGTGCAGTTCTCGTATTTAACGAAGAATAAGCAGTTCAAGATGTCGCTTGAGCCCATCTTAGGAATGCAGATTTATGGAGGTAAAAAGGGAGCAATCTATAAACGTTGGTATGGTGTAGATTTGAAGATGGATATTGCTCATCATGTCAGTATCTGGGGTTCGCTGAGGGATCAGAGTTATAACGGTTCGTGGTTGAATAAGACCTATTATCCGTCGGAGAATGATAGGCGTTATGGGGCTATGCTCAATAAGAGTGTAAACTATACAGAAGCACTTAATCTTATGCCCGGAACGCAGTATAAAGAGGCTAATTATGGCGGCGATTTCTCCGACTCGAAGGGTGGCATATCGCTTTATGCTTGGTTTGGAAGTCTCAGCGTCAAACGCGAGGAGTTGCGTTGGGGGGATGCTTATCATAGTTCCAATATCATCAATAACCGTGCCCCTGCTGTACCGCAAGTAGCTATTCAGCTTACGCCTTGCAAGTGGTTTCAGTTCGACTATTTCCATGCATGGCTCGTGAGCAATGTGCTTGATTCGACGCGTTATTACTTAGAGAATCAGACCGATGGCACGCAACATAAGGAATATCGTCCGCATAATAAGTTTATGGCGGCGAATATGTTTACCTTTATTCCGGTTAAATATGTTCAGTTCTCCATTGGTAACTCCATTGTTTATGCGGAGGATAATGTGCAAGCAGCCTATTTTATCCCCATTGCTTTCTATAAGTCGTTAGACCATTTATTAACGAAAGGCGTTGCAACCCAGAATCAGAACTCACAAGTGTTTGGAACGATTACGGTTCGGCCTGTGGATCACCTTAAACTATATGGCTCTTTCTATGTGGATGAGTTTAGTGCTTCACGCTTGAAGAAGAGCAATAAGGAGCGCAATCCCTTTTCGTACGTAGTTGGCTTTGATTGGGGTGGGTGGCCGATTAAAGGTTTGAGTTTGAAAGGTGAGTTCAGTCGCACGAACATTGCTTGTTATACACATTCGATTGATGTGCTCGATTATACGTCCAATAGTTATGGTATAGGGAATTATATGGGCGATAACGCACAGTCTATCTTTGCGGAATTGTCTTATCGTCCTATTCGGGGTATGTCGCTCAAACTGAGTTATACCAACGATACGAAGTACAATAGCTATCCTTATCTTCGTGTAGCGCGTAGTGCATCGGGCGGAAAGATTGAGCCCGAGTCGGGCATTGGCTCCGTTATTTCGCAGAAACCCTTTGACAAAGCTATTTATCGTAATGAGGTAGTGGCATTAAATCTCGTTTATGAGGTGCACCCGAATATGTATCTAACCGCTAATGTGAGTTACAATAACGCTCGCGGATACGACAACCTCACGCAAACGATTCCTTGTGAAGATGCGGGAGAAGGGCATACAGCACAATATTATGCAGATAAATTTAGTCCGTTTTTCTATCAAGGCAAGAACGTGACGGCAGCCGTCGGCTTTAGTTTTGGCTTCTGATTTGAACCGAGTGCCTATTTATCGCCTATTTATCGAACAACCCTCGCAAAGGTTGTTCGTTTTTTAATCCGTCTAAGTTAAAACGCACGATGAGTTGTTGCTGATGCGCAAGCGAATGACCGTCATAGTGCATGTTCCAAGAGAAATAGAAATTCACGAACGAACTGCGGTAGAGATATAAGAAGATATCCGTTCGATTATAGAAACTTGCTTGATAGAAAGGATCTCCTTGATTTAAATCCGCTCCAAATTCGGAATAATAGGGCATTAAGTTCATTCCGGAATAGAGGGTGTTTTTGAGACCAATAAACCACCAATTAGCATACAGTTCCACATATAAGCCTTGTGGAATAGTATAGCGATCTTGTTGGCGCCAACGTTGTATGCCTACTATATATCCGGCGCGAAGTGATAACGAATCCAAAGGGGTGTATGAACTGACGTTAAAGCCAATATAAGGCTCTACTAATATGTCATCACAAACGCCTTCGTGAGGATGTATCGTGGTATCTTTGAAATTAGCTTTATGGTTTACCTGACCAATAGCTCCAATATTGAACCATTTATATTGATATTGTCCGTCAATAATGAGGCGAAACATCTCCCTTCGGGTGGGCGACTGAGCTCCGCGCCAATCGCACATGAACTCGACATAGCCACGTTGGTCGTGGTATGCCAAGAGTGCGCCTAATATATTGGGGTGGCTATAGGCGATGGAATCGTACATCAACCAATCGGGCAAGGCAGCATAGCGATGGGTGTAGGGAATAGCTCCCATGTTAAGGTCAACCCCCTTGTATTGGTATCGATAGTAGGCAATAGGATCGGCTTTGGCATCTTTCCAATGGGCGCCTAAGGGTTGTGTGTAATGTACACCGGCAATAAGATGATGCCTACCTCCTAACGGGTCGCGCACACCCAAACCGATGGTGGGGGATAGGCGGAAGGAGAAGATGGTTTGCGGTGTTTGGTACGGACCCTTATACTCGCGATTGTCAAAGTAAGTAGTAAAATCAACGTTATAGAGCAATCTCACTTTCTTTAGGTCACGAGCCTGTTCTTTGGCACGATACTGAAGAAGCGCAGAATCAACAATGACCGAATCAACAGGTAATCGGCGTGAGGAGTAACGATTCCAAAAACCATCTACGGCAAAAGTAGATAGGGTGCTGACGAGCAAGAGCAGAAGGGATAACAATCTATTCATGAGCGGTATGGAAGTCCTTAAAATGGTGTTGCCCCAACAAGTAGTAACCTATAATAAGACTTTTTTTGCAAATAGTAGGAATCTGCTTTACGGTAGCCAAACGGATATTCTCTTGCCTTATGGGGCGATAGAGACGTATCTTCTTTAGAAAATCGATACGAGCCTTAACAACCGCCCACGCATTAGCACCCTTACCGGTGACTAAGAAATGGAACGCTGCCGCATAATCCATCGGGAAACGGATAAGAAGAGTAGGTAGTAACCGACAGCAAGGCAGGTTCTTATAGAGCATAAGAAGGTTATTGCGGAAGTTCAAGAACGTCTTACGAGGATGCTCGTAGTTCAATGCTCCTCCGCCTAAATGATAGACCACGGAAGATGGCACGCAAGCCAGTTTATAACCGCGGCTATTCATGCGCCAGCATAAATCAATCTCTTCTTGATGCGCAAAGAAACCGGCATCTAATCCGCCTAATTCCTTATATATATTCGTGCGCACGCACAGGCACGCGCCCGAGGCCCAGAAGATATCTGTATTTGTATTGTATTGTCCGGCATCGGCCTCGACGGTGGAAAATAAACGGCCACGGCAATAAGGATAGCCTAATTGATCCATATATCCGCCACAAGCACCCGCATATTCGAACAAAACAGGCTGATCTCCCTTCTCCTTGCTCAGCCAACTGAGTATCTTTGGTTGAACGGCAGCTACATCGGGGTGTTCGTCTAAATAAGTTATCAAGGGCTCAAGCCAATGCTCTGTAACCTCAACATCGGAGTTGAGAAGTACTACGTATTCACTATCCACTTGGTTGATAATGCGGTTATATCCTCCTGCAAAGCCGTAGTTTTGGTCAAAAGCTACCCAGCGAACGTCCTGGAACTCACTTACAACGGCTTGGCTTTCGTCGGTAGAACCGTTATCTGCCACGATAAGCTCACAAAATCCTTCAGGCGAAGCCGGTCTTGCGGCGAAGCGGTCTTGCAGCGAACGAAGGGAGCGGTTTACCGAAGGTAGATACCTTCTCAGCATCTCGGCCCCGTTCCAGTTTAATATGATAACAGAAACTTTCATTCTTCTTCGTACCAGCCTTGCTCAATGCCATATTGCATCTCTGCATCTTGAATGATTTGTACTTGGGAACCGGTAAGGTGGCGATGATCTTCTTGGGCAGCTTGAAGAACAAAGTCCAATTGTTCCGTTTCGTCCACTTCGCCATCTTCGTAGATAATCTCGCCGGATGCCTCATCTTCATGCGCCAACCCCACGGAGAGTAGGTATTCATCCATGACATCAAGAACAAAAAGAACATCGTCTTCACTTATGGCAAGACGGTCTTGTTCCGGAATGATTTTCCAAACCGATTCCACCATTTTGCGCTCTTCAGGGTCGAGCAAACTCATTTCAATCGTAGAATTTTGCATAATTTTGAAAAATTATTTGCAAAGATAAGATTTTTTTTGTAATTTTGCAAACAAATTCGTTAAGAAAATGAATAATTTAATCAAAAGAACCCTTTTTGGGGCACTTTACGTTGGTTTAGTGGTGGCTTCCATCCTTGTTGACCCGATTTTCTTTGGGGTCTTGTTTTTGTTTGTTACCATCTATTCTATTTATGAATATCACCACTTGGTAACCTCTTCCAAGATGGTTTCCATCTTGAGTATGGTTCTTGGCGGAATCCTTTTTGCGAGTGTATGGGTGCTCCATTTCTATCAATCGTTACCCATGAGAGGTATTGGTTATATGGCTGCCGGCTATTCATTATTGCTGATGATAGCTCTCTTGCTACCTATAAAGCAAGGGATAGAGGCTACGCCTTCTGCTTGGGCACATATACTGATAAGCCAAATAATGGTGGCATCGCCGTTCACCTTGATGAACGGGATATTAGATAATAGCAAATATCTCTTATTAGCCCTCTTTATTACTATTTGGATTAACGATACAGGAGCCTATATCGTTGGCTGTTCCACGGCTAAACTGCCGAAGGGCAATCATAAGATGACTCCTCGTATCTCGCCAAATAAGAGTTGGGAAGGGCTCTTTGGTGGTTTTATTTTTGCTCTCCTTGCCGGTTATGTGTTTTATAAGGTCGGTTGGATGCCATGTTTATGGAAAGCCCTTGTTATGTGCTTTGCCATAGCAGTAGCCGGAACTTTTGGAGACTTAGCGGAGAGTGCGCTCAAACGCTCAATTGGAGTAAAGGATTCCGGCAATTTTCTACCTGGTCATGGAGGTGCCTTAGACCGCTTTGATAGCCTTTTATTAGCCACGCCGGTAATATATTGGCTATTAATAATCCTTTAACCACTAACCTCTAACCATAATAATGCGTAGCTTTATCAAGATATTATCCCGCTTACCACTGCCGGTTCATTACGCTTTTGCGGATGGACTAATCTTCCCGTTGGCATATTATTTGCTTCGGTATCGTCGGGATGTGGTTACAAAGAACCTAACCAATGCTTTTCCTGATAAGTCTCAAGCAGAGATAAAAGCCTTATCTAAAGCTTTTTACCACCATCTTGCTGATACTATTGTAGAGATTATTTATGGCTATACTATCTCCGATGAAGAGATGCGTGAGCGCGTGGTTTATCATAATATCGAAGCGTTAGAGAAAGCCGCTTTGGAGAAGGGTGGCGCAATTGTAATGTTAGGACATATGGGCAATTGGGAATGGGTTTCGGATATTGCTAAACGTTATTCTGACCCTTCGGTACGTGAGATATGCGTATATCGCCAACTTAAGAATAAAACGATGGATGCCTTAATGCTTGATATCCGTGAGCAACGGGGTACGGCAATGGCAGAAATGAAGCAGATTCTGCGGGCGATGATCAAACAACGTGCTCAGAAAGTGCCTACAACCTATGGCATGTTAAGCGATCAGAAGCCATCTCCGGTTAATTCGCATTTCTGGACAACGTTCTTGCACCAAGATACGGCTTTCCTTAGCGGAAGTGATACTTTAGCTCGTAAATTTGACTATCCGGTCTTCTATTTTTACATTACTTCGCCCAAAAGAGGGTACTACGATGTCGATATTCGTCCAATCGCTGAGAATCCAATATTTGAAAGCGAGTGGGGAATTGTACAGAAATATGCAATTCTCCTTGAAGAGAACATTTTCGCCCAACCTCATCTATGGTTGTGGTCTCACAATCGCTGGAAACATAAACGACCCCAATAAAACTTTTCTTCATATCTCAAAGAGTAGGGAAGAAACCATAGAACTGTGAACTGAAAAGTTCGCAGTTTTTTGTGAATTTCACAATCGTTACACCACCTATATTCAGCAATCTTTATCATTAAGACGACTGATTTTTCTTCTGTGAACATAGAGAACACCCCCGGCCAGATAAACAGGAGTAAGTACCCCTATTCCCCTATATGTACCCAACACAAAGGAAACGTTTGTCTATATATTATATTATAACTAACTATATATCAGTAGATAACAAAAATACTTAAAGTGTTAAATATGGAATATAGCAACGTATTAACAGATTACGTCGCAAATGCTACGTGTATTATATATTATATAATATAAAGTACTTAAAATGAGATACTTATGTGGTTTACTAAATCTTTATAATTGAGTTATATCTAAGAGAAGATATTGTGTCTGTTGGCTGTTTGCGGATCTTGCTCTGATTGTACGTCCGAATACTTGTCATAACAAATGAAAATAAATTTTCTTTTGAAAATATTTGCATATGTGAAAAAGTTTTCGTATCTTTGCACCCGAATTTGATATAGAAAATCGTAAATAGTAAATTGTCAAATAGTAAATAGCATGAATGAGCGTCAACGATTAGAACAGGTCATCGAATCGGAGAAGATGACAGCCAAGCAGTTTGCACAAGAAGTCGGTATTCAAGCCGGAACGATATCGAATATCCTTTCGGGGCGTAATAATCCCAGTTTAGATGTGCTTCAGCGCGTCCTTAATCGTTTCCGTGCCCTATCGTCAGACTGGTTGATATTAGGTGTAGGACCAATGTATCGTCAAAATGGAGCTATTGTAGAGCAATCGCTCTTTGATATGCGTCCGGAAGATACGCCTCAAATGACGGCTGCAACGGATACACAAAAAACGGAGCAGTCTCCTGCTCCGTCCTCTATACAACCTACTCCGGTTAAGTTAGTGGATAAAATCCTTATTTTCTACACTGACGGTACGTTCGAAGAACGTTAGATTAGTGTTCTTGCCCGATGTAGAGTTAAACGATTTGTGTGGGAATGAGTTTCTCGCGAATCTTGATATAAACGGTGTTCTCCTTCTTGGCGAATGCCGTTTTTACGTATCCCATGGCGATGCCTTGACCCGTTGTAGGGCACATAATACCGCTGGTAACATTACCAATAGTGTTGCCTTCTGCATCGCAGATCTCGTATCCGTTACGCGGAATAGCACGTTCTTGGCAAATCATGTGCACCAGTTTGCGTTGTACACCTTCGGCTTTCTGCTTGATTAGATACTCTTTGTCAATAAAGTCTTTAGCATCCAGTTTGGTTATCCAGCCTAATCCTGCCTCTAAGGGAGAGGTCGTGTCGTCAATGTCATGACCATAAAGGCAATACCACTTCTCTAAGCGTAAGGAGTCGCGAGCACCTAATCCAATGGGGGCTAAACCATATTCCTTGCCTACTTCAAAGAGGGCGTCCCAGATTTGTTTAGCGGCTTCTACAGGGAAATAGAGTTCGAATCCTCCTGCACCGGTATACCCCGTGTTACTCAAGATCACGCCTTGAATACCGGCAAAAGACCACTCGCGGAAACTATAATACGGAATAGCAGCCAGATCTGCGTCCGTCAGTTTCTGGAGCATCTCTGCCGCTTTAGGACCCTGAACAGCTAATTGACCATATTTGGCAGATGCGTTCTCGAGGCTAACGCCGAACGTGTTCTGCTTATTCACCCATGCCCAGTCTTTGTCTATATTACCGGCGTTGACAACGAGCAGATACTTAGTGGTTGAGTACTTGTAGATAATAAGGTCATCCACAATGCCGCCCTTACCATTGGGGAAGCAAGTGTATTGTGCCTTACCTGCATCGAGTTTAGATACATCGTTTGTGGTGATGTATTGCAAGAAATCCAGTGCTTTCTCGCCCTTAACCCAGAACTCGCCCATGTGGCTGACATCAAACACACCCACGCCTTCACGAACAATCTTATGCTCGGTCGTGATTCCTGTGGGGTAGCAAATAGGCATATTAAATCCGGCAAATTCTGCCATCTTAGCACCGAGAGCAATATGAGTCTCGGTAAAAGGAGTTGTTTTTAGTGTTTCCATATATAATAAATTTAAGCGTTCTTAACAATGGTAATGATTAGTTCCGAAGCCTTCTCCAATGAGGGGATAGGCAAGTATTCAAAGCGGCTGTGGAAGTTCTCTCCACCGGCGAATATATTAGGGCAGGGGAGGCCTTCAAAACTCAATCTCGCACCGTCTGTACCGCCACGAATCGGCTGTACTTTGGGTTCGATACCAATCTCTTTCATGCTGGCTTTAACGAGGTCAATGATATGCATTACCGGTGCTACTTTTTCGCGCATATTGTAGTATTGGTCGCGCAGTTCAATCTCTGCCGTCCCTTCGCCATATTCGCGGTTGACTTTTCTTACCAAGTGTTCCATTTCGCGTTTGCGTGACTCAAAGCGAGCCCTATCGTGATCACGAATGATATAGTTGAGCACGGTCTCTTCTACCGTTCCGTTCATGCCGATAAGGTGGTAGAACCCCTCGTATTCTTGTGTGTGTTCCGGTGTTTCCCAACGGGGGAGCATAACGGCCAATTGGTAACCAATTCGCATCGAGTTTATCATTTTATGATAACCATATCCCGGGTGAACGTTGATACCGTGAATCTTGATCTTACAAGCCGCTGCGTTGAAGTTCTCGAACTCAAGTTCACCAATGGCTCCGCCGTCCATGGTGTAAGCCCAATCGCAACCGAATTTCTCTACGTTGAAATGGTCGGCACCTTGTCCTATCTCTTCGTCCGGTGTGAAACCAATACGAATCTTACCATGCTTAATCTCGGGGTGAGCAATCAGGTACTCGCAAGCGCTTACTATCTCGGCGATACCGGCTTTATCGTCGGCACCGAGAAGCGTCTTACCGTTGGTAACGATGATATCTTGTCCCTTGTAGCGCAATATCTCAGGGTATTTAGCGGTTTCCAGAACGATATTCTCTTTCTCGTTGAGAATGATGTCTTGTCCGTCGTAGTTCTTAACGATACGAGGTTGGATGTTCTTGCCGCTGGCATCGGGAGCCGTGTCCATGTGAGCAATGAACCCGATAACGGGCTTACCCTCTGTGTTTGCAGGTAACGTGGCCATGATATAGCCGTTTTCGTCCAACTCCACTTCCTGTAATCCGAGTGTCTCAAGTTCTTTTTTAAGGAACTGAGCAAACTCCACTTGCCCGGGAGTAGATGGGGTTAAATTAGTCTCTTCGTCTGAGGTGGTGCAGAAACTAACGTACTTTAAGAATCTGTCTGTAATGTTCATGGTAGTATTTTTATAAAACGATATTCATTTTCTCTATTTCACCTTTTTCGAATGCGATGATATTGTCACACACATTGTGGCACATGATGATTCGGTCGTCCCATGTTCCTGTTCCCACATGCGGACTAAGTACCACATTGTCTAACAACTTCAGTTCTTCGCTTATCTTAGGTTCAAACTCATAAACGTCTAATGCTGCACCGGCAATCTCGCCTGTTTGTAGGGCTTTCACTAACGCTGCCTCATCTACGTGTGCGCCACGCGCGGTATTAATAAGGAAAGCCGTAGGCTTCATTAACTTCAATTCTTCGGCTCCAATTATATGCTTGGTGTCGGGCGTATAGGGTAGGTTGAGGGATACAAAATCCGCCATCCGTAATAAATCCTCCTTAGCCACGTATGTGGCGCTATATTTATCCTCGACCTCTTGAGCTAACGGATGCCTATTATGATAAATAATCCGCATTCCAGAGGCAACGGCTCTTCGGGCTAAAGCTTGACCTATCCTGCCCATGCCGATGATACCCAAAGTCTTTCCGAATAGTGCTCGCCCTAAGTTATTCATTACCCCAAACGGTTCGGCGGTACCTAATCTCACTTTGCGATCCAGTTCTGCTGTTCGGCGCGCCACGGCGTGCATTAGACTGAAAGCCAGTTCGGCGGTGGGTTCAATCACTGGATTAGGGGTGTTAGTCACTCTTATTCCGCGTTCTTGGCAAACAACGAGGTCGATATTGTTGAACCCGACACCAAAATTGGCTATCAGTTTCAGATTGGGCATCGCCTCAATCATGTCGCGAGTGACCGGTTTATCGAAAGTCGCAACCAGCACATCCGTCTCGGGCGATAAGTCACCCGCGGGTAGCATTTCGTGCCCATATAAGGCCTCAAAACCCTCGTTAGGTAATATAGTTGTGAAGGCAATCTTCATTTTCGAGTGCAAAGTTACAAAAAAATTTGCGTATCTGCAAAAAAAATTGTAAATTTGCAGCGTTTTTTGAAAAATATAGTTTGTATATGATAAATGTAGCTGTTTTTGGATACGGAAATATCGGTCGTTATGCCGAGCAAGCCATAGGGCAAGCACCCGATATGAACTTAGCGGGTATCTTCCATCATGATGAGGTCGAACAGGTGATTGCTCTTCATCCAGATGTGGTTCTGCTTTGTGTGCCTTCGCGTGAAGTGCCTCGTGTGGCTCCTACTTTTTTGAAGGTAGGTATATCGACGGTGGATAGTTTTGATATTCACTCCTCTATTCCGGAGGTTCGTCAGCAACTAAACGCCACTGCCACCGCAGCGGTTAGTGTCCTCTCTGCGGGGTGGGATCCCGGTTCGGATAGTGTTATCCGTTGTCTGCTGCAAGCTATGGCTCCGGAGGGAGTTACCTATACTAATTTCGGTCCCGGTCGGTCAATGGGGCATACTGTAGTAGCCAAAAGTAAACCCGGTGTCAAAGATGCTTTGTCTATGACTATTCCAGTTGGCAAGGGCATTCATCGGCGCGAAGTATATGTGATACTCGAGAAAGGTGCTCTTCTCAGCGATGTAGAGACAGCTATTAAGACGGATCCGTACTTTGTTAATGACGATACACAAGTGATAGAGGTGGCATCGTTAGAGGATTTGAATACCGTTCAGCATGGTGTTCTGATTGAGCGCGATGGTGTGAGTGGCGTGACGAAAGATCAGCAAATGGAGTTTAAGATGACTATCAATAATCCTGCTTTGACAGGGCAGGTGATGGTCTCTTGTGCTCGAGCAGCATATCGTTTGGCAAATAAGAAACAGTTTGGCTGCTATACCATGATTGAGATACCTCCGGTAACAATGTTACCCGGCAGCGAAGAAGAAAATATAAAAAAACTCGTCTAATATGACAACAAATGAAATAGAATCGCGCGTCGCCAAGGCGCAAGAACTGTTCAAGCAAGGCTTTAACTGTTCACAGTCTGTTTTTGCTGCGTGTGCCGATTTATATGGCATCACGGACAAGACTTTAGCCTTGCGTCTTAGCGCCTCTTTTGGTGGAGGTATAGGTCGAATGCGCCTCACTTGCGGAGCGGCGTGTGGAATGTTTTTGTTAGCAGGACTGGAGAGCGGTTCTTCCACACCCGGTGATGCGGAGGGCAAGAAACGCAATTACGAACTCGTTCAACGTTTAGCTGCTGACTTCAAAGCCGAACATGGTTCCATCACCTGTGCCGACCTCTTGGGTCTTACAAGCGCAGCCAACCCTACACCTCTACACCTCTACTCCTCTACACCCTCTGAAAGAACGACAGAATACTACCACAAGCGCCCTTGCGTGGAGATGGTCGGTGATGCAGTTCGTATTTATTTAACGAGACTTAATGAAAGAGAAACTTTGGAATAGTGAATATTTGAAGGTGTGGAGTTCAAATTTCTTGATGAACTTCGCCTTTTGGCTTTTGACTCCTTTATTGCCGTTGTACCTGACGGATACTTATGGTGCCAATAAGGAGGTTATCGGACTGGTCTTATCCGGTTATGCCGCTGCTGCTTTGTTTATCAGGCCTTTTAGCGGTTATCTCGTTGACTCTTTGCCACGCAAGCTGCTCTTACTCATCTGCTATGGTTTGACGGCTATTTTCTTTGGTTTATACATGGCTGCCGGCTCGTTGGCATTGTTTGCTATCTGTCGTACGCTACATGGTGCACCTTTTGGAGCAACGGGTGTGAGCCTTACCACCGTGGCGATTGATGTGCTCCCGTCCTCGCGACGAGCAGAGGGAATAGGGTACTTTGGACTTAGTAATAATATCGCTACAGCCATTAGTCCTTCAATTGCCTTGCTTATTTTCAGTCAGTGCCACAGTTATAATGTCCTTTTCGTTATTGCTTTAGTTTGTGCCTTGATTGGTTTGGCGGTAGATGCCACGCTCAAACTCAAGCCACGCGAGATGGTACAAGATAAGAAAGCTATTTCCTTAGACCGTTTCTTGTTACTTAAGGCATGGGCATTGTTTATTGTCATGTTCTCGTGTGCTTTTGCCTATAGTATCTTGTCAACTTATGTGGCTATTTATGGCCGTGAACGTTTGGGTATCACCACGGGTACAGGTATTTTCTTTGCTCTCTTTGCTATTGGATTAATAGTGGCGCGTTTGTTAGGTGGGCATAGTTTGGCTAAGGGACTGATGGTGCGCAATGCCTCTTTAGGTATGCTTATCTCTATCTGCGGCTTTGCTCTTTTTGCCGGTGTGCATCAAGAGTGGGCATATTATGTAGCACCTTTTGTTATCGGCTTGGGTAACGGACATCTTTGGCCTGCTTTCCAGAATATGTTCCTTAATCTAGCACCCAGCAGCCAACGAGGGACAGCTAATTCCACTTTGCTTACCTCTTGGGACTTAGGCATGGGCGTTGGAATGCTTGTGGGTGGTTCTATTGCTGAGCATTTTGGTTATTATATAGCCTTTTGGTCTGGTGTAGCTTTTTGGTCTTTGGGTATTATCTTCTTCTTTAGCTTTGCTAAGAAGCATTATTTACAACATAAACTTGTATGAAAGTCAGACATCTACTAATCAAAACACTATTTCTCGGAGGGTGCATTTTTCCCTCTGCGTTTAGCACTCTGCAAGCTGCTGCCCCCGATTGGCTTTCGGATGCTTGGCGTACGACATTCTATCCTTCATCTACACATTTTACAGGTTTCGCTGTCTATCAGAAGTCGAAGGAAACAAAAGCAGATGCTTTACGTAAGGCAGAGGAGGCGGCTCGTGTAGATGCCGCAGCGACTATTCGTGTTAAGATTGCTAATGAGACTAATTATAACACGTCCGAATCAAGCACATTAAATTCTCGGCTCTACACGCTCAACTTATCCGATGAGGAATTTGTTTCTAAAACGACCAGTTCGGTGGATTTGAACCTTTCCGGAATGCAAGTTGTTTCGTATATGGAAGGTAAGCAGGCTTATGCTTTTGCTTATTTGGCGAAAGATGATTTGCGCCGCCAACTGACGCGGTCAATAGATGCTAATCTAACTAATGTTGAAGCGAAAGTGGACGTCATAGATGCGCTTTTACGCTCGAATCAAATAGAGGTTGCTAAAAAGACACTTAGGAGTTTTGGTCAAACATGCCGTTCTATTCGTCAGGATCAACAATTGCTAATTGCCATTGACACCACGACTAATCTATCTGCTGTGCAATTAGAACGTTCTAACGACTTGCAGCAACGACTTGTTACCCTTCTTCCCGATTGGCAAGCTATCCTCCACCCGCAACCTACCATTCCTGACACGACAATCGCACTTTATCATCCACAGGATACTATTCTACAACCCACAACAGACAATAGCCAAACCACTCCACAATCCACATATAGCTATAGTGGTAATACCATCGAATATACGGACAATGCCAAGGCGTTAACAACACTTGTAGAGGCTATATCGAAATGGGAGAAGTGTAAAACAGGTACTATAACAGAGAAAGGAACAGGTGTAGCTATTTATGGTAGTAATGGTTGGCAAACCATGGGGATGTATTCGGAAGCAGAGAAAGAATTGGCTAATAAATTGGATGATATCAATGAAAATAGATATACTATTCTTGATGTTTGTATGACTTCGGACAACCGTTGGTGTATTGTGTATAGTAAGCAAGAAGGACATACATCGGCTTCGTGGTACAACGCACCTAATGGGGCAGGGGATAAACTCAAACAGTTCTTTGCTGATGGTGATTTATTACGCTCTGTTTCCTTTACAGATAAGGACTATGTTATCATTACCAATAAGCATTATACGGCGTCTAATGATTGGGATAAGGAGCGTTTAGATAAGGCTCATGAACTATATGGTTCTATTCTTTCTGTTTGTACCACTTCCAAAGGAATTGTAGTTGTTTGTCAAAGGGGAGTGTATTATGATCGTATTCCGGAGAAAGTGGCATATAAGATAAGAAGTTTTATCGAAAAATATGGTGCTATTCAGTTTGTCAAGTTCACTGACTCCGGAACTTGCCTTATCACAAGTAAAGATGAGTCGTATATGTATTATATGTAAGTTATTATGAAATATTTTCTCGGAATTATTGGTGGCGGACCTGCGGGTTATACTGCTGCCGCAATGGCTTCTAAAGCAGGTAAAGATGTAGTGCTCTTTGAGCAAAACGCCTTAGGCGGAACGTGCCTTAATGTGGGTTGTATTCCTACTAAGACTTTGCTTTATAGCGCTAAACAGTATTTTAATGCTACCCATGCAGATAAGTATGGCGTTACAGCATCGGACGTTACGTTTGATTACGCCAAGATGGTACAGCGTAAGACCAAAGTCGTGCGCAAACTCGTTGCGGGTATCAAAATGAAACTCAATAATGAGCATTGTACAGTCATCAACGCTCCTGCCTCTGTTGCCTCTTATTCTCCCGAGTTGATTACTCTAACAGCGCAGCGGTCTTGCAGCGATAGCGGTCTTACAGGCGAAGCCGATCTGTACGAAGTTTCCAATCTCCTCATCTGCACCGGTTCCCATAATTTCGTGCCGCCTATTCCGGGTATTGCTGACAATCCGCATATTTGGGATTCTACTTCCGCTTTGGCTGCTACGCAACTTCCTGAATCAATAGCTATCGTCGGAGGTGGTGTCATTGGCATGGAGTTTGCTACACTCTATCACGAGCTAGGTGTTCCTGTAACCGTTATTGAGGCTATGCCTACCATCTTACCTAACCTTGACCAAGACATCGTCAAAGTGCTACGCGATAAGTACATTAAATCGGGTATCACTATCCTCGAAAACACCAAAGTCGAAAGAATAGAAGGACAAGAGATTTATCTTTCAGGCACAGCCGGTCTTACAGGCACAATAAGTGCCAATCGTATTCTCGTCTCTGTTGGTCGCCGTGCTAATATCGAAGGCTTGGAAGCACTCACAGACTTAGAATATAACCGTGGAGCGATTGTAGTGGACGATTTCATGAAGACGAATCTCGATAAGGTCTATGCCGCAGGAGATGTAACGGGTAAGATTATGCTTGCTCATGTAGCTTCTCGTCAGGCAGAAGTGGCAGTTGGGCGTATGCTTAAGACTATTCCTGTTCAACGCATTGCCTATAATGCTATCCCGTCGGTCGTTTATACTAATCCTGAGATTGCCTGTGTAGGTTTGAGTGAGGCGCAAACAGCAGAGTTGTATTTGGGTGATACATCTAAGTTCACGGTTAAGTCTATTCCCATGACGTTTAGTGGTCGTTTTGTAGCGGAAAATGAAGGAGAAATGGGATTAGTGAAGATGATTATTGATAATAAGTCGCAGTCTATCATAGGGGTACATATGATAGGTAATCCGTGTTCGGAGTTCGTGGCAGCAGCATCCTTTGCCATTCGCATGGGATATACCGTCCCCGAGTTCGAACAGGTTGTCTTCCCGCACCCCACGGTCAGTGAAGTATTAAAGGAAATCCTTTAATCATGCAGCGCAGCGGTCATACAGCGAAGCGGTCTGTTTTAATAGCCATGTCGGGCGGAGTGGATTCCACCGCCGCCGCGTTAAAGCTCCTTGAGAGCGGCTACACCATCATCGGGTGTACTTTCGTCACGCGCTATACCTCGCCGGCATCTATTAAGGCAGCGCAAGCCTTGGCAGCTCAACTCGGCATAGTGCACCATGTCGTTGATTACTCCGATACATTCGAATCTACCATCGTGGATTACTTCATTAACGAGTATAAGGCAGGTCGCACGCCCAATCCTTGTGTCCTTTGTAATCGTCTTATTAAGTTCGGTGCCCTCGTTAAGGAGGCTGACCGTCTCGGTTGTGATTTTATCGCCACCGGCCATTATGCCCGTCTTAGCAATTCATCATTCATCCGCGTTGCCGCGGATGCAACGAAGGACCAGTCCTATTTCCTTTGGCAGGTGGAGCCTGCTGTGCTTGAGCGTGTGCTTTTCCCATTAGGAGATATGACCAAGACCGAAGTGCGTGAGTACTTGGCCCAAAAAGGTTTTGAGACCTTGAGTAAGCAAGGTGAGAGTCAGGATATATGTTTCATTCCGAACGATTACCGCACCTTCCTACGCGAGCGCCTGCGCGATAAGTATAAGGAATATATGTCCTTCACTATCGGTCAGCGTAAAGGACTGGGGGTGGCTCTTGGTTATCCCGCTTTTGTGACTTATATCCAGGGTAGTGACGGGGTGTTTCCTTCCAATGGAGTAGGGGTACCTCATCCTCTTGTGCCGGGTGTTTATTTAGGTCATCATGATGATCTTTATGCTACGGAAATTCAGTTACGAAACGTTATCTTCCGTGGCGACCCTAATCAGCCTATCATGGCAAAGATTCGTTACCGCTCTTCTGCAACGGAGGCAACTCTCGACTATAGCCCGCAGGGCGCAACTACTCTAAACTCTAAACTCTACACTCTACACTTTGCCGCCCCTGTTTGGGCGGCAACCCCCGGTCAGTCATGTGTTTTCTATCAATCTGACCTCGTTGTTGGTGGAGGTATTATATGTCTTTAATCAGTATGTCTCTAGTGGGTCTTTACCGAACCTCACCGAAGGGTTACCGAACTGTCACCGAACGGTTACCGAAGGATGGGGGACTGAAAATGATTGGTTTCTCTTCTCACGGATAATACAATTTCGGAAGGTCGTCACATGAATAGACGAGTAGAAATGATGTCCGAAACGTTAGAAAATTAATAAAAATACAAATTTATTTGTATATATCAAATATTTTTTGTAATTTTGCGCGAATTTTGATATTTAGTCAAGATTCGCGTTTAATTATGTATATAAATTAAAAGATAATATTATGGCAAATTTAGAAGAACTAACAAACAAACTCTATGCTGAAGGCGTAGAGAAAGGTAAAGCACAAGCAGCACAAATCGTTGCTGATGCAGAACAAAAGGCCGCTGATATTGTGGCTAAGGCTGAGAAACAAGCCGCCGAGATTGAGGCTAAAGCTGCCACCAAGGCTGCTGAGTTGGACAAGAACACCCGTTCTGAACTCAAACTCTATGCCGAACAATCAGTTAATGCCCTCCGTACAGAAGTAACCAACCTTATCTGCGGACAAGTGGTTAGCGAGAGCGTTAAAGCCGCTACTGCTGACAAAGCTTTCATGCAGTCCATCATCGCTAAAATGGCAGAAAGCATGGTTAAGGATGGTGCTGTAACCATTGATGCTAAAGATGCAGAAGCACTCAAAGCATACTTCGCCGCTAACGCGAAAGCCGTTCTTGATAAGGGCGTGAAGATCAACGAGGTAAAGGATATCAAGACTGACTTCGCTATTGCTCCCGAGAAGGGTGGGTATAAACTCACGTTCGGTGATAAAGAGTTTGAAGCTTATTTCAAGAATTTCTTGCGTGACCAACTTATAGAACTGCTATTCTAATGAGTTACGAATTTTTAATAGCCGGATTGCCTGACCTCAAACAAGGTTCGCTCCTTTCTACCGAAGCGCTAACCGAACTGCTTGAGGAGCAATTGTCAGAGAAAGACAAGAGGCTTTGGAAGAGCCTTATCCCCGTCTCGTCTCCCGAGGACGAAGATGGTAATGAGTGCCAAAAGCCCAATACGGAGTATAAGAATGTTTTCTTGAACGACTGGTTTGCGTTTAATCACGACCTCAATAACATCCTCACTGCCGCTATTTGCCGCAAGCATAATATTGATTTGCGCAAGCAGATAAAAGCAGAAAGCGGTTACTCTGACGACAATAATGCATGGTCTGTGGGCACTTCGGTTTCAGAACAGATTTTGGCTAACCCTAATGCCAAGGACTTTGGTCTAAAGGGCACTAGTCCCATCGTAGAAGAAGTACTCCGTATCGCTGCCATAGATAACCTATTGGAGCGCGAACAGGCTATTGACGTTATTCGCCAAGCTTGGCTTGAAGAGCGTACGCTATTCAATTACTTCGGCATCGAGAAAGTACTATCGTATTGGTTGCAGAGCGAGATACTGCACCGCTGGGATGCCCTCACTATGGAGACCGGTCAACGCGTCTTCCGTGAGTTAGTTAATGACATGAAAAAATCAATTAAGATATGACAAAAGGAACAGTTAAGGGTATCATCGCCAACCTTGTAATGGTGGAGGTGGATGGTCCCGTATCACAAAACGAAATCTGCTATATCAGCGTGAAAGACGTTAAGCTGATGGCAGAGGTGATTAAGTTCACAGGGAAACAAGCCTACGCACAGGTATTTGAATCCACTCGTGGACTGAAAGTAGGTAACGAAGTAGAGTTTACCGGTCACATGCTTGAAGTCACATTAGGTCCCGGCCTGCTGAGCCGTAACTATGACGGACTGCAAAACGACTTGGATAAACTGACAGGTGTCTTCCTCAAACGCGGTGAGTACTCCTATCCGCTGGATAAAGAGAAACTCTGGGACTTCCAACCCCTCGCTAAAGTAGGCGACGTCGTTGAGGCTGCCGCATGGCTGGGTGAAGTAGATGAGAATCATCAACCCCACAAGATTATGGTGCCCTTCGTAATGGAAGGTAAATACACCGTCAAATCTATCGTTAAAGCCGGTCAATACAAGATTGAAGATGAGATAGCCGTTATCACCGACGAGGAGGGTAAGGATCACGTTATCACCATGATTCAGAAATGGCCCGTTAAGAAAGCTATCACGGCTTATCGTGAGAAACCACGTCCATTTAAACTCCTCGAAACGGGGGTTCGTACTATTGATACGGCTAACCCCATCTGTGAGGGCGGTACAGGTTTCATCCCCGGACCTTTCGGAACGGGTAAGACCGTACTTCAACACGCTATCTCTAAACAGGCCGAAGCCGACATCGTTATTATCGCTGCCTGCGGTGAGCGTGCCAACGAGGTGGTAGAGACCTTCACCGAATTCCCTGAACTGGAAGACCCGCACACCGGTCGCAAACTGATGGAGCGTACTATCATCATCGCCAACACATCCAACATGCCTGTAGCTTCCCGTGAAGCATCCGTTTATACGTCTATGACTATTGCTGAGTACTACCGCTCTATGGGTCTGCGTGTGATGCTGATGGCTGACTCGACCTCTCGTTGGGCACAAGCCCTTCGTGAAATGTCCAACCGTTTGGAGGAGCTGCCCGGTCAAGACGCCTTCCCAATGGACTTGAGCGCTATTATTGGAGCCTTCTACGCACGAGCAGGATTTGTATATCTGAATAACGGCCAAACAGGTTCGGTAACCTTTCTCGGTACCGTTTCTCCTGCCGGTGGTAACCTGAAAGAGCCTGTAACCGAGGGTACTAAGAAAGTGGCTCGCTGCTTCTACGCTTTGGAACAAGCTCGTGCCGACCGCAAACGTTATCCGGCAGTGAACCCGTTAGACTCTTATTCCAAATACCTTGAATATCCTGAGTTCCAAGAGTATATCGCTAAACGTATCGACGAGAACTGGATTCCGATGGTCAACGAGATGAAAACCTATATGCAACGCGGTAAGGAGATTCAGGAGCAAATCAACATCCTTGGTGATGACGGTGTACCGGTAGATTACCATGAGGCTTTCTGGAAGAGTGAGGTTATTGACTTTATCATTCTTCAACAAGATGCCTTCGATAAGACCGATGCCCTCTGCCCGTTGGAGCGTCAACAATATATGCTCAAACTGGTGATTAATCTCTGCCGCAAGGATTATAATTTCGACGCCTTCCTTGATGTGAGCGAATACTTCAAGAAAGTAATCAACCTCCTCAAGCAAATGAACTACGCCGAGTTTAACTCCGACGATTTTAAGAACTACGAGAAGAAGTTGGAAGAACTACTAAAAACAAAGCAACTATAATATGGCACAAGCATTTCAAAAGATATTTACGCAGATAACTGCAATTACAAAAGCAACCTGTTCGCTAAAGGCTACAGGAGTAGGTAATGACGAATTAGCTACTGTGAACGGCAAACTGGCTCAGGTTGTAAAAATCATCGGTGATGATGTTACCCTCCAAGTCTTCCAAGGTACAGAAGGTATTCCTACCAACGCCGAAGTCGTTTTCCTCGGTAAAGCTCCGTCGCTCAAAGTGAGTGACCAACTTGCCGGACGTTTCTTCAACGCTTATGGCGATCCTATCGATGGCGGACCCGCTATTGAGGGTAGGGAAGTGGAGATTGGCGGTCCTTCCGTTAATCCCGTTCGTCGTAAACAACCGTCCGAGTTAATCGCTACCGGTATTGCCGGTATTGACCTGAACAACACGCTTGTATCCGGTCAGAAGATCCCGTTCTTCGCTGACCCCGATCAGCCTTATAACACCGTTATGGCTAATGTTGCCCTCCGCGCACAAGCCGATAAGATCATCCTTGGTGCCATGGGTATGACCAACGACGACTACCTCTATTTCAAGAACGTGTTCTCTAACGCCGGTGTACTTGACCGTATCGTTTCGTTCGTCAATACCACAGAGAACCCTGCCGTAGAACGTCTACTTGTTCCAGATATGGCATTAGCCGCTGCTGAGTACTTCGCTGTCGAGAAACACGAGAAAGTGTTGGTACTACTTACCGATATGACCCTTTACGCCGACGCCTTGGCTATCGTTAGTAACCGTATGGATCAGATCCCGTCTAAGGACTCTATGCCGGGTTCGCTCTATTCCGATTTGGCTAAGATCTACGAGAAAGCTGTTCAGTTCCCCGAGGAAGCCGGTGGTGGTTCCATTACTATCATTGCCGTTACCACCTTGTCGGGCGGTGATATTACCCACGCTATTCCGGATAACACCGGTTATATCACAGAGGGTCAGCTCTACCTCCGTCGCGATAGCGATATAGGTAAGGTCATCGTTGACCCGTTCCGTTCTCTGTCTCGTCTAAAACAACTCGTAGCGGGAAAGAAAACGCGCGAAGACCATCCGCAAGTAATGAACGCTGCCGTTCGTCTATATGCTGATGCCGCCAATGCTAAGACTAAACTGGAGAACGGTTTCGACCTTACGGATTATGATAACCGTTGCTTGAGTTTCGCGAAAGACTATTCGTCTAAGATTTTGGCTATCGACGTAAACATCAATACTACCGAGATGCTCGACATCGCTTGGGAACTCTTTGGAACCTACTTCAAACCCGAAGAGGTGAATATCAAGCAAGCCCTCGTGGATAAATATTGGAAAAAATAATGGCTATTCAATATCAATTTAATAAAACATCCCTGCAAGGTCTGGAGAAGGATCTAAAGATGCGGCAACGCTCCCTTCCTACGTTACAGAGCAAAGAGACCGCCCTGCGACTCGAAGTTAAACGAGCCAAGGACGAAATCAAAGCCCTTGACGACGAAGTGGAACGCCGAATCAAAGATTATGACCAGATGATTACTCTTTGGGGCGAATTTGACACCTCCCTCATTCACGTGGATGATGTGTGTATGTCTATCAAGAAGATAGCAGGCGTGCGTGTTCCCGTATTAGACGAGGTGGTCTATTCAACCAAGGAGTTTGACATCTTCTCCTCACCTAAGTGGTTCACCGATGGTTTTAATCAACTCAAAGCCATCGCTGAAGTGGGCATTAGACAGGAGTTTGTTCGCCGTAAGGTCGATCTACTCGAATATGCCCGCAAGAAAACCACGCAAAAAGTGAACCTCTTTGAGAAGGTACAAATACCCGGTTATCAAGATGCTATCCGTAAGATCAAACGCTTTATGGAAGACGAAGAGAACCTGAGTAAGTCTTCTCAAAAAATAGTAAAGAATAAAAAAGCCGCTCAGGCCGCTAACGAACAGGAGGAAAACGTATGATTGAGAAAATGACTAAATACACCTTCTTGGTGTTTCATGGCGATTATGAGGCTTTCCTAACTTCGATTCGTGAAGCCGGTGTGGTACATATCAACGAGAAAGCCGAAGGTTATGCCGAGAACGAGAACCTACAACAAGTCCTCGCTAAAGCCAATAACCTTGAGCGTATCCTTCGTCAAGGCGCAAGCGATGAACTCGTACAACAACGTACCGAACTTGAGGCTCAATTGGCAACCGTAAAAGCCGAAATACAACGAATGAGCGTTTGGGGTAACTTTGATACAAAGAAGCTCCAACTCATGCGCGAAAACGGCTACGACCTTCACTTCTATATCTGCCCAACGGCTCAATATAACGAAGAGTGGGGTGGTGTAGTCGTAGGCGAAGCAGGCGGAAAGGTATACTTTGTAGAAGTAAGACCGCTGACGCTGCAAGACCGCTGCGCTGAAGGATCGCAGACTGCGTCTGCTGAAGGACTCGTGATCACTGCTGATGAGGTTAAACTCAATGAGCATAATGTCGCCCAATTAGAAGCCGACAAAGTGGCTATTGAGAAGCAATTGGAAGCCAATGCCAAAGCCGTTGAGGCTTGGCAGGGTAGGGAGCGTCAGGGAGTTGAAGACGAACTGAAGTCTGTTCAACGAACGATTGATTGGGATAAGGTCGAACTGGCTACCAATAACTTAGCTGACGACACCCTCAAATTGGTAGAAGGCTTCTGCCCTGATACGAACAAAGCCGAATTAGAAGCCGTGCTTGCCGCAACCGAAGGCGTTTATTATGAGGCTGCTGCTCCAACAAAGGAGGACAATACGCCTATTAAACTGAAGAATAATTGGTTTACTAAACTCTTTGAGGTGTTGACCGGCATGTACGGCTGGCCGAACTATCATGAGTTTGACCCAACACCCATCTTAGGGCCGTTCTTCCTGCTGTTCTTCGCCCTCTGTATAGGAGACGCCGGTTATGGCTTGATTCTTATTCTTTGCGGTTACCTTATCTTTAAGGGTAAACTAAAGATAGAGATGTTTGAAGGTCTTGGTCCTATTATTATGGCACTTGGCGTAGGCTCTACCGTCATTGGCTACCTAATGGGTGGATTCTTTGGCATGGATATATGGGCAGCTAATTGGGTTCCCGAGGCTCTGAAAGTACCGATGTTTAAATCTTGGATAGGCGAGGGTGGAGTAGTTCCTGTAGCTGCCATGAATCAGAGTTTCGATGTGATGATGGTTCTGGCGCTTGTTATAGGTGTTCTTCATCTATGCTTAGCAATGACGATCAAATGTATCTGTTATACCCAACGTTTTGGATTTAAAGAAGCCGTTTCGGCTTGGGGCTGGCTCATCCTCATTGTAGGTGGTATCAGCGTATTTATTCTTTCTTCGTTAGGTATATTTGGACCGCAAGTAACATCTATACTCCTTATTATTATCGCGTGTGTGTCCGCGTTAGGTATCTTTATCTTCAACACTCCGGGGCGTAATCCGCTCATCAATATCGGAGCCGGATTATGGGATACTTATGGCATGACCACGGGTATCTTAGGTGATGTACTGAGTTATATCCGTCTGTACGCTCTTGGTCTTGCCGGAGGTATGTTAGGACAAGCGTTTAATAACTTAGGAACGATGGTTCTTGGTGAAAATCCGAATGTAGGAACCGTCATAGGATTTGTTCTTATTGTGACCTTTGGTCATGTGTTGAACTTACTTATGTCCTGCCTTGGTGCCTTTGTTCACCCGCTGCGTCTGAGTTTTGTTGAGTATTTCAAGAATGCCGGATACGAAGGTAGCGGAAAGGTCTATAGACCATTTCATATATAAGACAAATTATTATAACAAATTAAATATTACAATTTATGGAAACTTTATTAGGTTATTTAGGACTTGGCCTTATTTTAGGTCTGTCCGGTATCGGTTCCGCATTTGGAACTACGATTGCTGCTAATGCAGCAGAAGGCGCTTTGCGCAAAAACAAAGAGAAGAGTTCTCAGTACATGATTCTGTCGGCTCTGCCTGCAACCCAAGGTTTGTACGGTTTCGTTGCATTCCTGATGTTGATGGGTAAGTTTAGCGTAGCTGAGAACGGTTTATTACTGTTCGGTATTGGCGTTGGTGCAGGTATTGTCTTCCTGCTGTCCGCTATTCGTCAAGGTCAAACGGCTGCTAATGGTATCGCTAATATTGGTGCCGGCAACGATGTACTGACCAACACTATGATTTATTGCGCTCTGCCTGAGTTCTACGCTATTTTGGCTTTGGTAGGTGCATTGATGATTAAGTAACTCTAACTCATTGTAAATGAAAGCGTATGTTTTTCCCGGACAAGGAGCGCAATTCTGTGGGATGGGGAAGGACTTATATGAGTCTTATCCCGTAGCGCGTGACTTGTTCGAGCAAGCAAATGACATTTTAGGCTTCCGCATCACCGACATTATGTTCGGTGATGATGCGGAAGCCCTTAAACAGACGCGAGTAACGCAACCCGCTGTCTTTCTGCATTCTACAATTACTTCTAAGGTTATGTCTCTTGCGCATCCGGATATGGTGGCAGGACATAGTTTAGGCGAATATTCGGCATTAGTTAACTGCGAAGCACTTAGTTTTGAAGATGCTTTACGCCTCGTTAGTCGTCGTGCAATAGCCATGCAGAAAGCTTGTGAACAGACGCCATCCACGATGGCTGCTATCTTAGGGATGGCAGACGAACAAGTGGATGAGATATGCCGCGAGGTGAGCGGATGTGTGGTTGTGGCAGCAAACTTCAATTGTCCCGGACAAGTGGTTATTTCCGGAGATATGCAAGGAATTGATGCCGCTTGCGAATTATTAAAATCAAGGGGTGCTAAACGCGCTATCAGACTTCAAGTCGGAGGTGCTTTTCATTCACCCATCATGCAACCGGCTGCCGAAGAACTAACAGATGCTATCATGGCAACCGAGTTCCATGAACCCGTTTGTCCTATATACCAAAATGTGAATGCTTATCCACAAACCAACCCTGACGATATACGCCGTAATTTGCTTTTACAATTGACGGCTCCCGTTCGTTGGACACAAACCATTAAGAACATGATTATTGATGGAGCTACCGAGTTCCACGAATTCGGCCCTGGTGATGTTCTTAAAAACCTTATCAAAAAGATTGATGGAACGGTCACCTTATATTAGATATGAAGACCACACTAATCACGATTATGTAAAATAGCATATCCTAATGTTATACAATAACAATCCAAATATAGAATTCACGTCAGATGATAATCTGCCGGAAGTTCATTTAGGTGACGGACAGAAATTAGATGTACTACCCCTTCGGAACATGGTTATGTTTCCGGGTGTGTTAGCTTCTATTTCTCTGGCTCGCACCAAATCACAAAAGTTAGTTAAGAAAGCCTACGAGTCTGAACAGCCGATCGCTGTACTCACTCAACGCGATGAGAAGACGCAAGATCCAACGGGTGATGACCTTTATAACTTAGGTACCGCCTCACGTATTGTGCGTATCTTCTCTATGCCCGATAACTCCTCCATGGTAATATTGGAAGGACTTGCCCGAATCGAGTGTTCCGAATTTGAGCAAACGACGTCTAAAGGGTTACGGGCAAAAATACAAATCAAGGAAGAAATCTTTCCTAAACGCACCGATAAGGAGTTTCTATCGTTAGCGATACAGATTAAGCAAAAGTCTCTAACCCTTCTTTCTAAGGCAGAAACGCCGATGCAGGAGGCATCCATGACGCTGCGTAATATCGACAATCCGATTACGCTTATCAATTATATATGCGTCAATTTCGGAATGCCTATCTCTCAGAAAATCAAGCTTTTAACCGAAAGCGAGCTCGCTGAACGCGCTAAACAAGTGCTTGACGAACTCGTTCTTCAGCTTAAGTATATGGATACGCGCGATGAGATTCAGCAACAGACTAAAACAGAGATAGATAAGGAGCAGCGCGAATATTATTTACACCACCAATTAGATGCTATTCGTAAGGAATTAGGTGACGATACCCAACAAGTTATTAAGGATATTAGAGAGCGCGCCAAGAGCAAACATTGGCCGGAGGCTGTAGGCAAGGTCTTTGAGGAAGAACTAAAGAAATTAGAGCGCACCTCCCCCCACTCTCCTGATTATTCAACGCAAGAGAACTACCTCAATACTATTCTTGACCTGCCGTGGGACGATGTTACGGAGGATAATTTCGATATAGACCATGCTCGCAAAGTGCTTGACCATGACCATTATGGCATAGAGAAGGTCAAAGAGCGTATTATCGAGTATTTAGCCGTTCTTAAACTGCGTCAAGGTCAGCGTTTCAATGCCCCTATTCTATGCCTTTATGGCCCTCCCGGTGTGGGTAAGACGTCTTTAGGTAAGTCTATTGCCTCGGCATTAGGGCGCAAATATGCTCGTGTATCGTTTGGCGGTTTGCACGATGAAGCCGAGATTCGTGGTCATCGACGCACGTATATAGGCGCTATGCCCGGCAGAATAATAGAGAACCTACGTAAGGTCAAATCCTCTAATCCGGTCTTTGTACTGGATGAGATAGATAAGATAGGTTCTGATTATAAGGGCGACCCCACCTCTGCCCTATTGGAGGTGTTAGATCCCGAGCAGAATAATACCTTCCACGATAATTACCTCGATATCGATTATGATTTGAGTCGAGTGCTCTTTATTGCTACTGCCAATACTTTAGATACTATTCCGCGTCCCCTACTCGACAGAATGGAGCTTATTGAGATGACCGGCTATTTAGCGGAAGAGAAGATGGAGATTGCTAAGAGTCATCTTCTTCCTAAGGAGTTAGAGAAGCATGGTATCAAACCGAGTCAGATGCGGCTTAAGAAAGAGGTTATCGCGCGTATTATTGAGGATTACACACGCGAGTCGGGTGTGCGCGCGTTGGAACGCGAGATCAGTGCCCTTTGCCGCAAAGTAGTGACCAAGATTGCTTTGAATGAAGACTATAACACAACCCTCACATCGGAGGATTTAACGACTTATCTGGGTCGCAAGCGTTATTATCGCGAAGCGTGGGAGACGAATAAGTACGCCGGTGTGGTGACAGGTTTGGCTTGGACACAAGTGGGTGGAGAGATACTGTTTATAGAGACCTCTTTGTCAACGGCTAAGACCCCTACCCTCACGCTGACGGGTAACTTAGGTGATGTGATGAAGGAGTCGGCTACTATTGCCCTTGGTTATATCAAGGCGCACGCCTCACAGTTTGGTATTAAGCAAAAAGATTTAGATACTAAATCCGTACATATACATGTACCCGAAGGGGCGACTCCGAAGGACGGACCGAGTGCAGGTATAACGATGACCACTGCGCTTGTATCTGCCTTTACGGGAAGGCTGGTCAAACCGCGTGTAGCCATGACGGGTGAAATGACGCTTCGTGGCAAAGTGTTGCCGATAGGTGGTGTAAAGGAAAAGATATTGGCGGCCAAGCGTGCCGGTATTACGGATTTGATTCTTTGTCAAGACAATCAAAAGGATGTGGAGGATATACCCGCAAAGTATCTGAGGGGGTTACATTTCCACTATGTAAAAGATATTCAAGAAGTTATTAACTTTGCTTTGGAAGCAGAATAAGTATGGGAAGTTTATTAGCATTTTTATTTATTGCACTTATTGTATCGTACATTTGTAGCACGTTGGAGTCGGTGATGATGAACACGACCCTCTCTTTCCTAACCATGAAAGAGGAGATGGGAAGTAAGGCGGCTGCTATTATGAAAAAGTTCAAGGAGCATCCTGATCGTCCCTTAGCTGCGATATTGTCTTTGAACACTATTGCCAACACGGTAGGTGCTGCCGGCGTGGGACAACAAGCCACCATTGTATTTGGTAGTCAATGGTTTGGGTTAGTGAGTGCTATCGTTACTTTATTAATCCTTATCTTCTCGGAGATTATACCTAAGACCATCGGTTCTACCTATTGGAAACAGATGATGCCGCTGTGCGCTTATACGATTCGGGCGTTGATTTATATTCTTTATCCCATTGTCCTTCTCATTGAGTGGATCACGCGTATTCTCCCCCACTCTGCTGAAGCGGTAGTGAGCCGTGAGGAAGTGGTAGCGATGGCTAATGTGGGTGAAGAAGAAGGCGTGATTGAGGAAGACGAGAATAAGATTATTCGTAACGTTATGCGTTTGGACAATTTCAAGGCATCTGATGTGATGACTCCCCGTGTTGTAGCCGCTACTGCACCGGAGAAGATGACGCTCAAGCAGTATTATGATTGCGACGAATATGACCATTTCTCGCGTATTCCTGTTTATGCCGATTCGCCGGAATATATCACCGGTTATATCCTTCGTGATGACGCTTTGGAGGATCTGACGGAGGATAAGTTTGAAATGACCTTAGGGGACATTAAGCGTTCTATTCCACAGTTTAATGAGAATCAGTCTATTGGCGAGATTTTTGACCAGATGTTGAGGCAGAAGTCTCAGATAGGTGTCGTTATTGACGAATATGGCTGTTTCCAAGGTATTCTTACGTTAGAGGACGTTATTGAGACCGTCTTTGGCTTGGAATTAGTTGATGAGCGCGACGTGATAACGGACATGCAAGCTTATGCTCGCGAGCGTTGGCAACAAAGGCAAAAACGCTTTAAACCGATACAGAAAAACATCGTTCAGGAATCGAACAAATAACATGAAAAAACACATTCACATTCCTCGTTTTATTTGGGAAGCATTGATTCTCATTGCTCTCCTTGTTATAGTCTTTGGTTTATTGGGAACTCGTATGGGAGCCGGTAATATGATGAATACCATCACCCACACTGCCCATGATTTATTGCTTAACACCGTCTTCTTTTTAATGGGTATTACTGTTTTGAGCGGTGCTTTTGGTAAGTTATTGGTTGAGTTCGGTGTAGTACGTATTATAGAGAAGATACTGCGCCCTCTGATGAAACCGCTCTTTGGTCTTCCCGGTGTAGCTGCTTTAGGAGCTGTATTGACATTCCTTAGTGATAATCCGGCGATTATCTCTTTGGCTAAGGATAAGCAGTTTGCTTCCTATTTCAAGAAATACCAACTTATCTCGCTCACTAATTTCGGAACCGCTTTTGGCATGGGGTTAGTGGTGATAGCGTTTATGATTGGTCAAGGGTTCTCCACGGGAGCTTTTGTGGGCATAGCCGGTGCTGTGGTAGGTGGACTTATCTCTACTCGACTGATGCAGTTCTTCGTTCTTAAGTCTCATCCGGAATATAAGTTAGCCCCCGCCATAGAGGAGGGTTATAAGACGAACGAGAGTGCATTGCTTAAGGATAACGAATCGAAGGACTCCGTTTTTATTCGTGCACTCAATGCTATCTTAGATGGTGGTAAAGTGGGAGTGGAATTAGGTTTGGCGATTATTCCGGGTGTACTCATTATCTCCACGGCGGTGATGATGATGACTTTCGGTCCTGCCGGAGAGGAAGGTCAGTATATAGGTGCTGCTTATGAAGGAGTGCCTCTTCTACCCTATTTAGCGGACAAGATAGACTGGTTCTTTAAGGCGTTGTTCGGTTTTGATTCGCCGGAGTTGGTGGCTTTCCCCATTACTGCTTTGGGTGCTGTGGGTGCTGCGTTAGGACTGGTTCCGCGCTTTATTGAGGTAGGTATTATAGACAATAACGCCATTGCTGTCTTTACAGCCATGGGCATGTGCTGGTCGGGTTATCTGAGCACGCATACGGCTATGTTAGATAGTCTGGGTTATCGTAAACTGACGGGCAAGGCGATTGCGGCACATACGATAGGCGGTCTCTGCGCCGGTGTGTTTGCTCATTGGTTATATGTGCTTGTTTCTGTATTGTAAGTAGGTGAAGTACCTTATTGCCGACACATCGACTTGTAACGAGGCGGAAGTTCAACGTTTACTTCCGCTCGTTCCTTTGTTTAGGCGTGAACAAGCGCTGCGTTTCAAGCATGTGTTTGGTCAATGGGCGTGCCTTAAGACGTGGACGATGCTGCAAGCGTTGGTGGGTAGGACGTGTGATGATGTCTATTATGGTGCTTATGGTAAGCCTTATCTCGAGAAAGGACCTTATTTCTCTATTTCTCATTGTAAGACGGCAGTGGCTGTGGTGATAGACGAAGAGCATGAGATAGGCATTGATATTGAGTCCCGTCGTCATGTAGAGGAAGGGCTTATCCTGCGGACGATGAATGAGGCGGAGCAAGCTTTGATTGCTGCTGCTGACGATTCGGAGGGTGCTTTCTTAGACCTTTGGACACAAAAAGAGGCCGTCCTTAAAGCCCGAGGAACAGGCATTGTGGACGACCTCACAAGTGTTTTGTCAAAGAACGAAGGGGAGTGTGTTATTTCTCGCGAATCTTGGTCTCTAACATTCCCAGCGATTGATCTTCAATCACTTCCACATGGTACTTACGTCTCCATTGCCACCGTAGGCTCTTGCCCCAGTGTCCGCGGATAACGTACGAATAGACATAAGGATGTAAAGAAAGGGTTATTCGTCCTTGGGGATGATCCTCGCGGTAATGAATGAGTTGGTCTTCCACGTTATCAGTAAAGAGGATAGTGGGTTGCACTTTGCCTTTACCTAAACACATGGGGCACACTTCTTGCACATTCATCTCCACGGCAGGACGCACTCGTTGACGAGTGATCTGCATCAGTCCGAATTTAGAGAGTGGCAGTACATTATGCTTGGCTCGGTCGCCGGACATGAGTTCACGCATGCGGTCATAGAGTTGATCTTGATGCTCTTTGGTGTCCATGTCAATAAAATCGACGATGATGATTCCACCTATATCGCGCAGGCGTAATTGGTGGGCTATTTCATCGGCAGCCAGCATATTAAACTGGAAAGCGTTCTCTTCTTGGTCTTCATACAGTTTCTTACTTCCGGAGTTGACATCAATAGCATAGAGGGCTTCGGTCTTGTCGATATATAAGTAGCCTCCATGTTTGAATCCCACCGTTCGACCCAAACCGGTCTTCGTTTGGCGGGTAATGTCGTACTTATCGAAAATAGGTTGTTTGAGTTTATAGTATTTAACCTTCTTGACGGCGTCGGGCGCGATGAGTTCCACGTATTGGCGGACTTCGTTATAAATGCCCTCGTCATTGATTTGAATGGAGTTAAAGTCGGGTGAGAAGATATCTCGGATAACACCAATGGTGCGTCCCAACTCCTCGCTCACTCGGAAGATGTCCTTTTTGGTTGTTTGTTGCAACACGCGGACTGCTTCTTCCCAGCGGCGTAACAATAAACTCAGTTCGTTGTCAAGTTCTGCCACTCGCTTATCTTCAGCAACGGTACGAACGATAATCCCAAACCCTTGTGGTTTGATAGATTGCATTAGTTGCTTAAGGCGAGAGCGCTCGGACTCTTTTTTGATCTTACTGCTCACCATCACCTTATCGGCAAAAGGAATAAGGACGATATTTCGACCGGCTATACTTATTTCCGCGGTCAACCGAGGTCCCTTTGTGTTGATGGGCTCCTTGCTTACTTGAACGAGGAGCTGATCCCCAACATGTAGGATATCGGCTATCTGTCCCTCTTTTCCGACTTCGGGTTGGCGTTGTACGCGTGTCACGGCGGGCACTTTGCGGCGATCGCTGGTAGCCTTGGTGACATAGGACTGCGTGGTAAGAAACTGCGAACCTAAATCCAGATAATGTAGAAAAGCCTCTTTCTCGTGTCCCACATCCACAAAGACCGCATTCAGAGCGGGCATCACCTTCTTGACGCGTCCGTAGTAGATATTACCCACGGAGAAGTTGTCTTGATTACGCTTCTCGCGGCTAATCTCTTGCAAACGACCGTCTTCGGTGAGCGCAATAGCGATCTCATCGGGTTGTACGTCCACAATTAATTCACTTTTCATACAATAAATAAAGAGATTGATTAGTTACTAAAAAGGCTTTGTAACTATCGGTTATTCAACGCCGAATCGCCACAAAGCCTCGTTAATTTACCGGAGTCGCCGGAGCGACGTCAAAGCACGTTCGACGGTAGTTTACTTATGCTTATGACGATTCTTACGCAAACGTTTTTTACGTTTGTGCGTAGACATCTTGTGTCTCTTATGCTTCTTTCCGTTTGGCATAATTGTAAGTTTTTAATTATTAGTTATTATTGATTCGTTTTAGTCGAGATTAAAGCATCTTGGTTAAGTCGTTACTGGGCTTAAAGTACGGAATCTTATGCGCAGGAACTTGGATAGATGTTTTGGCACAAATATTACGGGCGATACGAGCCTTACGCTCCTTGATACCAAAAGTACCAAAACCGCGTAAGTAAACGAATTCCCCTTCCGAAAGGGATTTCTTTACGTTGTACATGGAAGACTCTACAATATTCAGGATTGTAGTCTTATCATATCCCGTTTGGATAGCAATCGTGTTAACTAATTCTGCTTTTGTCATAGTAAGTTTGTTTTTAATATTATAATAGTTCTATCAACGTCTCCATTGGCTATTTGCCAAAATTGCGTGCAAAATTACAACTTTTTTTTTAAATACGCAAATATTTTGTTGTTTTTTTATAAAAAAACGTCTTTTTAATGGAATAAACGCTGCAATGCCTTCAAAGTCAGGCGTGAAAATGCGTAATTATCTAAGTCTTTGATTGCCACTTGCTTTGTGTTTTCTATTGTCGGTAACTCAGAGCAGGACTGCACGCTGAAAGAGGCATGAATACGTTGGTGACTCAGTATGTGGGTAAAGTTTAGAGTGGAGAGTTCTCTGCCCTGACGGGCGCGATCGGCAAGCCGTATAGAGTTTAGAGAAGCCGTCTTGTTTGAAAGTTTAGAGTTTTGAGTTTCCGTTAGGACAAACTCCCAAAGGTGCTGCCAGATGTCCTTTTCGGTACGTTGGTGGATAAGTGTATTATCCGCTTTGTCAAGATAAATGATATAGTTTAAGTATCTGTCTTTTAATTCGTTCTTTGGTTTACGCAGAGGTAGTAGTTCAACCGTATGATGGGCATAAGCCAAGCAGAATCGTTGGAGCGGACATTGTTCACATTCGGGGTTCTGTGGCACGCAGTATAGGGCACCAAACTCCATGATAGCGGAGTTAAATAGTCGGGGGTTCGTTTGGTCTAAGAGTTGCTCATCCAGAGCACGGAAATGTCTCTTGCCGGCTTCCGTGTCAAAGACTGTTTCGTCGTCGTAGATACGTGAAAGGACGCGATACACATTGCCGTCCATAGCCGGAAAAGGCATGTTGTAGGCAAAGGACGCAATCGCTCCTGCGGTATAGTCCCCCACCCCCGGCAGTTGCCTCAGTTCCTCAAAAGTTTTCGGAAACCCTACTCTATCAACTTTCAACTCTAAACTCTCCATTCTACTCTCAACTCTAAACTCTCCACTCTCAACTATTTCAATCGCTGCTTTATGCAGGTTACGGGCGCGGGAGTAATAGCCCAGTCCTTGCCAGAGAAGAAGGACTTCGTCTTCTTCGGCGGCAGCGAGGTCTTGGACGGTGGGGAAACGGTCGATGAAGCGGAGGTAATAATCCAGTCCTTGTGCTACGCGTGTTTGTTGAAGGATGATCTCGGAGAGCCAAATCTTGTAAGGGTCTTGTGTTTCGCGCCAAGGTAGAAGGCGTTTATTAGCTTCGTACCATTGGTAAAGTTCATATCTAAAATTGTCGATATTCATTATTTGTGTGCAAATTTCGTGCAAAGATACGGAATAATTTGCATATATCAAAATAATTTAGTACAATTCGGCAGAAAAACACATTTTTTATTTGCTCCGGCCTAATGTTGTCCGTTTGATAGTGTATCTTTGCACCGTCAAACGTTAAACAACATATCTTATGAACAAAAAGACCTATATTTATCAATATGCCAAGCACGAGAATTGTGACTGGAATATTTTACGTGCAATGCTCTGTACATTTTCCTCCGCCGAGTTATTTGATATCTTAGATGATGAAGACGAATCTATGATAACGCGTGCTATCTATTCAATACTTAAACAGCGAGAAGAAAAGTCGGAGGTACAACGACCGCATTACCTTTCCGTGAATCAACTGCTGACCAATTATCAAACCAAAGGAAAGAAAGGAATAGCCCGAAAAGAATTACAAAAGCGATTACTCTATTTGTCTTATACCGAGCAACAACAAGTCTTGAGAGCCTTTTTACAAGGTTGCCAAACGGACTGCAATTGGGCTTTGAACTTCCTATTTAATCATTGGGACTCTCGGTTTGAGAAAGATGTTATTAGTTTATTTGAGCAACGACACAATAATGCCTCTGCTAGAGTTATTTGTAAATGGGGTAAGCCTGAATATATCAGCAAATATTTAGAGGAATTATCTAAGGCTGATAGTTATTTACATGCTCGATTACGATTGCCTTCCGAGGATCCTATTGACAGGACTCAATTGACGGATAATGAATATTTATATTTGGCAGCAAAGCTACATCTTAAATTTGCAGTAGCAGAAGCTTATAGTATCCTATTGAAACATCTTATGCAAATCAAGGATAGTAATCTCATTGGCTTATCTGGTCATTTGAGATATAACTCATTAGCAGAGTTTTCTGGTGTCAAACATATTCTTTGGTGTTTAGGCGAATTACAACAATTTGAAGTGCTACAATGGTTTGCTTATAAGAACGAGGTTACAAAACCAATGTTTACCGCCAATGATACTCAATCTATTGTAAAAGAACTATGTTTATAATAAATTTATAATCAAAATTTGCGTATATTGAAAAAAAGTTGTAACTTTGCACTCGAAAAACGAAAACTTATGACTCCCGCTCAACAATTCCAACGTTACGTGTGGCTCGTGGACACGTTGTATTCTTTCGGTCCGCTCACCAAAGAGGAGATAGACCGCAAGTGGATGAATAACACATCCGCTAACCATCGCAGAACAACGAGTATTCCCGAACGCACGTTCCGTCGCGACTTACACGCGATAGAAAGTATCTTCGGTATAATTTATAAATGCGACCGAGCCACCAATCGCTATTATCTTGAGACCGACCTAAAGGATAAATCTTTCAGTCAATGGGCAGCGGAAACGATGGCAATGAGTCAGTTTGTTACGGAATGTAAAGATATTAGCAAACAAATACTCATTGAAGATATGCCATCCGGTTATCGCTTCCTCACGCCAATCGTTAAGGCGATGAAGACGCATCATTCATTAACTGTTGCTTATCAGAGCTTCTTTGCCGAAGAACCATCACAATTTGAGATAGAGCCTTATTGCCTCAAGTCCTTCAAGCGTAGATGGTACGTCCTCGCCAAGTCGTCTAAACACAAAGAATTGCGAGTGTTTGCTTTGGATCGCTTTGTCGAAATGAAAGCAACTGACAAGCCGTATCTCTTGCCTCGCAACTTTGATGGAGGGAAGTATTTCAAAGACTATTATGGAGTAATAATGAATGAAAAGCCTGAGTTAGTACGCTTGTGGGCGACCTCGTTGCGTGCTCAATATTTACGTTCGTTGCCGTTGCATAAGTCGCAGAAAGAGATAGAGTGTGTACCCGAAACCGCACCCAAGGCAAATGATGGTTATTCTATCTTTGAGATGAAGGTGGCTCCGACTTTTGACCTTATCCAAGAACTGCGTTCCTTGGGTGCAGAGGTCAAAGTCCTTGCCCCGCAACGCCTCGCCGACTGGCTAAAACTTGATGCGGAACAAATATTTAAAATGTATAACAATAAATAGAAACAATTATGAATGCTTTTAAAAAAACATTAGATACGTATCAGGCTTCTAAAGATTCACAGGGAAATTCTGAGTTGTTAGTTATGTTTTATGAAAATTAAAAATTTAAATTAATTTGTATATGAAAAAAAAAGGTATTTGCTATTACGATGATGATGGTAACATCGTAAGAGAAAAGTTAATGGTAATGTATAATAAGAGTGGAACTATTTCTGTAGAAGAAGCTGATTTTAGTAGATTGACTGCTAATTTTTCCGAGATATATCAATGGGCACAGCAAGGTAAGAAAATCTATAAAGATTGGATGAAAATTTATGGGAAAGACAATGGTGTGGAAGATGTTGTCCATATTATTCGCAATGCTAAAACACTATTGGACTGCCGGAATTCCATTGCATCTAAATTTGGTGTTAGCAAAATGTCAGCAGAAGTATTGGCCCATCTTACTCTATATCAGATAGTTGGTATGAGATATGAAAATATGAAAGAGGCATATGAATTATACTCGCTTGCTACAAAACAATTAAAGCCGTTGTTTGAGAAATTAAAGACCAGCGACTCTGACTTTGGCTCTGACTCTGACTGCTAGAGCCAATCATCTGCGTTTGTTACCGTTGCATAAGTCACTGAAAGCAACGCCTCGCCGACTGGCTAAAACTTGATGCTAAAAATGTTGTAAAACTTTATAATGAATAAGAATATGGAAAAAAATCTATTTGCTGCTATCAATGATTTGAAAAAAAACTATCCTAATTCGTGGGAAGATAAAGAGCAATTTAATGTTTTTACCGCTCTGCGCCCAATAAGTGACGAAGTGTATTTGCATTCGCGCTTCATTGCTACTATGCTTGATCCTACAGGACTTCATAATTTAGGGACAAAGCCATTAGAAATATTTTTAGAACTAATAGGTAGTGATTTCAAAGTCTCAGATTCGACAATAGTTACCCCTAATGCTTCTAATTGGACAGAGGAGGGTGATATAGATATCCTCATTGAAGACACGGTAAAAGATTTTGCTATCATTATAGAAAATAAAATCTATTCTGGAGATAATAATAGTGACCCACAATGCGGACAATTACAAAAATATTTTTGGCAAGTACAGAATGCCAAACTACGCAAAAAAGGAGAAGATGCTCGAGACCGAGAAAATCACCATAAATATGATCCAAAAAACATTGAAATTTATTATCTTACACCCGATCGACACCCAGCGTCTTCATACAGTATGTCTCATGGCAAAGAAAAAGAAGGATTTGTTGATTTAACTAATCGCGTTAAGTGCATTGGATATGGTGAAGGTGAAGTAATTACAGAATGGCTAAAAAAACTATTAAAAGAAGATAATTGCTGTGAATTTGCAAAAGAAGCAATTCGGCAATACTTGGAAGTAATTAAAGAAATAGTCGGAGATGTAGAATTAAACAAAAAATTAACTCAAATAGTGTGCGGGCATATAGAAGAAGTAAAACAATTTGGAGGACTAGAGAATATTGGATTAGAGCATAAGGCAAAAGACGTTAAATGGCATATTATTTCAGATTTTTTGAATGAATTAGAAGCTTCCTTACGGCAAAATTGTCTTAAGATTCAAGATCGAGAAGTCCCTTTACATATGGTTGTGACAGATCTCATTTTTCATCCTTCAAAGCATACACCGTTATATTTTCGTATTGAAAAAGATGGTGTATATTATACTCTACAAGCTGACGATAGATGTCGAGAGAAAGGCTTTTTCTTTGGTGTGGATAAAAACCAGAAAGGTCTATCTTTTAATATTCAAGAAAATCAAGATGAAGGTTGGTATTTCCGGATATATTATCCCGGAGAAAGCCTTAACCTATCTAATTTTACATTAGATCTGCTAAGTAAAGACAAACGCCAAGAAATTGCCAAACAATATGCCGAGTTTGTAAAACAAGAACTGGCAAAGGTCTAAAAGATACTTCCCCCTGGCGGTTTGGCGGTTTTCCGAGCAATCGGGAGCCGCTTGGGTGTAAGTGGTGTAGTGGTGCAGGTGTTTCCTAAAACTCCTTCCCGCGCGCGATAGAGGTTTATAATGGTGCTAGCACCACCCGCACCGCTTGAGGTATCGGGAGACCAAGTACTATCTCCACCGTACATGTACCCGAAGCACCCCCGTACCATCATAGCACCTGCAAAACCTAGCCGAAACACTGCCGTTTCCGCATTCGTTGACACTTTCCTAAAATAGTTGACAGCCTATCAAGACACAACTACATAGGAAATTTAGGAAAAGACAGTTGTGTAAAATCACATTATGTGCAATTATTAAGATTAGGGGTGTAGGGATAGATAGCAAGTTCCTTGCTTATCCCTTGCTTATGGTATGCTACAGGAGCGGGTGATGATACAGTGAAGAAAGTGTACGATTGTTAAGAGAGGTGCACGATGCACAATGCACAATGCGCGATGAAAACCACACTACCACATAATTTTGAGAGCTAAAACAAGTGTGTATTAGACTAAAAAGAGGGGTGTTTTGGGAAGATTTAGGGTGATTTTTGAGGCAGAAGATAGGCAATTTACGGGTTGGAGTTAATCTAACTATTAACCTTTTAATAACGTAAGTCATTATAAATAAGTGTATTAAATATAAAAGGTTAAAAGTTAAACGTTAAAAAACGTAAAGTGTAAAGTGTAAACTCGATCGAATTGTAATTATACATCGCGCGCACTATTATATATTATATATAATATAATTATAATAGAAATATAAGAGAATAGAGGTGCAAAAACGGAATCGCATCCGAGTTTACGTTTACGTTTACACCTGAAGAAGTGATAGAATTATATATAAACAACTATAAGACAGATACTTATATTTTTAACAAAAGTGTAAAGTGTAAAATGTAAAGTGTAAACTCGTTCGAATTAACTTTTAACTATTGACCTTTTAACCTCTCAATGGGGGAGAAAGACCCTTCTCGCATCCTCCGAGCAAGGGTTTGAGCGAACCCAAGAATAAGCTAAGAACAACCCAGCAATAACCCAATACCGATAGTGTGTTCGTAAAGGAAGCAATCGCAGTTTGCATTTTTTTAGTGCACATTTGTTTAAAACTGCAAATAAATTTGCATATATCATTTTTTTTTACTACTTTTGCAGCGATTTTGTGCCTAACAGCGATTTTGTGCCTAAGGCTACTTAAGGCTACTGAGTGAAACTAAATAAATAAATAATATGGAACTAAGTGAACAAGAATTAGTGCGCAGACAAAGTCTGCAAACCATGCGCGATATGGGCATTAACCCCTACCCCGCTAATGAATATGTAGTAACCGGCTATTCAAAGGACATAAAAGCAAACTTTGAAGCGTGGGAAGGTAAAGACGTTACCATCGCCGGACGACTGATGAGCAAACGTATCATGGGTAAAGCCTCCTTCATCGAGATACAAGACTCCAAAGGTCGTATTCAATGCTACGTCAGCCGAGACGATATACAGGAGCCGGTAGAGCAGGCGACAGGCAACGGGCAACAGGCAACAGGCAACGGGCAACAGGCAACAGGCAACGGGCAACAGGCGACAGGCTTGACCGTGGAGCAGCAGATGTATAATGTCGTTTTCAAGAAGTTACTTGATATAGGTGACTTTATCGGTATCGAAGGACACGTATTCCGTACCCAAATGGGTGAGATTAGTGTTCACGCTAAGAAACTGACGGTACTGTCCAAATCGCTGCGCCCCCTTCCTATCGTCAAATATAAAGACGGCGTAGCCTATGACGGTTTCAACGACCCCGAACTGCGTTATCGTCAACGTTATGTCGATTTGGTAGTCAATGAAGGCGTGAAGGACACTTTCCTCAAGCGTGCCACTATCCTGCGCACCATGCGTCAAGTCTTTGACGAGGCCGGTTATACCGAAGTGGAGACCCCTATCCTACAACAGATAGCCGGTGGCGCCACGGCTCGTCCGTTCATCACGCACCATAACACGTTAGATGTAGATATGTACCTGCGTATCGCTACCGAACTGTACCTCAAACGACTGATAGTAGGCGGTTTTGAGGGCGTGTATGAGATTGGGCGTAACTTCCGTAACGAAGGTATGGATCGCAGTCACAACCCCGAATTCACATGCATGGAACTGTACGTTCAGTATAAAGACTATAATTGGATGATGAGTTTCACAGAGCAGTTACTCGAGAAGATAGCCATTGCCGTTAATGGTACAACCAAAGTCAAAGTAGGTGATAACGAGATAGACTTCAAAGCCCCCTATCGCCGTCTGCCCATCTTAGAGGCTATCAAAGAGAAGACAGGCGAAGACTTGAGCCAAATGAGCGAAGAGGACATTCGCAAAGTGGCTATTCGCTACGGCGTAGAAGGAACAGATAAGATGGGTAAGGGTAAACTGATTGACGAGATCTTCGGTGAGACCTGTGAGGGTACTTTCATACAGCCTACTTTCATTACTGATTATCCGGTAGAGATGAGTCCGCTGACGAAGATGCACCGCTCGAAGCCGGGTCTGACGGAGAGGTTTGAACTGATGGTGAACGGCAAGGAGTTGGCTAATGCTTATTCGGAGCTCAATGACCCGATAGACCAGTACAACCGCTTTGTAGAGCAAATGAAACTTGCGGACAAGGGGGATGACGAGGCCATGGTGATTGACCACGATTTTGTAAGGGCACTCGAATACGGTATGCCGCCGACGAGTGGTATCGGTATAGGTATTGACCGATTGGCTATCCTGATGACGGGGCAGAGTTCGATACAAGAAGTGCTGCTCTTCCCGACAATGAGATATACGGAGTGATGAATTTGGGTCTCCCGCTCGCGGACAGTGGTCCGCTAGTTATTGTATCTCCCGCAGATTTAGACAGATTATCTACGGATTTTGGGTCTCCCGCTTGGTCTTTTGTATCTCCCGCTCGCGGACAGTGGTCCGCTATTACGCAAATTACGCGCCACCCACGACCCACGCTTAATTGATTTATTCGGGCGGTTTCACACGCCCTCGGCTCGTCGCCTACTGCTCGACACGATGGGAAATCCGGTAGGTTTCCCATGTAGAGTCTCGCAGCATTGCTCCTCAATTACGCAGATGAGATATGGTTTTGCAAGCCAGCCCTCCTAAATTACGCTACATTATTTCTGCGTAACACAAGGAAGGTAAACCGCAAGACATACTTTATCTGCGAAATTAAGGAGAGTGGGCTGAAACAACCCTGTCAAAGCGGAACTTTGACATCTTGTGAAGCCTACTCGACGGGCACAGGGCGTGTGAAACCGCCCGGAATGTTGCTCCGGCAACGCCGATATTAGCATAAAGCGAGGCATATAGCCATGGCAGCAAATATAGCGTAATAACGAGCAAAGCGAGTGAGCGGGAGAGAAAACAGGGTATAAAGGTGAGAGGACGGCAGCAGAGCTGCCTACTGGTGAGAGGGGAGAAACAAAAATTGAGGAAGAAGGAAAAAGGATACGGAAGAAGGAAAAACGAGAAATAAGAAACAAGAAATAATAAATGATGAATAATCTAAGAGTTGCGATATTAGGAAATGGTAGTTGGGCAACGGCATTAGCCAAGATACTGCTTGCTAATCAACAGCAGATCAATTGGTATATCCGCCGTCCGGAAGCTATCAGTGAGTTTAAGGCAATAGGCAAAAACCCCAATTATCTGAGTAATGTGCGCTTCGATACGAACCGCATCTATTTCTCCAGCGACATAAACGAGATTATCAGTAAGTCTGACGTATTGGTCTTGGCCATCCCTTCTCCGTACGTCAAGATGACGCTGAATAAGGTTAAACGTTCGCTACGACAGAAACTCATTATCTCTGCCGTCAAAGGTATGATTCCCGAAGAGAACATGATTGTAACGGACTACCTCAAACATAAGTTCAGTGTACCCTACTCTAACCTCGCTGTCATTGCCGGTCCTTGCCACGCAGAAGAGATAGCCTTGGAACGACTGAGTTATCTCACCATCGGTTGTGAAGACCTGTCCATGGCAAAGAAAGCAGCAGCCTTATTTGAAACGGATTATGTGAGAACGTGCATCAGCGACGATGTAGCCGGACTGGAATACTCGTCCGTGATGAAGAACATCTACGCTATCGCAGCCGGTTTATGCTACGGTCTGCATTATGGCGACAATTTCCAAGCGATATTGATTGCTAATGCTATTCAGGAGATTGACCGCTTCGTCATGGCGTTTGACAACAGACATCGTAATGTAGATGCCTCCGGTTATTTGGGAGACGTATTGGTGACGGCTTACTCTAAGTTCAGTCGTAACCGTCAGTTTGGACAGATGATAGGTTTGGGCTACAGCGTCAAAGCCGCTCAGATAGAGATGGAAATGATAGCGGAGGGTTACTACGGAACCAAATGTATTCATGAGGCTAACACACATTTACAAGTTAGACTTCCTATCGCGGAGGCGATGTATGATATACTGTATAATCGCCAATCGCCCACGATTGTAATTAAAGAATTAACACAAAAACTACAATAAAATGAAACTGAATATTCAAAATGCTGCTTGCTTTGTACCCGCCGGTACATTAGAGCGCGAAGCTGCCAAGACGGCAGCTGCTAATGAGTTATTAGAGAACGGTAAAGGTGAAGGAAACGATTTCTTAGGTTGGGTTCATCTGCCCTCCGAGACGACGGACGCTTTCCTTGATGAGATTCAAGCCACAGCCAACCAGCTGCGTGCCAAAGCCGAGATTATCGTAGTAGCCGGTATCGGCGGTTCGTACCTCGGTCCCCGTGCAGTGAACGAGGCCCTCGACCACACGTTTGGTCTGAACGGCAATAATCCGAAAGTCGTTTATGCCGGAAATAACATCGGCGAGGACTATTTAGCAGACCTTATGGAACTGCTTGAAGGTAAGACCTTTGCTATCATCAATATATCTAAATCGGGAACGACAACGGAGACCGCTTTGGCATTCCGTCTGCTCAAGACCTTGCTCGAGAAACAAGTGGGTAAAGCTCAGGCTAAAGAACTCATCGTTTGTATTACCGACAAAGCGAAAGGTGCCGCCCGTAAGGTAGCTGAGATAGAGGGTTACAAGACCTTCGTTATTCCGGATAATGTGGGTGGCCGTTTCAGCGTACTGACTCCCGTAGGACTGCTGCCTATTGCTTGTGCCGGTCACGATATCAAAGCCCTTATCAAGGGTGCCCAAGACATGGAGAAAGCAACGGGTGTAGATGTAGAGTACGCCCATAACCCTGCTTGCCAGTATGCCGCTATTCGCAATAGTCTGTATCAGTTCGGTAAGAAGATTGAGATCATGGCGAACTTCAATCCTAAGGTGCATTATTTCGCTGAGTGGTGGAAACAACTCTACGGCGAGAGCGAAGGTAAGGACCACAAGGCGATCTTCCCTGCTTCTGTTGATCTGACAACCGACTTACACTCCATGGGTCAGTGGATTCAAGATGGTGAGCGCTCTATCTTTGAGACCGTTATCTCGATTGAGAAGTCCAATAAAGAGGTTATCTTCCCCCACGATGAGGCTAACTTAGACGGACTGAACTTCCTTGCCGGCAAACGTGTAGATGAGGTCAATAAGATGGCTGAATTAGGAACGCAGTTGGCTCACGTGGATGGTGGTGTACCGAATATCAAAATCAGTTTCGAGAAGGTAGATGAGTATAATTTAGGTCAGTTCATCTATTTCTTTGAGCGTGCGTGCGGTATCTCGGGGTATATGTTAGGCGTTAATCCGTTTAACCAACCCGGTGTGGAGGCGTATAAGAAGAATATGTTTGCGCTGCTGGATAAGCCCGGCTACGAAGAGGAATCCAAAGCGATTAAACATCGCATTGGATTAGTTTAGAGTGTTTCGCCTCCCGCTCGCGGACAGTGGTCCGTTTTTGGGTCTCCCGCAGATATAGACAGATTATCTACGGATTTAGGGTCTCCCGCTCGCGAATGCTATTACGCAGATGCGGTGTGGGTGCAGAGGCGGATTAAAAAATAGTCGATTAATTATTAGTAAAGATTTTAGAAAGGATTTTAAGTAGGATTTCTGAGGACGTTAGTCCGAAATTAAAAGAAAGGATATGCTAAAAAGATTTCGAACGGATTTTCAGTAAAGATTTTTTATATTCAAACCTAATATCCTACGCCAAAATCTAACTAAAAATCGACTCCAAATCGGATAAGCACCACCTTTTATTAGATTTCGCTTCGCTCAGAAATCTAACTAAAAATCTAATAGAAAATCGTAACTAAAAATCACTAACGACTATAGGCGGATAGGCAGAGAGGCGTAATAGCGCAGCGAGCGTAATAACGAGCAAAGCGAGTGAGCGGGAGAAAAAACAGGGTATAAAGGTGAGAGGACGGAGCAGAGCTCCTACAGGACGGCGCAAGCGCCTACAGGTGAGAGGGGAGAAACAAGAAACGAGAAACAAGAAACGAGAAACAAAAAATAGTAGAAAGTTAATTTTATGGAAGAAAAGTGGACAACAGAGATACGCCCAAAGGATAAACTACTGAGCGTAGATTTTAAGGAGATTTGGCGTTATCGCGACTTGATGATGCTGTTCGTTAAGCGTAACATCATCACGCAGTATAAACAAACGGTTTTAGGTCCGTTATGGTACCTCATTCAACCCATGATGACAACCGTCATGTATATGGTTGTGTTCGGCGGCATCGCTAAGATCTCCACCGACGGACTACCCCAACCTCTATTCTATTTAGCAGGTATATCGTTTTGGCAGTACTTTGCCGATTGCTTGAATAAGACGAGTAATACGTTTGTGAGTAATGCCGGTATATTTGGTAAGGTCTATTTCCCTCGATTGGTAACACCCCTCAGTGACGTTATCAGTAATTTAGTGCGTTTTGGCATTCAGTTTGCCCTCTTCCTTATCGTCTATTTCTACTATCAGCTATTCACGGACGCACCTATTCACACGAACTTATATGCCTTGATGATTCCGTTATTGGTTGTCATGCTCGCCGGCTTAGCACTCGGTTTTGGTGTGCTCTTCTCGTCTATGACGACTAAGTACAGAGACTTGCAATTGCTGCTCTCGTTCTTCGTTAGTCTGTGGATGTACGCTACGCCCGTTATCTATCCGTTATCAACGATTACCAATGAGAAAATCAAGTTCGTGATGATGCTCAATCCGCTGACAGGTATTGTGGAGTTCTTTAAGTACGGCATGTTAGGTGTAGGTTGCCACGAGTGGTGGATGTTAGGTTATAGTTTCGTCTTTATGGTAGCTTTACTGGGTGTCGGTATTGTTGTCTTCAATAAGGTACAACGGTCGTTTATGGATACCGTGTAACGCAAGCGTTACAATGTATGATGTATGATGTATGAAGTTATATCCGAATTGTAAGATTAATATAGGCCTACGTATAGTAGGGAAACGAGAAGACGGTTACCATAATCTGGAGACCATCTTCTACCCTATTTACGGTCTGCATGACGAATTGGAAATAACCAAGGGAACAGGACGCTTCATACAAGAAGGTATTGTGGTTGATTGCGACCCAAAGAAAAACCTTATTTGGCGTTGCTATGAAAGCATGCGCAACCTCTATCCACAAATAGAAGAGGTGGATATCCGCTTAAAGAAAAACATCCCCTTTGGTGCCGGATTAGGCGGTGGCAGTAGCGATGCTGCTTTTACAGCCAAAGCCCTCAACGAACTGTTTGCATTAGGACTGACGAAAGACGAATTAGCGCACATAGTGAGCCCATTAGGAGCGGACTGTGCTTTCTTTATCTATAACACCCCTTGTTTTGCGACAGGCATAGGTGACGAACTGACGCCGATTGATTTAGACCTGAGCGGCAAACGACTCGTTATGCTCAAGCCGGAGGTGGCTATCTCCACGAGGGAGGCGTACGCCTCTTTAGTGGAGAGTGTAGAGTGTAGAGTGGAGAGTAGTCGTCTAGTTAAAGAAGTTGAGAGTTTAGAGTTAGGGCACTGTATCAATGATTTTGAGGCAAGTGTATTTCCTAATCATCCGATATTAGGGCAAATAAAAAAGCGCCTACTGGATGCAGGTGCTTTTTATGCCGCCATGAGCGGTAGTGGTTCAACTATTTACGGCCTTTTTGAGAACGATGCGGAAGGTCGTTCCAACCCCCATCTGACTCGATTGAACGAAGAGTTTGCCTCGATGGTAATCTTCAATGATACGCTTACTCAGACTCAAGCCTAAGCCCCACCCTCTTTGTTTAGTAGTATAACCGGGTTGGAAGATTGAATTCCGACGCCTGCGACTGATACCCTTACCCGTGTCGGTTATATCTATGTAGATATATTTGCCTTCTTCTATGAGGGCAAACGTGATGGTTCCTTTGCCGTTCATAGCATCCACGGCATTCTTGATTACGTTCTCTATCACCCAAGTGAATAAGGGTTCATTGAGCAGCACGGGTATCTTATTGCTTGTATCTTGTTGCCAAGAGTTATTTATCTCTACCTTATTAGATATACGCGAGCGCATGTACACGAGGGTGCGTTCCAAAGCAGGAATGATGTCTGTTGGGATAAGTTCCGGCTTAGAACCAATCTTAGAGAAACGGTCGGCTACTGCTTGTAGTCGCTCAATGTCTTTACGCATTTGCGGTAAATACTCATCTTGCGGATAGCGCTGAGACAGCAGTTCCTCCCAAGCATTGAGAGAGGAGATAGGTGTTCCTAACTGGTGAGCCGTTTCTTTGCACAAGCCCGCCCACACGTGGTTCTGTTCGCTCCGATTAGAGACATAAATGATTAAGATGGCTATGCCGATAAAGACAAAGATGAGAGCAAACTGAATATAAGGGACATAGTGGAGTTGATATAGTAAGGTTGATTCGTCATAATAGATATATTGCGTAATGGTGTCGCTAATCTTCACCTCTATCGGACCACTAAGACTCTCGATAGAAGGCATTTTGTCCTTAGCATTACGAGAAATGAGCAATTGCCCCTCTGCATCTACCATATAGACAGGGATAGTGGTATTGCCCTCAATAATAGAGGTCACAAAATCAATATCTGTATTCTCGTCCGCTAAAAGGAACTGGCGAGTAGCCTCAGCCCATATCTCAATTTTCTTGTGTTCCTCGATTGCTAACTTATGCGAAAGCCATGTAGTATAAGCAACGGACAAAACAATAATTAAAAGCGAAATAGATAGTACAATGACGCTTACTTTTCTGCTATTAGTCATATTTTGTTAAAATTTTGCGCAAAGATAGAAAAAAATTTGCACATATCAAAATTTTTTTGTAATTTTGCAACGAAAATGCGAAGTTTGTTTTGAAACATGCTGAATAACATATAATATATAATATTATCGTTTAACAAATTTATTATTTTTCATTATGAAACCTACTCATATTGAGCATTTGGGAATTGCAGTTCCCAGTTTGGAAGAGGCTATGCCTTTCTTCGAGTTTTTAACCGGTGGTAAGTGCTACTCTATCGAAGAGGTAGCAGACCAAAAAGTGAAGACCGCTTTCTTCAAGGTTGGTCAAACAAAGATTGAGCTTTTGGAGCCCACTTGCCCCGAATCAACGATTGCAAAGTTCATTGAGAAGAACGGTGGTCGCGGTGGTGTTCATCACGTTGCTTTCAACGTTGAGAACGTAGCTGAAGCCCTGAAAGAGGCAGAAGCAGCCGGTATTCAACTCATTGACGTTGCTCCTCGTAAGGGCGCAGAGAACTTGATGATTGCTTTCTTGCACCCGAAGTCCACGAAGGGTGTTCTCACCGAGCTATGCCAGCAGCCGTGCTGATTAGTTTAGAGTGGAGAGTTTAGAGTTTAGAGTAGTTGAAAGTTTAACTAGTTTAAAGTTTAAAGTGTAAAGTTTAAAGAAATAAATTATGGATAACGAAAAAATGCAAAAGTTGCTTGATTCACGCGCACAGGCTTTAGCCGGTGGCGGAGAAGCAGCTGTTGAGAAACATCACGCTAAAGGCAGTTATACTTGCCGCGAGCGTATCACGAAGCTTCTGGATGAGGGTTCGTTTGAAGAAGTAAACATGTTCTTAACCCACCGTTGCCACGACTTTGGCATGGATAAGAAAGTGTTCCTTGGTGACGGCGTAGCCGTTGGTTCAGGTACGATTAATGGTCGTTTGGTTTTTGTCTTTGCACAAGACGCAACCGTTATTGGCGGTTCGCTGAGTGAGACGATGGCACAAAAGATTTGTAACGTTATGGATCAAGCCATGAAGTTAGGTGCTCCTATCATTGGTCTGAATGACTCGGGTGGTGCTCGTATTCAAGAAGGTGCTTGCGCTTTGGCAGGTTATGCAGAGATCTTTGAGCGTAATATCTTGGCTTCGGGTGTTGTTCCCCAAATCAGTGTTATCTTTGGTCCTTGCGCCGGAGGTGCTGTTTACAGTCCTGCTCTGACCGACTTTATCATGATGACCGAGCAAAACTCGTATATGTTCATCACGGGTCCGAAGGTAGTTAAGAGTGTTACGGGTGAGGACGTTACCGTAGAGCAATTAGGTGGTGCTAAAGTGCATGCTACTAAATCCGGTGTTACGCACTTCGTAGCTGCTACTGAGGACGAGGCTCTTGAGCAAGTTCGTCGTTTGGTAGGATTCATTCCTCAAAACAATATGGAAGAAGCTCCTCTGGTAGAGTGCAAGGACGATCCGGCACGTATTGAGGATGCTTTGAATGAGATTGTTCCTGCTGATCCTAATAAGCCTTATAACATGAAGGACATCATCAACCTCATCGTTGATAATGGTGAGTTCATGGAGGTACAGAAGGATTATGCTAAGAACATCATCTGTGGTTTCGCTCGTTTCAACGGTCGTTCCACCGGTATCATCGCTAACCAACCGAGTTGGCTCGCCGGTGTGCTGGACTGCGACGCCAGTCGTAAGGCTGCTCGTTTCGTACGTTTCTGCGATGCCTTCAATATTCAGATTCTGACGCTCGTTGACGTTCCCGGTTTCCTTTGCGGTACGGGTCAAGAGTATGCCGGTATTATTGATCACGGAGCAAAACTGATGTTCGCTTATGGCGAAGCTACTGTTCCGAAGGTTACTATTACCGTTCGCAAGAGTTATGGCGGTAGTCATATTGTAATGAGTTGCAAGCAACTGCGTGGTGACATGTGCTATGCATGGCCTAATGCAGAGATTGCCGTTATGGGTGCCAGTGGTGCTGTTGGAGTACTGCAAGCTAAGGCTTTGAAGGCTATTGAAGACCCCGAAGAGAAGAAGAAATTTATTGCAGAGAAGGAAGCAGAATATAAGGACTTGTTCGCTAGTCCGTATCAAGCTGCTAATCGTGGTTACATTGATGACGTGATTGAGCCTCGTTACACTCGTGCTCGTATCATTCGCGCCTTCGAGAACCTCCAGACCAAGCGTCTGACGAATCCTCTCAAGAAACATAGTAATATTCCTTTGTAATCAATGAATACGCTATTATTAGTTAATTGGGGGCACGTGTGGATGGTAACCGGTTTAGGATTCCTGCTGGTTTTCGTTCTGCTTGTTGTGCTTATTTTTATACTGAAAGGCTTTGGTGCAATCATGCAAAAGGTAACTGCTGCTCCTGCACCTAAAGCCGCTCAGGTGAAGCAGCAGCCCCTACCCCAAAAGAAGGAGGATAATGAAATGGCTATCAATTCGAATGTAACAGCCGCCATTGCCATGGCGCTGCACTTGAGTTATTTCGGTGGCGAACATGATGAAGAACCTACTCGTATTACGATTATTCCTCATCACACCACGTGGAATGATAAAATGTATGGAATGAACAATCTTATTCGTTAATTAGTATGAAAAGTTTTAAGTTTACAATAAACGGTCAAGCCTATGATACGACCGTAGAAGATTTAGGCAACAAGAAAGCCAATGTTACCGTTAATGGTATGTCCTTTGAGGTTAACTTAGGCGAGGAGACCACCGTTGCTCCTGAAGTTAAACCTGCTGCTCCGGCTCCTGCCGCTGCTCCTGAAGTGAAGGCAGCTCCTGCTCCTGCTCCCACTCCCAAGGCAGCTCCCGCTGCTCCTGCAGCACCCGTAGCCGGAGCTAAAGTGGTTAGTCCGCTGCCCGGATCAATCATTAAGGTTCTGGTTAGTGAAGGACAAGCCGTTAAGAAAGGCGACACCCTCCTTACGCTCGAGTCAATGAAGATGGAGAATGCCGTTGCTGCAGAGCAAGACGGTACGGTTAAACAGATTTGCGTCACCGCCGGTCAAACGGTTATGCAGGACGACGTGCTCATCGTATTAGGCTAATCCTATGGAGAGTTTGCTTGAGTTTTTCGACACGTTCGGGTTCATGAATATAGAGTGGCAACAAGGACTGATGATTCTCATCTCGTTCTTCTTGCTCTACTTGGCTATTAAGAAGGGCTTCGAACCGTTGCTGCTGCTCCCCATTGCCTTCGGAATGTTACTGACTAATTTGCCTAATGCAAATATGTTCCATTCCGAATTATGGTCTCAATTCCTTGACGAGACGTCTCCGTACTACCATAGTTATGGAGCTATCCTCAAGGATGCGGGTTTATTGGATGTCCTATACATCGGTGTTAAAGCCGGTCTGTATCCCTGCCTTATCTTCATTGGTGTGGGTGCTATGACGGACTTTGGACCGCTGATTGCTAATCCCAAGAGCCTGCTCTTAGGTGCTGCCGCACAGTTAGGTATTTTCCTGACTTTCCTCATGGCTAACTCTATTGGTCCGTTGTTGGAGTCGTTTGGTTGCGATCCGGCTATGGTTGCTCAATGGGGTTTCACAGAGGCACAAGCCGGTAGTATCGGTATCATCGGTGGTGCAGATGGACCTACGTCTATCTTCTTGACGTCTAAGTTAGCTCCTGAGTTATTAGGTCCTATCGCTATTGCGGCTTATTCGTATATGGCGTTGGTTCCGGTTATTCAGCCGCCTATCATGAAACTCTTGACCACGAAGAAAGAGCGTGCTATCAAGATGAAGCAATTGCGCCAAGTGAGCAAGACTGAGAAGATTGTCTTCCCTATCATCATCACCGCTATTGTGGCACTGATATTGCCCGATGCAGCTCCGCTGATTGGTTGTTTGATGCTCGGTAACCTGATGAAGGAATGTGGTGTTGTTGATCGTTTGAGCAAGACAGCTCAGAACGAACTGATGAACATCGTCGTTATCTTCCTCGGTTTGAGCGTTGGTGCTACCGCTACGGCTGAGTCGTTCCTTAACGTACAGACTATCCTCATCCTCGTGATGGGTATTGTAGCCTTCAGTTGTGGTACGGCAGGTGGTGTGTTGCTCGCTAAACTAATGAACGTATTCAGTAAAGATAAGATTAATCCGCTTATCGGCTCTGCCGGTGTCAGTGCCGTTCCGATGGCTGCTCGTGTTAGTCAGATGGAAGGTCAAAAGGCAGATCCGAGTAACTTCCTTCTCATGCACGCCATGGGTCCGAACGTTGCGGGTGTTATCGGTTCGGCTGTAGCTGCCGGTATCTTATTATCAATGCTTGGATGATTTTTAAGATAATCACATTAGGATGTAAACTCAACTTTGCCGAGAGTTCCGCTCTCGGCAAAGTTTTACTTGACAAAGGCCACACTCGCGCCAAAGCGGGTGAGCAGGCCGACTTATGTATTGTCAATACTTGTAGTGTCACCGATACGGCTGACCAGAAGGATAGACAAGCCATTCACCGCATTAAGAGGGAGAACCCTCATGCGCGTGTTATTGTAACGGGCTGTTATGCAGCCCTTAAACCCAAAGAGATTGCCTCTATGATAGAGGTCGATCATGTTATTCCTAAAGACCTTAACACCTATCACCCTGCTTATTCGAGGGACGATAGAACACGTTGTTTTTTGAAGATTCAAGATGGGTGCAATTATTTCTGCACTTATTGCACTATACCATTTGCCCGTGGGCGTTCGCGCAACGGGTCAATTGAGAGCATTGTGGCGCAAGCCAAACAAGCATTACAAGAAGGAGCCAAAGAGATTGTCCTTACGGGCGTTAATATCGGCGACTTCGGACATTCCACAGGGGAGAGATTCATTGATTTACTAAAACAACTGGATCAACTCTCCACTACAGCCGAAGGCGCAACTACTCTACACTCTACACTCTCCACTCTAAACTATAGAGTGAGGATTTCCTCTTGCGAGCCGAATCTACTGACGGATGAGATTATTGATTTTGTGGCAAACAGCAAGCATTTTGCACCGCATTTTCATATCCCCTTGCAGTCCGGTTCGGACGAGATGCTTCGAATCATGCATCGTCACTACGATACGGCATTGTTTAGGGAACGAATTGAACATATACATCGCGTCATGCCTCACGCTTTTATTGGTGTTGACTGCATGGTGGGTGTTAGAGGAGAGACGGAAGCTATTTGGGAGGAATATAAACAGTTTATCTCTTCCCTACCCGTTTCACAACTACATGTCTTCACTTATTCGGAGCGGGCAAATACAAAGATGCTGACCATGGATTTAGAGGTCGTGCCCATGAAAGTAAGGCACCAACGCTCGGAAGAACTGCATAAGATAAGCGAAGCCAAACTAAAGGCTTTTTATGAGGAGAACAAAGGCAGAACTGCTACTGTCCTTTGGGAGGGAAAGAAAGAGATGTGCGGCTTTACGGAAAACTATATCAAAGTAAGTCGTCCCTACGATAAAACTAAAGTAAACACTTTTGAAACAATAATTATCTAACAACTAAAAACAACTAATATGACTAACATTCAACCTTTATTGGACCGTGTGGTGATACGCCCCACGGCTGCAGAAGAGAAGACCGTAGGTGGAATCATTATTCCCGACACGGCACAAGAGAAACCCTTACGCGGTGAAGTTATTGCCGTTGGTAAAGGAACGAAAGACGAAACGATGGTTCTCAAAGTCGGTGATCAAGTCCTTTATGGTAAGTTCGCTGGTACGGAAGTAGAACTGGATAACACGAAATTCATTATCATGCGTCAAAGCGACGTATTAGCAATTCTCAATTAATATGGCAAAGGATATTACGTATAACATTGAGGCACGTGACGCTCTCAAACGCGGTGTGGACCAATTAGCCAACGCAGTGAAAGTGACCCTCGGTCCTAAGGGTCGCAATGTTATTATTGACCAGAAATACGGAGCTCCCCATATCACTAAAGACGGTGTGACCGTAGCCAAGGCCGTTGAACTAAAAGACGCTGCCGAGAACCTCGGTGCGCAACTCGTTAAGGAAGTGGCTTCCAAGACGGGCGACCAAGCCGGTGACGGTACCACCACGGCTACCGTTCTGGCACAATCGATTATCTCGGTTGGACTCAAGAACGTGACTGCCGGTGCTAACCCCATGTCGCTCAAACGTGGTATAGACAAAGCGGTTGCTGCTATCGTGGAGAATATTAAGCAGCAGAGCGAAGTCGTTGGTAACGATTTCGATAAGATTGAGCAAGTGGCTACCATCTCCGCTAATAACGATGCCGAGATAGGTAAACTCATTGCCGACGCTATGCGCAAGGTAAGTAAAGACGGCGTTATCACCATCGGTGAGGCTAAGGGTATGGACACTACCATCGACGTGGTACAAGGTATGCAGTTTGACCGTGGATACATTTCGCCCTATTTCGTCACCAATACCGAAACGATGGAAGCAGAGATGGATAAACCCTATATCCTCATTCACGATAAGAAAATCTCTAATCTCAAGGAACTCCTTCCCGTTCTCGAACCCGCCGTTCAGTCCGGTCGCCCACTTCTTATTATTGCAGAGGACGTAGATAGCGAAGCCCTTACAACCTTAGTAGTTAACCGCCTTCGTGCTCAACTGAAGATTTGTGCTGTCAAAGCTCCCGGTTTTGGTGATCGTCGTAAAGAGATGTTAGAAGATATCGCTATTCTCACGGGCGGTACCGTTATCAGCGAGGAGAAAGGTATCAAACTGGAGACAGCTACCATTGATATGCTCGGTACTGCCGAGAACGTGTCCGTAAGTAAGGATAACACAACCATCGTTAATGGTGCCGGAGATAAAGAGGCTATCGCCAATCGCATCGCCCAAATCAAGGCACAGATCGTGGCTACCAAATCGACTTACGACAAGGAGAAACTGCAAGAGCGTCTGGCTAAACTCGCCGGTGGCGTTGCTCAACTGAATGTGGGTGCAGCTTCCGAAGTAGAGATGAAGGAGAAGAAAGACCGCGTTGATGATGCCCTCAGTGCTACTCGTGCTGCTATCGAAGAAGGTATCGTTCCCGGTGGCGGTGTGGCTTATATCCGCGCACAAGAGGCGCTGACTAACCTCAAAGGCGAGAACGAGGACGAACAAACGGGTATTGACATTATCCGTCGCGCTATAGAAGAACCTCTCCGTCAAATCGTAGATAATGCAGGATTGGAAGGTGCTGTCGTGGTAGATAAAGTGCGTTCCGGCAAGGGTGACTTTGGTTATAATGCCCGTAAGGACGTTTATGAGAACCTCAAAGCAGCCGGCGTTGTTGATCCCGCTAAGGTAGCCCGCGTAGCTTTAGAGAACGCTGCCAGCATTGCCGGCATGTTCCTAACCACCGAGTGCGTCATCACTGATATCAAAGAGGATACTCCCGCTCCCGCTATGCCGGCAGGAGGAATGGGCGGAATGATGTAATCATTGAAGGTCACTTAGTTTGACCTCATCCAACGTTATGTGTTGACTCTTAAGTTGCGCATAACGTTCCCAGAAATCAAGCATCGATTGCGAAGCGTCTTGAATGAAGAATTCAGCACCTTGGCAGTCGATGCGTTCGTTTATCAGTCCTAACGTTATTTGATGCGTATCTAAAGCGGGTTGATAGGTTTTCTCTTCCCTACCTTCTATATGCACTTCGCGCAATATTTCTACATTGGTTAAACGTTCTAATAACTGACTGACCATTCGCGTAGGCAGGTTCTCTTGCTTTGCCAACTCATGTGCTGTGAGCGGTTCTTTGTCTTGCTCAAAACGCGTTGCTATAACATTGAGAAGGTAAATCATTACGAAGTCTTTGTAGCGACGCGAAACAGTATTGAGTTCTTTTTCATATTCAAAGTTCTCTTGGTTCTGAATAGAGAACGACATCTCGGCTCCAATGAGCATCATCAAGCACGACCAATCGAGGAAGAGCAGCAGTAACGGTATCGTAGCAAAAGCACCATAGATAACGCTTGTACGCCCTAAAAAGACGATGATACTAACGGATAGCATTTGCAGTAATTGGAAAAGCGTACCCATGATAATACCCGGAATAACACCACTGATAAAGCGCACTTTGGTATTAGGGATGGCGATATACATCCATGTAAAGAATGCCCATGACACCGCAAAACTGATGAATTTAGCGATACCCTTTTGTATGTTCATAAGCCATTCCCAATCCGTCAAACCGGATACGGCGGAGTTAAGTAAGATACTGATACCGGAAGTAACGATGATGAAAATAGGAATCAGCAATAAAATAGAGATGTAATTGGTTATTTGACGTCCCAAAGAACGTGTTTGTCGTACGTTCCAAATGCTATTAAAAGCAATCTCCACATTACGGAAGAATACATAAACGGCCCAAAGTAAGACAACAACGCCTATCCCGATGAAGGCTCCTCCATGAGAGGTGGATAAATAACGGTCCACAAACCCCATAATCGTGGGCACAACATTCATCTGCCCGAGGAAAGAGTCATTGAGTGCTTGCTCAATCACATTGTCTAAACCAAACCCTTTAGTAACAGCAAAAGTCATGGCAAGAATAGGCACAATGGCAAACAATAAGAAATAACTCAAACCACTAGCTTTGAGGTTGAGACGATCATCAAAAAAGCCGCGTACGGATAGGATAATCGTTTTCAAAATAGCATATAAACTGCTCTTAACTTTGGATCCTGCCGAATCGTTACGAGTATGCCATAATTCTTCCGTAAAAAACTGTTTTATTCGCTGTATTGTCTTCATAGCTATGACGAATTTTGCTAATTTGGCTGCAAAGATATAAAAAAATTTGGTTATGTGCAAAAAAAATTGTAACTTTGCACTCAAATAATTCGTATAACCCATGAAATCAAAACTTTTTGCTATGGCACTATTTGCCTCCATGACATTAGCATGTTCTCAACACAGCCCCTCTACAGGGGAGACGGAGGGGGCTTCCCCTATCACCAAACCCAAAATCACCATTGAGGGTGGTCGTTTAACCCCAGAAGCCCTTTGGGCAATGGGACGTATCGGTTCGGTTCAGCTGGATATAGAGACCGGACATATCGCCTATTCGGTTAGTTATTATAGTGTAGAAGAAAACCGCTCCACTACGTGGATCAGACTCTGTACCGAGACGGAGAACGGTCTCGAAGCCTATGATGAGTTTGTAGGTTCCGATCCTGCTTGGTTCGGTAATAGCGGCGTTATCGCGTATCTCAAGGGCGGCAAACTGTACCTACGTCAGCATAAGACGGACATTGCCGTTACCGGTTATGACAAAGATATTGAGGGTTTTCTTTTCTCGCCGATGAGGGATAAACTCATCCTTATCTCTACCGTTAAGGCACATGAGACGACCGCAGACCTACACCCTGATTTACCGAAAGCTTCCGGACGCGTAGTCACCGACCTTATGTATAAGCATTGGGACGAGTGGGTAGATGAAGTACCGCAACCCTTTGTAGTAGATGTGAAGTTGAGTTATAAGAATGAGATGGATATTAAACAAATCAGTGTGGCTCATCCCGTCAACCTATTAGAGGGAACAACGTTTGAGTGTCCGATGCGTCCGTTTGGGGGTATCGAGCAACTCGCTTGGGCTCCGGATAATGAGACTATCGCCTATACCTGCCGCAAGAAAACGGGTAAAGCATACGCTTTGAGCACCAATTCGGATATATACCTATATAATATACGTACGGGCGCGTGCGTAAACATCACCGAACCCAATGGTGGTTATGATACTAATCCGGCTTTCTCGCCCGACGGCAGTCGTATCGCTTGGCAATCCATGGAGCGCGACGGATACGAGAGTGACGAGAACCGTTTGATGGTTATGGACCTCCAAACCAAAGAGGTGTCGTTTGTTTCCAAGGGGCTTGATACTAATGTGGATAGTTATTACTGGCGCGATAATGAACATATCGTCTTTAATGCCGTTTGGCACGGAACGACCATGCTCTATGAAACCGACTTAGAAGGTAATCGCCGTTGCTTAACCGAAGGACAATACGATTACGAGCCTATTGCTACACCTGCCGATTGGTCGGTTGAGAAGAACGAGTACCTCTGCCTTCGCCACTCTATGCGTGAACCCAATGAGATCTATAAGGTATCATTCAGCCGCAGGCGGTCTTACAGCAAGGACGGCTCCGGTCCCACCGGCGGTCTTACAGCCGAAGGCGATTGGTTAGAGAAACTAACCACAGAGAATGATAACATTCTCAGTCAGATTGAGATGGGACGTGTAGAGCCTCGCTGGCAGAAGACAACGGACGGCAAGCAGATGCTCACGTGGATTATCTATCCTCCTCATTTTGATCCAAACAAGAAGTACCCTGCTCTACTCTACTGCGAGGGTGGTCCGCAATCGCCCGTTAGTCAGTTCTGGTCGTATCGTTGGAACTTCATGATGATGGCTGCTAATGATTATATCATCGTTGCTCCTAATCGTCGCGGACTACCGGGCTTTGGCATGGCTTGGAATGAGGCTATCAGCGGCGACTACGCAGGTCAATGTATGAAGGACTATTTCTCTGCTATTGACGAGGCAGTTGCCAATATCCCTTCCATTGATAAGAACCGCTTAGGTTGTGTCGGAGCGTCCTTTGGCGGATATAGCGTCTATTGGATAGCCGGTCACCACAATAAGCGTTTCAAGGCTTTCATCGCTCACGACGGTATCTTCAATGAGGAAATGCAGTATTTAGAAACCGAGGAGATGTGGTTTGCCAATTGGGACTTAGGTGGTCCGTATTGGGATAAATCGAATAAAACGGCACAGCGCACTTTTGCTCAGTCGCCACACCGTTTCGTAGATCAGTGGGATACGCCTATTCTTTGTATTCATGGCGAGAAAGACTATCGTATCTTGGCTAATCAAGCGATGGCGGCTTATAACGCAGCGCAGTTGCGGGGTATTCCGTCTCAATTGCTTATCTTCCCCGATGAGAACCACTGGGTACTCAAACCGCAAAACGGTATCCTTTGGCAACGAACATTTTATTCGTGGCTTGATAAATGGCTGAAATAGACCCAACTAACAATAAACAATTAACATATGAAACTTCGTTATAGATGGGAGGTTCTCTATCAAGAGATTGATGCCGATAAGCGCATGCGCTTAGTCGCGTTAGAGAATCATTTATTGATCGTTGCCGGCAAGGCTGCTGACGAATATGGTTTTGGTCAACAATATCTCTTCAAGCAAGGACTGACATGGATTATCACTAATTGCTCGATTGAGATGCAAGAGTTGCCTCAAGCCAATGATATTATCGTCTTTGAGACTTGGGTTGAGTCCAATGCTCATATGCTTTCTGTTCGAGACTTCCGTATTTATAAGGATACCGGTTATTGGGATCCGGGCTGGGAAGAATTAGACGAGAAAGAAATGGAGGCAAAACGAATACTAATAGGTAAAGCTAAGACTACGTGGGCTGTGCTTGACTTAACGAAACGCGAGATTGTTAATGTTTTTGATCAACCCGTTTTCCAAGACGTTGTAGATGGTGAGGTACTGGATATGCCTCGCCCCTCGCGGATGATTCCCTTCAACACCACCACTCCTGACGCTCAATCCACCATCCACACTCAACAATCCACCATTCTCTATTCAAGCGTTGATTACAACAATCATTGTAACTCTTGCAAATATCCGGAGTTTATGTTGAACGTATATAAGCCGGATTGGCTCAGCAAACCCTTCCGTTTCGATATTCGTTACGTTCACGAGATGAAACTTGGACAAACGATAGAGACCGCCGTTAAAGTGGAAGAAAAGAAGGTTTGTTATCAACAAAAAGACGAAACAGGACGCATTGTTTGTTCGGCACAAATAGAAAGTTTAGAAAAAGACGAATGTTAATAACTTTTTCTTTTGGACAACTTTTTGACTTTCCAAAAATCGCAATTAACTAAAAACAAGTTAGTTGCGATTTTGTTTTGGATAACTTTAACGTCTATGTTAATAACTTTTTTTTCAAAAATATTTGCACATATCAAAAAAAAGTAGTAATTTTGCACTCCCTTTTCGATAAAAATATGCACAAAAAATAACTAAATAACTTATATACAGACACTAACCAAATGGAAAACAAAATTTACACACAAGCAGAAGCCGAAGAAGCCTCGAGAGAGTATTTCAAAGGTGACGAATTAGCAGCTCGTGTTTGGGCAACCAAGTATGCCCTCAAAGACAGTTTTGGAAACCTGTACGAGAAGACTCCCGATGACATGCACCATCGTTTAGCATCGGAGATAGCTCGTATTGAGTCCAAGTACAAGAACCCCATGACGGAACCTGAACTCTTTGAGTTGATGCGTGATTTCCGTTATATCGTTCCTCAAGGCAGTCCTATGACAGGTATTGGTAATAACTACCAAGTAGCCTCCCTCAGTAACTGCTTTGTTATCGGTCAAGACGGTGAGTCGGATAGTTATGGTGCTATCATTCAGATTGATGAGGAGCAGGTGCAACTTATGAAACGCCGTGGTGGCGTGGGTCATGACCTCAGTCATATACGCCCTCATGGTTCACCCGTGAAGAACTCAGCCCTTACCTCTACCGGTCTCGTTCCTTTCATGGAGCGTTATTCTAACTCCACTCGTGAGGTAGCACAAGACGGTCGCCGTGGCGCGCTCATGCTCTCCGTTAGTATCAATCACCCCGATAGCGAATCGTTCATTGACGCAAAGATGGAGCAAGGTAAGATTACCGGTGCTAACGTGAGTGTGAAGATAGACGATGGTTTCATGCAAGCGGCTATTGAGGGTAAACCGTACGTGCAGAAGTACCCTATTTTCAGTGCTAATCCTAAGTTCAGTAAGGAGATTGATGCGCAAGCTTTGTGGAAGAAGATTATTCATAATGCGTGGAAGTCTGCCGAACCCGGTGTGCTCTTCTGGGACACTATCCTCCGTGAGTCCGTACCCGATTGCTATGCCGACCTCGGTTATCGTACGGTCAGCACCAACCCTTGTGGTGAGATACCTCTCTGCCCTTACGACAGTTGCCGTCTGCTCGCTATCAACCTCTATTCGTATGTGAAGAACCCCTTCACACCGCAGGCAGAGTTTGATTTTGACCTCTTCCGCCGTCACGTGGGTGTTGCTCAACGTATCATGGACGATATCATCGACCTTGAGATGGAGAAGATTGACAAGATTCTTGCCAAGATTGAGTCCGATCCCGAGAGTGAGTCTATCAAACGTACCGAGAGGGAGTTATGGGAGAAAATCAAGACCAAGACCATTCAAGGTCGTCGTACGGGTGTAGGAACGACTGCCGAAGGCGATATGCTCGCGGCTATGGGTCTTCGTTACGGTTCACCGGAAGCCATTGCTTTCTCCGTAGAAGTGCATAAGAATTTAGCACTGGCTGCTTATCGCAGTTCTGTCAATATGGCTAAGGAGCGTGGTGCTTTCACCGTTTATGATGCTAAGCGTGAGGAGAAGAATCCGTATATCCAACGTATCAAAGAGGCTGATCCCGAACTCTATGAACTCATGAAGCAATATGGCCGTCGTAACATCGCTTGTTTGACGATTGCGCCTACGGGAACGACCTCTATCATGACGCAGACCACTTCCGGTATTGAACCTGTCTTTCAGCCTGTTTACAAACGCCGTCGTAAGGTGAATCCGAACGATAAGAACGTACATGTTGATCTCGTCAATGAGGACGGCGATAGTTTTGAGGAGTTTATCGTTTTCCACCATAAGTTCATCACTTGGATGAATGCTAATGGTCATACTTATGACCCCAATCATCGTTATACGGCAGAAGAGGTAGAGGCTCTTGTAGCTGAGTCGCCTTATTTCCATGCTACGGCGAGTGATGTCGATTGGCTGGCTAAGGTGCAGATGCAAGGCGCTATTCAGAAATGGGTAGATCACTCTATTTCCGTTACCATTAACCTACCCTCTGATGTATCGGAAGAGCTTGTGAATAAACTCTATGAAGAGGCTTGGCGTTGTGGTTGTAAGGGTTGCACCGTTTATCGTGAAGGCAGTCGCACGGGCGTGTTAGAGACCATCAATAAGAAAGATGAACACAAGGAGGATAAGAAAGACGAGAAAGACGATAAGACTTGTATCTGCTATGACCATCGCGTACAAAAGCGTCCTACCGAATTAGAGTGCGATGTTGTTCGTTTCCAGAATAACAAAGATAAATGGATTGCCTTTGTTGGATTATTAGACGGTCGTCCTTATGAGATTTTCACCGGTTTGGCAGATGACGAGGATGGTATTTTATTGCCTAAGTCGGTTACTAATGGTAAGATTATCAAGTCGCAGGAGTCGGATGGTTCTCACCGTTATGACTTCCAGTTCGTCAACACGCGCGGCTATAAGACCACGGTAGAGGGACTGAGTTATAAGTTCGATAAGGAGTTCTGGAACTATGCCAAACTGATTTCGGGTGTGCTTCGTTATGGTATGCCTATTGACCAAGTCATTAAGATGATTAGTGGTTTGCAGATGGGCAGTGAGACCATTAACTCATGGAAAGTCGGTGTTGAGCGTGCCTTGAAGAAGTATATTCAAGACGGCACGGTAGTCCAAGGTCAGACTTGTCCTCATTGTGGTAATCCACTCATATATGAAGAAGGCTGTATGCACTGCCGTGAGTGCGGTTATTCCAAATGTGGCGGATAAAAGAAAAGGCTCTCCATCGAGAGCCTTTTTTATGTCCCGCCTCTTGTTTCTTGTTTCTCGTTTCTCTCTCCCGCTCGTTGGGGCATTCTCCCGTGACTGTTCGGTAACCCTTCGGCGCGGGTATAATCAAGATACACAAGTACAACAAAAGTGTAAAATAGTTCTTACGCCATGGCACCATTGACTTGGAGCACTTGGCCGGAGATGTAGGAAGACATATCCGAAGCCAAGAACAAGGCTACTTTAGCCACCTCCTCCGGTTGCCCTACTCTACCCATCGGAATCATTTGCAGAATAGCCTCTTTGTTTTGATCCGACAAGGCGGACGTCATATCTGTTTCAATACATCCGGGGGCAATAGCGTTAACGCGCACATTTCGACTTCCTAACTCCTTAGCCACCGACTTAGTGAGGGCGACAATACCCGCTTTCGATGCCGCATAATTAGCTTGTCCGGCATTGCCGTTCAGTCCCACTATCGACGACATCGAGATAATAGAACCCTTACGCTGACGCGCCATAACAGCAGAAACAGCTTGGATATAATTGAAAGCCGACTTGAGGTTCGTATTCATCACCTCGTCCCACTGTTCCTCGCGCATGCGTATGATGAGCGCGTCGCGCGTGACGCCCGCGTTATTTATAAGGATATCTATCTTACCCCACTCTTGTACCACCTGCTTAACCACATCTTGCGCCGCATTATAATCGGCAGCATCTGCTTTGATGGCTAAGCAACGCACACCGAGAGCTTCAATCTCGGTCTTTAATGATAGAGCAGACTCTTCACTATGGAGATAAGTGAAAGCAACATCACTACCCTCCGAAGCAAAAAGAAGGGCTATGGCACGACCAATACCTCTGGAGGCACCGGTGATGAGAGTCGTTTTGTTAGAGAGGAGCATAATTTAATAGTTTAAAGTTTAAAGAAGCCGTCTAGTTTAGTAGTTGAAAGTTATAAGTTTTTAGTAGAATCCGCATCTTCGATGGGGATGATGCCGGTGGGATTAGTAATGGTATAGAGCGTCATGGATTGGTTAGAGCGGAAGCCGACACCACGAATGATGGTCTTTTCTCGCGTGATAACGATAGACGAGTCCGAGAATATCTTTTCCTCATCTTGATTCCAATACAATTCGGGAGTATCAAAGATCTCGCCATTCTCATTCACTGAATGTACATTACCTTTCAAATGCCACTCATGCGACTCTTGATTATAATGCGCATAATCAGCTTCTAACTGAGAATTAACAACGAGTTGCTCATCAAATCGCTCTAAGTAAATTCCCTCAGGGAACTCCCAATAAGGCGGTTCTGCTTTATCGTAAACGAGCCATTTCGTAGCCGTAACCCGATAACGCGTGATACCGGAATCAGATACCAAAGTCGTGACGCTATCCGTGCTCAGAGCAGGGATAGCGGCTCGATCCGAAACGGCATCCGTACGAAGTTTGACGTCACGCGAACTGCAACTGCCAAACAGCAATAGCAAGACTGCTATCGCTGTAAGACCGCTGCGCTGAAGGACCGCTGCGCCGGTCGCTCCGGCGACTCCGATATTCCGCCTACGGCTGAAAGAAGGCATATTTAGTCTTTTTTGGGACGAACGACGGTTGATTCATTAATCCAACCACCTACAACGAACGTACCGGAACCGAACTCTGTCGGTAAGTCAAAAATCTCTTCCTTGGAGGGGAAGTACTTACTATAGGTAGCAATCAGTTTATTGGCATCATCCACACAAGTCTCATCAACAGCCTTAGCCTTATTGAACTTATCTACAGCAGCCCAGAAAACGGTTTTATTAAGGATAGCTGCTTTAGCTGCCGAGAAATCGGGCGTTTGATAAGGTTGAGAAGATGCATAGCAAAGACCAATCATAATGTAGCAACGACCTTTTTGATTAGGATTGCTATTCATGGACAAGTTAGCAAACGTGCGGGCATCAGCATAACGATTCAGTTTATCCATATAAATATACGAAATACGATATTGGAGGTCAGCACGAGTTACATCACCTTCCGGATCGTTCTCATCAATGAGTTCGATAGCTTGTTTGTAGTAGTTAATGGCATCGGTATATTCGCCTCTCTTAAGAGACATCGAACCACAACCAGAAGCAGACTCGGTAGTCGGTTTGAGTTTATGAGCAGCCTCGGCGGCAGCAAAATAAACCTCAGACTCCGTGCAATTTACGCGTTGATAGAGACGCATAAGTTTCAACATATCCTCGAGGTATTGACCATTGGTGCTTACATAATTAGCATAGAGTTCATCCAGTTTATCACAAGAAGCGGCACCGGAGAGAGCAAACATATTATCCACATACTCCTTTGATTGAGCAGCAGCGGTAGCGTTCTTTGAGGCAGGATCATCCCAAAGCGTTTGAAGGATAGGACTAATCAAAGCATAGTCAGCAAGATATTGGGGACCATACTTATCGGGGTCTGCTTTATACAATTCATTAGACAGTTCCATGAGTTTAACTATTACTGCTAATTGAGACTCTGTGCCCATCTCTGTAACGGATTGTTTAATCCAGTTATAAGCATCTAACTTGAGCGGATCTTCGGGGTAGAACTTACAATAGTCCAGACCCTTTTGACCTAAGATATAAGCCGTTGGGTATTTAGGATCGTCACCAAACCACTTGATACGCTTGTCATGCATTTGGAGAACCAGTTGTCTAATCTCATTCTTTTCCTCTTCAGTAGTAGCATTATTGTACTTCCACTCCAAAATAGCGGAGCCACGGCTATAAATAGCCTTGTTAGCATTAGGGCAATTGTTATAAACCTCAAGCCAAGGTCCATAAGCATCAGCATATTGCTTATTCTTAGCACTCTCTACAAAGAGAGAAACATTGATGATGCACTCCTCTGTAATCTCGGGAGTCTCGTCTTCTACAACTGCCACAGGATTTACTTCTGCCGGAGCAGATTCTACTTTCTTGGGTTTCTTAGCGCAAGCTAAAGCCGGAATGGTGGCGCAAAGCGCCATGATGATGATGACTTTTTTCATAACGATAAATTTTTAGAAGTTGTTATAATTATTCTTGTTGTTATAGTTATTCTCATTGTTTTATAAGCGGCGTTTGAAGAACCAATTCTCAGCAATAGCGGCGTTAATGGTTAAACGTATCGTATTCTCTTCCAAAAAAGATTTGGTTCCGTTATGAGTGTATTCCACTGACGCATTGAATACAGTTCCCACATTACGAAGCGGAAGTCCTACACCAAAAGAAACTGTTACATTTTTAACATTCGACAATTGGGTAGCGTAGTTATCCAATATCTTACACCCTATTCTCCACATAACATGATCAACATAACGCTGTCCCGTCGGATTATGGCGATATTCCACGCCAATAGCATAGCGGTTACGATCATTCAATGAACCAACTTGATCAAAATATCGCGCCTTAGACATACAATCACGCGTATAATCAAAGGCAACAGTGAGCCGATTAGCCCAAGAATAGGATATACCTCCGCCAAAAATCATCGGCATCTCAAACGGGTTCGGGTGCTGATCATTGGGATAAGTGGTAATGGTATCCAATAAAGAGGTCTCCAAAACATTATAGGTAGAATTAAGTTTCTGCTTATTCTCAAAGATACCTCCTAAGACAAAACTATGATCTCCAAACGTATGGAACACTTGTAATCCATAACGGAAACGCAAACTATTTACTCTCATATAGGACACCTGCGAAGCCGAACTCAAACCGGCTTGAGCAAAAGAAACGGTGCGTGAGTTGGTTGATTCACCAAACATATAGTACATATTGGCACCCAACGCCACCCAATCGCAGATATTAAAACTCAGTCCCACAAAGACCTGACTCAATCCTCCTTCTCCTAAATAAGAATAGATAGCATCATAATCGGGCAGAGATATGGAATCGACTTGGTTAATCTCATATCCAACAGAAGAATAAGGCATTACTCCCGCTGCCATGGCGATATGTTGCCTCCAGATAGGGAACTGAAGGGAGAGATATTCTAAATTACCGGTTCCTTTATTTCTTCTACCGGCAAAATCTTGATAACGATTCCAGCCAACAGATGCAGCAACATCAAACATGAACGTCATGCTATCACAAGCTGTAAACGAAGCTGGCTGAATAGAACAAATGACCTTATTACTACGCATGCCTACCCCTACTCCACCCATGGAACGATAAGTGTTGGGAATATTATCATCCAATAAACCATAGGCGTAACGAGAGAACGGCGATTGTGTCATATTCTGTGCCGAAACATAACCTACGGTGAGGATAAGTGATATGATGATAAATAACTTACGCATTTTCGTTATAATTTAATATGACATTGAGTCCGATGAGTACTAAATGTTTCTCGACATGTGCGCACTCAATGGACTTGATAATATAGGGGTTATTTCCTCCTGTTATTATTGTTTCAAAATGCGCTACGCGCTCTGCGAGCGCACGCATATATCCTTTTACTTCAAAAATCGTGCCACGTATAACGCCTGCGGCAATGGCATCGTGTGTATTCTTCCCGAAAAGCGGAATCAGTTCCTCTGCTTCGACCTCGACGTAAGGCAGTTTCTTGGTCATCTGCTTGAGGACAGAGAAACGCATCTTCAGTCCCGGAGCTATATTGCCGCCTATATATTCATTTTGCTCTGTTACCACATCATACGTAATAGCCGAACCGACATCCACAATGAGCACATTTTCCGAAGGATAGAGGTGCGCAGCAGCCACAGCAGCAGCCAAACGGTCCTGTCCAAGAGTGGCGGGAGTATCGTAACAGTTTTTTATTGGAATAGACGTGGTGTGATCAAACAAAACGCAACGCTTGCTCAATCGATGAAGGGCATTAACCACCGAAGGCTCAATATTCGATACAGACGAGATGATGCTGTTATCAATCGGGTACAACGAGAACAAACGCTCCACATCCAAAGAAGAGAAGTGCTTGTAGATGATATGCTTCTTGAGGCGTTCGCCTTCAAAGATAGCTATCTTCGTTCGTGAGTTACCTTGATCGATACAGAGGTTCATGCTTATTTACGATTTGACGATTTACTATTTACCATTGGACGATTTTAGTCGATGGCCATGGCTGTGTAAAGGAACCGCTTAATAGACTTCTTTGGCGTTTTCTCAAACTCGTGTGGATAGAGTTTGATTTTGGTAAGTTGTTCGTAGGAAGCCAATTCGAGATTGACATCCTTACGATTCTGCTCCATGATCTTCTCCAAATCTTCCGATGTCATTGCCCCTGCCGTTTCATAATCAGGGCAAACAAGTGCCACCAAATGATCCTCATGTTGAAGAACGATAGACTCCATTACATAAGGCATATTATCAAGTTTTGCCTCAATCTCTTCAGGGTAGATATTTTGTCCGTTTGGACCTAAAAGCATGGTTTTGTTACGCCCCTTAATAAAGATAAACCCATCCTCGTCAATATATCCCAAATCGCCCGTCTTGAGCCAACCATCCTTAGTAAGAACCTCATGAGTCGCCGCTGCGTTCTTGTAATAGCCAAGCATCACGTGTTCGCCGCGAACCCATAGTTCACCAATTCCTTCATCATTAGGATCAACCACCTTAATCTCCATACCACTAAGTACTTTACCACAAGAAAAAGATTTATATCCGTTATCTGAAGCAGTGAAAGAAATTAAGGGAGCGCATTCAGTCATACCATAACCAACTGCAAAGGGAAACTTAATGCGCCTCAAGAACTCCTCTACCTCTGCGTTCAGAGGGGCACCTCCAATGATGAATTGCCAGAAGTTACCACCAAAAGCCTCATAGAGTTGTTGACGAATCTTTTTCAAGATTGCGTCCGAAAGGAAGGGCACTTTTAAGGCCCAGCGAATAGAAGGTTTCGATATTTGAGGAACAATGAGTTTCTTATATATCTTCTCCAGAATAAGTGGCACAGCAATGATGTTTGTCGGCTTTACCTCAGCGAAGGCTTGTAAAAGAATCTTAGGAGCCGGTGTTCGCCCAATAAGGAAAGTATGACCTCCATAAGCAAGGACACCTAAGAAATCGACTGCACAACCATAAGCATGAGCCAAAGGCAAGAAAGCTACATGACGTGCATCAGAACTCAATCCGTTAACGGCGTCACCTATTGAATGGAAACTGAGTATATTACCGACTAAGGCGTTGCAAGGTGTAATGACGCCTTTACTAAAACCGGTGGTGCCGGAAGTATAGTTAATAGAAGCCACTTCGGCATTGGATCGCTTATCGAAATGAACATCCTTCTTGGTAAAGCCTTTGGGATAAGCTTTCTTGAGAAGTTGTTGCATTTCAGCAAAGTTAATGTTCAGTTTCTTGAGGCGCGACGACAATACATGGTAATCAGAAAGCGAATAAACGGCTTTGATTTTTTTCATATCCGCGAGATCCAGACCTTCCCAGATAATGTCCGAGATAAAGAGCAATTTAGCGTCTGAATGGTTGATGATATGCAAGGCATCATTAGCCTTAAAATCTTGCAAGATAGGTACAACGATAGCACCATACGTAATAGTTGCCAAATATGCCGTTACCCAATTGCAGTTGTTTTTACCCATGATAGCGACTTTGTCGTCTTTCTTTAAACCCGCCAATTTGTACACTTCGTGTAACATAGCTACTCGCTCTGCTAATTGAGCATAGGTATAAGTAATCGGAGTTCCGTAATCGGAAACGGCTTCAAGATCCCAGTGTTCCTTAAAGGAGCGCTCGAACATCTTAACAAGATTTTGTTGATCGGAGGTTAACATAATTAGTATTGGGTATATAAAAAACGTTTAATCGATTTCTTAGGTGTCTTTTCAAACTCATGAGGATAAAGCCTAATCGCTTTTATTTGTTCGTACGAGGCCAATAAGGTATTGACCATCTTACGATTCTTCTCCATGGCAGCCATCAATTCTTCTGAGGTCAACGAACCCGAGGTTTCATAATCAGGGCAGACGAGTGCTTCTAAATGACTATCGCGCTGAATAACAATAGATTCCATCACGTAAGGCATGTTATTGAGTTTAGCCTCAATCGCCTCAGGATAGATATTCTGCCCATTTGGACCTAAAAGCATCGTCTTATTACGACCTTTAATAAAGATAAATCCATCTTTATCTACAAAACCTAAGTCGCCGGTTTTGAGCCAGCCATCGGCAGTAAAGACCTCTGCGGTGGCTTCTTGGTTCTTATAGTAACAAGACATAACATGTTCTCCACGAACGAGTAATTCACCAATGCCCTCCTCGTCAGGATGATCAACCTTGGCCTCCATAAGTCCATCTAACACCTTACCGCAAGAACCTTTCTTAAAATCTTTCGCCTTGCTATAAGAAATGAGGGGAGCACACTCGGTCATTCCATAACCAATGGTATAGGGGAAATGAATACGATTAAGGAACGCTTCCACTTCGGCATTCAAGGGTGCTCCACCAATAATTATTTCGTCAAACTCACCGCCAAAAGTATTCACCAATTCTTGACGAACTTTCTTGAGCAGCACATCATCTATTATAGGCATTTTTAACGCCCAATTGACGGATGATTTATTGAGAAGAGGGAGTATCTGCTTTTTGTATATCTTTTCTAAAATCAGCGGAACGGTGAAGATACAAGTAGGTTTAATTTCCTTAAACGCTTGTAATAAGATTCTTGGAGAAGGAGTTTTCCCTAAGAAATAGGCATGACCGCCGACGCAGAATGTAGTCAAGAAATCAAACGCACAACCAAAAGCATGGGCTAAGGGTAAGAAGACCACTTGACGACTCTGCTTATAGATAACATGGTGCTCTGAGCAGAATTTAACGTTACCAGCCAACGCATTCAGACGCGTAACCACACCTTTTGAGAAACCCGTAGTACCAGATGTATAGTTGATGGAACCAATTTCGGAGTTATCTTTGTTACAATAATGTACCTTTTCCGGCGTAATACCACCCGGGTATTGTTTATCAAAAATACTCGTTATTGTTTCCGGCAAGATGTCTTCCTTACAAATCAAATCCGTTTTAATGGCCAACACATCTCGCGTAGAAAGCGAAAATATAGCCTTCACATAATCCATTTGATCAATATCTAAACTCTCATATAGCGAATCAGTCACAAAGAAAAGTTTAGATTCCGAATGATTGAGGATATGAAGGGTATCATTTGGCTTAAAGTCTTGCAAAATAGGCACCACAATAGCGCCATAGGTCATAATACCCAGATAGGTAATCGCCCAATAACTCTTATTTCTCCCCATCAATGCTACCTTATCCGTTGGAGTGATACCACATTGACGAAGAAGAATATGAATGCGCTCAATCTCCTGCGCCACATCTTGATATTTCATAGACGTAGGAGAACCATAATCTGTAAACGCAACCGAAGACCAATTGCGAACAACAGATTGTTCAAGCATTTTTATGAAAGGAGTCTCTATCATCTATTCTAACAAAAAATCGCGCAAAGATACAAAATATTTATGATATATGCAAATATTTTATTAATTTTGTAAGCGAAGTGACGCATGTACGGTCAGTTATTTGCTCTCTTAGTCTTCCTAAATGGAAACATTGGGCAAAAGTTTCGGTTGGAGTAGCCCATGCTATCCAAACCGTTCCGACCGGTTTTTCTGCTGTTCCCCCATCAGGTCCTGCTATACCCGAAGTGGCAATGGCATAATCCGTTTTGAGCAAACGACGAACCCCTTCGGCCATCTGTCTAACAACAGGTTCACTCACTGCTCCAAAGGTCTCTAAATCCTCTTGTCTAACTCCCAATACATTATGTTTCACCGAATTATCATATGCCACCACCGAACCGAAGTAGAAGGCAGATGAACCGGGTTGTTTATTGAGTAAAGAAGCTAACTTACCTCCGGTACAACTCTCTGCAGTGGCTATAGTTGCATGACGTTCCTTTAATAAATCGCCTAAAATACTCTCTAATGGCTTATCCTCCGTGGCAATACAATCGTCGCCAAGTAGTTCAAGCAATTGCTTGAAGACCGCTGCGCTATCAGACCGCTGCGCTGAAAGACCGCCTTCGGCTGAAAGATTATTGGAATATTGGCTTAAACGCAAACGCACGATACCATCCTTAGGCAGGTATGCCAAATGAAGGTCTGCGGGAAGGTTATTCTCCCACTCTTCAAGACGAAGAGCAAGAACGGATTCGGGTACGCCATAAACAAGAGCTGTCTTGTGTATAATTGAATTTAGACCGGCTGCACCTGAAAGACCGCTTCGCTGAAAGACCGCGCTATGCGCTGAGAGATAGGGCAAGACTTGTTCAGTCATGGCAATCTTCATCTCGTACGGCACGCCCGGCATAGAAACCAGTATCTTATTGTCTTTATGAAAGACCATCAGCGGAGCCGAACCAACACGATTAGGCAAGATAGTAGCCGCCTTAGGTACGAGCCATTGTGTTTCGGTAAGACGATTAAGCACATCGGGGCGATCCTTATAGAGTGCCTCAATATGTGCTTTGACCGTATCATCGGGTATGAGTTCCGTATGGAAATAGTCACACAGGACGTGCTTGGTTATATCATCCTTTGTAGGACCCAGTCCGCCTGTAGTGAGGACTATATCAGCACGTTCAAATGCCTCATTAAGAGCAGCCACGATGTGTTGAGCATCATCGTGAACAGAACTTATTTGTTTGACTTCAATGCCGCAAGCATTGAGTTCGGTGGCCATCCAAGCGGAATTGGTGTCCACCACTTGACCGATGAGCAATTCATCGCCAATCGTTATTATCTCACACTGCATACTTCTTTACACTTTACACTTTAAACTTTAGACTGCTTATGCCACTCTGTGGCGGTTAAATCGAGTTCGTTATACCAATCCTCGCCGAAGCGACGAATAAGCGGTTCCTTAAGGAACTTATAGATAGGCAAATGTAGTTTCTTTCCTAATTGACGGGCGCAATGGCATATATCCCAACGATGGTACTCCACCCCCGTCATCCCGTTACTGAGGTTGGTTAGACGAATAGGATAAAGGTGGCACGATATAGGTTTATTAAACGGAATCTTACCTGCCTTATAAGCTTTCTCTATGATACAGTAGCACCAACCGGCTTTGTCTGTTCGAGCAAAAACACAGTCTTTGTTATTAACAATAGAGGTCACTTTCTCGCCACTGGGATCAAGATAAGCCACTCCTTGTGCTTCAACCACGGCTTGCGCTTCGGCAGTCATCTCTTTTTTAAGTAACGGCAGAGCGGCAGCAAGTTGTTGTTCTTCCTCGTCCGTAAGGGGCGCTCCGGCATCTCCCTCCACACAGCAGCAACCACGACAGATGTCTAGGTTGCAGCAGAATTCTTTCTCGAGCACGTCGAGGGAGACAAGCGTATTTTGAATTAGGAACATAAGCCTTCTATGAATATTTTGAGTCCGATAGCGATAAGAATAAGACCTCCGATGAGTTCTACATTGAGTTTGAACTTACTGCCCACGAACACACCGATAAGGTAACCCGCAATAGAGAAGATAAAAGAGCCTAAAGCGATGATGCTGATTCCGAGCCATAGACTCTCGGGGTGAGGAATAAAGATTACCCCCGTTGCGAGAGCATCTATACTCGTTGCTATCGCTAAAATAAACAGCGTTTTCAGCGAAAAGTCTGCATCCTTTATCCTTTGTCCTTCTTCCTTATTCCTTTGTCCTTCTTCCTTATTCCTTTGTCCTTCTTCCTTATTCCTTTGTCCTTCTTCCTTATTCCTTTGTCCACTCTCCCAAATCATTTTACCGCCTATATACCCTAACAGCAGCAGGGCAATGATTCCGGCATAGCGGCTAAAGAAGTCTCTAAAGATCGTTCCGGCATAGTAGCCGATAAGGGGCATGCCGCCTTGGAAGAGACCAAAGAGGACTGCCATCAACCACGGGTGCTGACGCTTAGCAAAGACCTCATGCAAATCAACCGCCAGTCCTTTAGACACACTGACGGCAAAGCAGTCCATTGCCAACCCAATGCTGAATATTATGATAGTCAAAATACTCATGCAACTCTAAACTTTATAACTAGACGGCTTCTCTAAACTCAAAACTCTCAACTCTAAACTAATTACGTTTATAGCGGTAACGCGCTACGGTTTTACCCTTCACGATATTCATCAGTTTATTGCGCACAAACTGCTTGCGGATAGGCGATATACGATCGGTAAACACATGTCCTTCCAAGTGGTCAAACTCATGGAGAACGATTCGTGCCTTGAAGTCCGTGTAAGTATCCTCGTGCCAATTGAAATCGGGGTCTTGATAACGAACGGTGATGGTGCGTGGGCGCACTACGTTCTCCGATATTCCGGGCAGAGAGAGGCATCCTTCCGAATAAGAAATAGTTTCCTTGCTTTGCTCAATGATTTCGGGATTGATAAAGACCTGCTTAAAATCAACACAGTCCGGATAATCTTCTCCCAGTTCGGTGCCGTCCACTATGAATAGACTCAATCCCCTACCCACTTGCGGAGCTGCCAAACCACAACCCTCAGCAGCAGTGAGTGTTTCTTGCATATCGTCTAATAGTGTACGAAGGTCGGGCGCGTTATCTTTTGTAACCTCTTCGGTAGGCTTACGCAGAGCCGGCTGCCCGTATAAGTAGATTTGTAATATCATATTTTTGTGTCTGGTGTTTAGTGTTTGGTGTTGAGATAATCTTCGAGGATAATGCAAGCAGCTAATTTATCGACTACAGCTTTATCTTGCCTTTTCTTCTTTGACATGCCTCCGTCAATCATGGCTCTATGGGCTATGGTAGAGGTAAAGCGTTCGTCAAAAGGAATGAGCGGAATATGAGGAAAAGATTTTGCAAACAAAGCCATGAAAGGTTTGATATATTGCATCGACTCCGACTCTTGACCATTGAGTTGCGTGGGATGTCCTATCACCACTTCATCTACCTGTTCCTTATTTATATACGCGCGTAACCACTCTATCAATTCCTGCGTGGGAATGGTTAACAACGGATTAGCCGTTATACGGAGCGGATCCGTAACGGCTAATCCTGTGCGTTTTTTACCGTAATCAATGGCTACTATTCGCCCCATTATTTATTCAATTCTGCAGAAATAGCCTCGTACTCAGCCTCCATCTCAAAACGATAGTAGAGTGTACGGAGGGTAATCATATAATCACGATTCTCAGGATCCATCCTATGTGCTTCCTCAAAGAAAGGCAACGACTTTTTGAACATAGCGTTCATCTCCGCAAGGGCTTTCTTATACTCTTTAGCATCCGAGATATAAGCGGCATCCTCGTTCATCTTAACGGCTTGGTTGTAATAGATACGACCTTGACCGGCCTTAGCGTCAGCCAGATTAGGTTCAACCTCAAGAGCTTTCTCATACTCAACGGCAGCCTCTTCATACTTATTCTCGTTGGCAAGGATATTACCCTTAATGAGACGGTATTGACCTACACTCGGCTCGCGTTCAATAGCCTCTGTCAGATAAATAAGGGCTTGATCCGTTTGACCGGAGAAGATGTAGTGATTGATGAGGTTTTGTAAGAACCAAGGTTCCTTCGGGAAGCGAACAACAGCATCCTTCAGCACGCGTACGAAATTAACGGTATCATTCAAAGATACATACTCTTGATATAGGAATTGGTTAACAACCGTAGCCTCATACTCACCGTCCTTCATGGACTCTAATAAAGCGATAGCCTCATTGTGCATCTCTGCTTGGATAGCAAAAATAGCTGCATAATAACGATATTGCTCATAGATGGTATCCTTCGGCATTTTTGCTTGCAGTTTAGGATCTTGCATCATGGGAAGGTCTTGGATGCTGAGGTGGTTCATGAATGCCTTATATGCCTCTACATAGTTCTTTTGATCGTTAAGATAGATACCATACTTAATGAAGTCTTGAGCATCATAGTAAGACATCATCTTAGGCGCAATCAGTTTGAGAGTTTTAGGATCGGCTTGTACTTCTCTACCCTTCTTATCAACAACGGTAGCAGCAGCTAATTCAGCAGCCTTTACAAAGTAATCATAACTCTCCATAGCGGCTTGTCCTTTGAGTTCCTCGTCCACGGCTTGCCCCATCATGGCAGCGATATTGAATTTCTCATTTTGGGTGTAGCCAATCATACCTGCTTGGTACCAAGTATCAGCTAACCCTGCTGTTTCGGGATTAACGATAGCTTCCTCGATTAGTTGACGTGCTCCATAGAAATCGGGGGTTTCAGCTTGAATTAAGCTTTTTACTTTCTTAACATTGGCTTTTTGAGCCATGCAGCCTACACTTATCAGTGCCATTACTGCAAATAACATTGTCTTTTTCATAATAATAAAAACTTATAAACTATTAAACTTATAAACTTATAAACTAGACGGCTACTCTACACTCTCAACTCTCAACTCTCCACTCTCTTCATCCTCTTCATTCTTCGGAACGATACACCCAAACATAAGGGTGTCGTTACGTTTTTGAAGTTCAATGAGTTTGACACCTTGTGTAGCACGACCCATCACGCGGATAGTGGAAATATCCATTCGGATAGCCGTTCCGGACTTAGTGATGAGCATGAGGTCTTCCTCATCAGTAACAGCGTGTAAACCTACGAGTTGACCTGTCTTATCAGTCAAGTTCATGGTCTTAACGCCCTTACCACCACGGTTCGTGATACGGTAAACAGGAACCATCTCACCGTTTTCATCGGCTTCATCCAGTTTGGTACGCTTACCAAAGCCCTTGTCGGAAATGACGAGAACAGTCTTGTCTGAATTCTTCTCTACACAAATCATGCCAATCGCACGATCTTGTCCGTCTTCGTCTAACGTAATAGCCTTCACACCCGTTGCATTTCGACCCATCGGACGAACGCCTGCTTCGTTGAAGCGAACTACTTTACCGTTATAAGAAGCTATCAGCATCTCGCTCTGACCATCCGTTAAAGTAACGCCTATCAGTTCGTCACCCTCACGCAGACCAACAGCGTTGATACCATTAGCACGCGGACGTGAATATGCCTCCAGCGTTGTCTTCTTCATCAAACCATTCTTGGTAGCGAAGATAAGGAAGTGGTTATTGACATATTCGGCATCGTTGAGGCCCTTCACGTTAATGAACGTGCGAACACGGTCACCCTTGTCCAGATTGATGATATTCTGAATAGCACGACCCTTCGATTGGCGATTGCCTTCCGGCAAATCATAGACCTTAATCCAATAGAGACGTCCATGCTCGGTGAAGAACATCATAGTCGAGTGCATTGATGCTTGGTGTACATATTCGATAAAGTCCTCATCGCGACTGGACGAAGCCTTACTGCCTATACCACCACGACCTTGTTGACGGAACTCTGCCAGCGGCGTGCGCTTGATATAACCGAGGTGCGAGATGGTAATAACCATATCGTCATCAGCGTACATATCTTCGGGATTGAACTCCGTTGCCATCTTAACGATTTGCGTACGACGCTCGTCTGCGTACTTATCCTTAATCTCAATGAGTTCTTCATTAATGAGTTCAAAGCGCAGAACATCGCTTGCTAACAATTCATTGAGGTGATCAATGAGTTTCTCAATCTCAGCATATTCGGCTTTCAATTCGTCTATTCTCAATCCTGTGAGTTGGCTCAAACGCATATCTACGATAGCCTTCGATTGGAGATTATCCAAATCAAAGCGTTTCTCTAAGTTCGTTTGGGCATCTTGCGGTGTGCGGGAAGCGCGAATAATCTTAACCACCTCGTCGATATTATCCACAGCAATAATCAAGCCCTCTAAGATATGCGCACGCTCTTGTGCTTTACGCAGTTCATAACGGGTACGGCGCGTAACGACCTCCATGCGATGCTCAATGAAGTTAGCAATGAGGTCTTTGAGGTTCAGCAACATCGGACGACCCTTCACGAGGGCAATGCTGTTCACGCTGAAACTCGATTGGAGAGCCGTATATTTGTATAACTTATTGAGAACGACTTGCGCATTAGCGTCACGCTTAATCTCGATAATAATACGTATATCGCGTTTTGATTGGTCGGAGATATCGGATATTCCCTCAATCTTCTTATCGGCTACGAGTTCGGCTATATCCTTCACCAAGTCGGACTTAACAACGCCATAAGGCAGTTCGGTAATTACGATATGTTCGCGTCCATTATCCTCTGCCTCAATATCGGCATTAGAACGAATAACGACACGACCCTTACCCGTCTCGTAAGCGTCACGCACACCTTGATAACCGTAGATAGTACCGCCCGTAGGGAAATCAGGAGCTTTGATATACTCCATGAGGTCTGCTACGGTTATATCCTCTGTCTCAGGGTTTTGCTGCTTAGCAATCTGGTTCTTCACGTAAGCTACGCAACCGTCAATCACTTCACCTAAGTTATGGGTTGGCATGTTCGTTGCCATACCTACGGCAATACCGGTAGCTCCGTTTACAAGCAGGTTCGGGAAACGGCAAGGCAGAACGGCGGGTTCGCGGAGCGTATCATCGAAGTTAAGGTTCATATCCACCGTATCCTTCTCAATATCGCGAAGCATTTCCTCTGCGAGCTTGCTCAGGCGTGCCTCCGTATAACGCATAGCGGCAGCACCGTCACCATCGACCGAACCGAAGTTACCTTGACCATCAACGAGGCAATAACGCATCGCCCACGGCTGCGCCATACGCACGAGCGTACCATAAATACTACTATCACCATGAGGGTGATATTTACCCATAACCTCACCGACGATACGAGCACTTTTCTTTGTCGGTTTGTCAGAGGTGTTACCTAACTCGTTCATTCCAAAGAGCACGCGACGGTGAACGGGCTTAAAGCCGTCGCGCACGTCAGGCAACGCACGACTCACGATGACGGACATCGAATAGTCGATGTACGATGACTTCATTTCTTCCTCAATTTTAACAGGGAGGATTCTGTCTTGATTTTCTTCAATCATGATTATTATTGTTTTGTTTTGACCACTTCGTTGTAAGACCACTTCGTTGTAAGACCGCTTCGCTGCCCTTCTACCCTTCCTCATCTCTCACAGATTCCACTGATTTCACAGAACCTCCCCTTATATCTTATTCTATATATCCATTTATTCTCGGATTGTGAGTAAACTCCCATCCTATAAATAAATGTCTATATAGGGACTGCTCGCTACTCACAGTCCGTGCGGTTACCCGCACCATAATAAGATTATGCAGCGCTTTATTCCACAGATGCGGCACCATGGAAAGATTAGTTTCGTCTGCCACTAATCTTAATAAACCTTTCCACCAAAGGTGGTACGTAACTTTGACCGCACGCTTTTTCCCACTGCCACATCTGTGTAATTTCCCTGGCATAATTTATTATGGCAACGCACGGCAGTGCGGTGCGGATGATGGAGCGTAGCGGAGTCATCCTTTTTCTTTTTACTTTTATTATTGGATGAGAGAGTTTACTCGGTCAGACAATAAGAAAATAAAAAGAGATAATAAATTATAACACCATCCGTGTAATCTGTGAAATCTGTGAGAGATTACAGCTCCTGTGCTTTCTGCGCTTTCTGTGAGAGATTTAGTACACTCTGCCCACTGTTATTTCTCCATTTTGTTTTCGTCTCTACGAAACACGCTGCAAAGATACAAAAAATCTTTCAATTATGCAAATAAAAAAAGAGAAAAATGCATTTTAACCGCATTTTTCTCCATTTTGACGCATTTTTACTCTCTCACCGAGGGGGTGTCGATAGCTATTGTGCAGAACGAGGATAGAGACCGTCAATGGTCTTACCTACGTTGATAAGGTGGTCCGATATACGCTCGGAATTAGAGGCTAATTCGATATACTGCGCACCTACGATAGCCGAACACTTACCTGCCGTCATGCGCTCAACGTGCTTAGTTTCCATCAGTTCATTGAGTTTATCCACTTCATCCTCATAGTCGTGCGCTTGCCAATAAGCCTCGCGGTCGATATTCATATATGCCTTCATCGTGAGTTGATATACATTGAAGACCAGTTCACGCATTTGCTCAATCTCCGCTATAGCTTCATTAGAGAAACGCTCCTTGGCATCCACTAAGACATCTGCATATTCGGTTATATTCTCGGCATAGTCCCCTATTCGCTCCAAGTCTCCCACCGATCGGATAGCGTTGGTCAAATAGTGGTGATCGGCTTCCGAGACGCGTAATGCATTGAGGCGCACTATATACTGCACCAGTTCGTGATTGAGGAAATCGAGGTTGGCTTCTGTTTGCTTGAATATCTCTTTTTCCTCAAAGTCCAAAGCCGTTACCATATGTAAGGAACGGTCGTAGTTCTGCATCGCCATTTGCGCCATATGCTCAATCTCTAACTTAACTTGTCGTACGGCAATGATGGGCGTGCGGAGCATCTTCTCATCCACAAAGTAGAAGTGCGGTTTGGCACTCTCCGACTCGTTAACCAAAGGCTCGGGGATAATACGACTGACGAGGCGAACGAGATAATCCGTCAAGGGCAAGATAATAGCCACGGTCGTGACGTTGAAGATGGTGTGGAACATAGCCATTTGCAACTGCGGCGCATTCGGGAAGAGACGCTCAAAGATAACGCCAAAGTCCAAACCACCTTTGGTCACAAAGTACATAATAGAGGCTATCACCATGAACACAATCACACCAAAGCAGTTAAAGAACAAGTGTATCAAAGCTGTTCGTTTAGCGTTCAGTCCGCTCGTTATACCGGCAATGATGGCTACTACACAAGAACCGATGTTTGAACCTAAAGTGATGTATATACCTTGGTTGAGCGAGATGAGTCCTGTCACAGCCATCGTGATAGCAACGGAAGTCATCACGGACGAGGACTGAATGATGGCGGTAAAGACCGCACCAATAAGTACTAATAATATAGGATTACTTATGCGCGCGATGAATAGTTTAACGGAATCGAGTTGAGCGAAGTTCTCCATCGAACCGGACATCATGCTCAATCCGACAAAGAGCATACCAAAACCGGCTAATATACCTCCTATCGTCTTGACCTTATCCTTTTTGGAGAAGACCGAGATAAAAGCGCCTATTCCTGCAAAAGCAGCAAAGATTGCCGTTGTGCTCAGTCCGCTTCCGCTACTCAGACCTAATGCCACAATCTGCGCCGTAATGGTTGTACCTATATTTGCACCATAGATGATAGTTGCCGCCTGTACGAGGGACATGATGCCCACGTTAACGAAACCAATAACCATAACCGTTGTGGCACCGGAGGACTGAATAGCAGCCGTACCGAGGGCACCTATACCTACCCCAACCAAACGGTTCTTACCGGTCTTGGCAAAGAGTTGTTTGAGACGGTCGCCACTGGCTGATTCCAGGTTAGACGACATCATCTGACACGCAATGAGGAAAATGCCGATACCGGCAATAAGAGCTAAAATAGCGGTGGAGATAGTTAATGAGTCCATTGATTAGTGATTGGTAGCCGTTTCGGCTAATTATGATTGGTGATTGGTGATTACCGCCTCTTTAGGCGAGATTTACCAATTTCGCTGCAAAGGTACTACTTTCTTTCGATATATGCAAATTTATTTGCTCTTTTGCACAAAAAATGCGCACTTGGCAAAGACCAAATGCGCACGGATTGAGGTTGGTACCTTTGTTTTCGGTTATTTCCACCAATTGAAGTGGTAAGCCAGTTTAAGACCGAAATCCACAAAGCCTTGTTTCTTAACCCAAGCTGCCGTAGGAGCATAGGTAGTAACGGTAGAGGGAACGGCGGGCGTAACGGTCAGCAAGTACTTGAGGTCTTGTGCCTCATGCTTAAACATGCTATAGACGCTGTAGTCAGCATAAACACCTAATCCTAAGGCGTTACCGTTCTTCAGACTCCACTCATAACCAAGTTCTGCACCAAGTTCGATATTGAGTTTGAATTGGTTATCACTGGTACCTTTGGTGTCCAGTTGGTTATTATCCACCAGACCCGTAACTTTCTCGTTTGTGACATGCACTTTAATGGGTTCGAGATAGGCATCCACTACCGGTTTGTCAAACACCGTACGGTTGGGCGTATAAACAGGTAGCATAAAACGCGGACCGAAATTGAAGAAGATACCTTGCTTGGATACCAACGAGAACATCAGTGGCACTTCCACTTGGATTTGGCGGTTCAGTTCGCTGATATTATCGGCTGTTACGGTATAGTGCGTGCTCATGCCGTCAGGATCGGTGAGGGTGTATTGGTCTTCAATATTAGACTTTTTCAGTCCGCCTTGTGCAAAACCGACAGAAGCACCGGTCAAAAGACCTATTTTGTGGTCTTTCTTCGTTACCCAATAGTGAGCGTATTGCAAGTCGAGAAGAGCATCAAAACCCATTTGGCTCTTGGCGTCGTTGATGGATTGTTGCAAGAACGATGCACCACCGGCACGCACGCCAATGGTAAAGCGGTCTAATTGGGTGTGCTTGACTTCCGGTTCCGGCTCTGCTACGGGCTCCGGTTCTGCCACAAGCTCGGGCTCTGCTATGGGTTCCGGTTCTGCAAGAGGCTCGGGTTCTACTATGGGTTCCGGTTCTGCCACAGGCTCGGGTTCTGCTACGGGTTCCGGTTTTGCCACAGGTGCCGGCTCTGCCACAGGTTGAGACTTTATCATTAGATATTCAGGCCCCACCCACGAGATGATGCCTGCCACCAGAATACCATTCGGGAAGCGTTTGCTACCCACTCGTGCGATGAGGTGCGGTACATCAAACACCCACGCGGCGGGTTTTTCTCCGGTGAGGTATTGGGTGCAGTTCCTATCCAGCGCGATTGTGTCACCCTCGTGGAAAACATAACCGGCAGGAGCATTCTTAAACTCCTCTTGGATGGCAGGATTCGATTCTGCGGTGTTACCTAACACTTGTGTATCTTGTGCTGTAGCCCAAAGGGTAAGGGTCAGCATACTTAGAATACTAAAAACTTTTTTCATTTCGTTATCGTTGTTAATGGGTTACACAATTAGTGGGTTATGATATATTTGAACACATCTTGTTTGCCTTCGCTCTTCACTTGGAGCAGGTAAATACCGGAGGCACCTTCGGCATGTACCAAATATTCTGTTAGTCCGTTCACTTTTTCATTACGAATCAGTTGACCGGCAGATGTATAGATGGATATAGTTGACTCACCTTCACTGAGGTTAGAGAGGGTCATCACTCCACCGACAGGAACGATATTCGGTGCCAATTTCGGACCGGAACCGCTTGGTGCGTCACAGTCTAAGATGACGGTGCGAGCTATGGTAGCGCACGGAGCGAGCCAACTTACATCTACATCAATGAGGGCGTAGTATTGACCGCTCATCTTCTCTGCGATGGTGTAGTAATCGCCCGTTCCTATTTGGGTGTCGTTATTCTCGCCAAACGGATACTCATCTACCTCATCCTCTACGCGGTACCAGAGTACTTGGTCTGCGGTGAAGGTGATGCCCTTATCCTCAATGCCCTTACGATCAACTACCAACAACCAACTATCGTACTTAACGAGAGCGGGAAGTTCATCTACATAACGCGACTGTACGTGAATGGTGTAAGCATAAACGGAGTCACGCATGAGTAGCGGATTCATCATGATAGATGGAACGGTATCGCTGAAGGTGGTATCACCTACAAAGCGCGGTGTTACCTCTTGCCAACGAGAGGTATAAGTCTCTCCGTGGCACAGATCTGCCTCCACGGGCAACGTTACTGTATCGTGAGCGATGATAGCGAGTTCAAGTGTGTAGCGGATACTATCGCAACCCAAGATATTGAAGGCGGTATCGCGGTAGGTATCTGCGGTGTAGCAAGCAATCGTCTTATCCGTATAGGTGGACCATATATACGGCAGATTATCCACAAGGATAGTGTCGTACTTGACAGGTTCATCTTTTGCGGCGGGCCAAACGGCTACATCTAAGACGAACTTTGCACTATCACAACCGAGGATGTTTTGATACATATACTCGCGGTGGTTCTCACCAATCACAAAGTCTGTGATGATACTATCACGACTGCCGAGGCTCCAAGTGAAGGAACCGTAGGTAGCGCAGAGGCTATCCGTTTGCTCGGTGGTCGTCATAGCAGGCCAAACGGCTACATCTAAGACGAACTTAGCACTATCGCAACCGAGGATGTTTTGATACATATACTCGCGGTGGTTCTCACCAATCACAAAGTCTGTGATGATACTATCACGACTGCCGAGGCTCCAAGTGAAGGAACCGTAGGTAGCGCAGAGGCTATCCGTTTGCTCGGTGGTCGTCATAGCAGGCCAAACGGCTACATCTAAGACGAACTTAGCACTATCGCAACCGAGGATGTTTTGATACATATACTCGCGGTGGTTCTCACCAATCACAAAGTCTGTGATGATACTATCACGACTGCCGAGGCTCCAAGTGAAGGAACCGTAGGTAGCGCAGAGGCTATCCGTTTGCTCGGTGGTCGTCATAGCAGGCCAAACGGCTACATCTAAGACGAACTTAGCACTATCGCAACCGAGGATGTTTTGATACATATACTCGCGGTGGTTCTCACCAA
>JAKSNF010000029.1 GCA_024400115.1 Paludibacteraceae bacterium | reverse complement strand
CAGAACCAGGGGAAGGTTAGATTGGAAAATCTAACCAAGGTTGACATTGTGCAAGGGGGCAACGATTAGATTGGAAAATCTAATCAACAATGACATTGCGCGAGGGGGCAACACTGCGACTAGAACCAGAGGAAGGTTAGATTAGAAAATCTAACCAAGGTTGACATTGTGCAAGAGGGCAGTATTGCGACTAGAACCAGAGGAAGGTTAGATTAGAAAATCTAACCAGGGTTGACATTGTGCAAGAGGGCAACATTGCGACTAGAGGACAGGAGGGATGGTTAGATTGGAAAATCTAACCAAGGTTGACATTGTGCAAGGGGGCAACGATTAGATTGGAAAATCTAATCAACAATGACATTGCGCGAGGGGGCAGTATTGCTATTAGAGGCGATGGCCTCGGACAAGGCGTTCATCTCTTTACACTGAGCATAAGTGAGATCCTTGTTTAAGAAATGACCCTTAACGGGAGAGATAATCAATATGCGACCCTCTCTACAAGCATCAAAATACATAGGCTCCGGCTTATAAAGTTCCGGTAAGGGTTTATCGTGAACAACAATAATCGATAAATGCTCCTTCAAGGCCTCATCACGAACAGCTCGTTCTGCTTCACTAATAAATGGCGATATCAAAACCGCGCCTTGACGCGCCGCCAAGATACACTCATTCATGAACGCACGTGTTTGCTCCGCATTCCATACTCGACGGACATGTACCGCTATCATGCGCTGCGCCAGCAAAAGACACTGATTCCCAACCATATCACATGTTGTTCCTTCAAGCAAGACATTACGCTGAAGACGAAAAAAACCGGGACATTGATGCTTAACCGCCAAACGGCGAGGATTGTCACGCAGATAGTCAAACATGATTTGCAACTGACCGGGGCCTTTCAAACGAGAAGGATAGAAGTCAGGAGCAAAGAGAGGCTTGTCTGCTTCAGGACAAAGGGATTTCCACTCTTTATTGCACGCCCATTTAAAAGCACGCATACAGTAACCCAACGGATGCTCCAATGGGGAGGCCACTCTAACAATTACATGGAAATGATCCGGCATTATCATCCGGCTCAACACTTGTAATTGGGGGTAATAATGAGGAAGATTACTAAAAATCTCAGTAACCCGCCACCCTATTTCCGATGGCTCAATACGAGCATTATCCACATCACCAACCAAAGAACCCAACAACGGACGACGATCTGTTGTTGTGAAAGTTAGCAAATATATCGCCGGTTGGCAATAATCCCAATTATATTCACGAAAATGCGTATTATGAAGTGTTTTTCCCATTGTAGGTGTTTTTTGCGAGTGCAAAGGTACTACAAATTTTCCACATATGCAAGAACAATGTTGATTTTTGTTGAGATTTTCTAATCTCAACGGGTTAGATTGGAAAATCTAACCCCCATTTAACACTGTACTAGCGAAATGACACACTAGCAAAAACACGCAAACGGAGATTCTTGCGAGTAAGTAATATCAATATTTCAAAGATCATTTTACATCCTACGTACATCCTACGAAGTGCTACGTTCACACATACGCAGGATGATAGACGGAATCCTCATTCCTCAATCCTCAATCCTTCACTCCCTTCCTACGCACTAAGCGATAGGCGGCATAGGCAGCTGCAAAACCAAGCAAAATCCATGGGGTACCAACAGAAGATCTCGGATCTGCATCACCGGGGTCGCCTGTGTTAATGATTGTCCGATTCGGACCTCCGGCGGGGGCATGATTGGGACCACTTGTGGTCGTGGTGTACATGTCCGTTGGGTTCTCGGCACCGGGTTCGGTAACAGGAGACTCGTATGCCATCATCACGAGGGGTAGCGAGGCGGCTAAAATAAGGGCTTTAATTTTGTTTCTCATAATAAATCTATTTTTTAAGTTCATATTTTCATTCTGTATTCACGCCGAAAGGCAACGGGCGTGGTGCCCTTCGTACGCTTGAAATGGCGGTTGAAGTTAGCTAAATTAGTGAAACCACATTCGTTAGCAATCTGCGCCACAGGGTCTTCGGTGTTAATCAATCTGCGGGTGACTTGTCCTAAACGAACTTGATTGACATAATCAATGACGGTATTTCCGGTTTTATTCTTAAAGGATGCCGAAAGCCACTCTTGCTCAACGCCAATGAGGTTCGCTAAGGTTCTAATGTAAATATCCTCTTGATAGTGGTCTTGAATATAATTCTTGACAATCATGATATTGTGATTCTCTTGCGTGTTCTCATCACGCACAAAACCCGGACCGACAAGGCGTTCGGCTGCGGTATCCGAGGTCAAACGATGGAGGATATTTAAGAACAGAGTATATTGTTGTAAACTGTTTTCAGTCGCGGCAAGGTACATTAGGTCTTGATAAACGCGTGTTGTCATCTCAGGACTAAAGACCAGTCCCGATGCTGCGAGTTCGAACATATGTTTGATAGCGTCAAAGCAGACCTTATCCGAAATACCGCTAAATAATTCGGGTTGGAAATAAATGTGAAGAAGGAAGTGTTCTTTGCTTTTGCAAATACCACGTTGCCAAGCGTGGGGCAGATTGGGTGTAGTGAGTAAGACAAGGTCAATGTCTCCGATAGTGGCTACATTATCGCCCATAATCCGTTTGGCACCGGCAGCACCTTTGATTAGGTGTAGCTCGTACGCCTCATGGTAATGGATGTTTCCCATAAAACGAGATGTGCGCTCACTCTGTATGGCGAGGCAATCTCCTTGGTTGAGGAGAGGCGTGAAGGGGACTATGTTAATTTTGTGCGGCATTAGAGTGCAAAACAAAAGCGGGACTGCTGAACGCTGTTCCCGCTATTTGCAAAACAAAAGCGGGACTGCTGGACGCTGTTCCCGCTATTTGCAAAACAAAAGCGGGACTGCAATTCTTGCTGTTCCGCTATCTGAGGCTCTGGTATTGCCTTGTCACTAAACAGCAACACCGAAGTCCTCGCCGAATATGTTAGCCTATCATAAACAAATAGGCGAATATTAACATATTCACCGGACATCTAATGCTGCATTGTTTTGAGTGACTTAAAATTTACCAGATTTCAGATAGTCAAAACAAGCGCGTTAAACGCCATATATATTATGTTTAGCCCCTCCCGCGAAAAACATATCTCCCTTAGGCGAGGCTTTTTGATTATGGTGTAATCCATAATCGGGCGCAAAATTACGAAATAAATTTGATATATGCAAATTTTTCTGCAAATTATTTGCAAAATTCTAAAAATCGGTGCTTTTTATCTCTCGTAACACCCGGCATTGGCGTGCGAGGGGGTGCGAGGAAGACCGTCTTTATCCGATGTATAGAGCGTTGCTACTGCCGAATCGGCTATGCCACGCGCAGGAGAGAACTCTCCTAAATGAAAATCGTAATAGTCGTATTTCTGATACTCAAAGAAGGTGTTTATAAACACTTGCGCCGTGTCCTCAGGAGTCCAATAGATATTATTGTGGATGGTGCGGCTATCGCCTATTGTGACGCCCGAAGGGCTATTGTGGAGACTATCCGTCTTGAGGTAGTTGCCGAAGATACGGCCTTCATAATCCTCCTTAATCGTGTCCGCCCAACAAAGGTTCTGCGAACCTAAACCCGTGATAACACAGTTCATAAACTCTGCCGTCACCTTAGGCAGACTATCCGCATTATCCACATATACAGCGGTGGATAGTGGATAGTGGATGGTGGATTGTATTCGAACATTCGTCGAATTAAAATAGGCGGCTATCGTGGAGTGAATGAACGTGTGCTTGCCACCCATCAGATAAACGCAAAACTGACCGCAATTACTAATCTCCGTATTCGTTACCTCTACATCCATATTACGAACACTCAAACCGTTATTTGCCTGATTGTGGATACGGCTGTTGGTGAGGCTACAGGCTACGGACGATAGGCCACAGGAGTCTTCGTTGATGATTTGGAGACCGTTAGTGGCACTGATAAGGTCTAATCCGTCAATGTGATATTCGTCCGAACCACCGGCTTGATGACGGATATAAATGCCGTCCCATCCGCCTGCCGAATAGGCATAAGGGACACTGTCAAAGAGGTTATCTATGCGGTCGGGAGCGCAGAGAATATGGGAGTAGGGGGGTAGAGGAGTAGAGGAGTAGGGGGGTAGGGGAGTAGAGGAGGAGGGGGCACCGATGGCGACAGAGCCTTCGGCAATGAGGGAGGCTCCTTGATGGAAATATAGGCGTGCTCCGGAGGTCATCACTAAATCACCTGTCACCAGCAAGGTGTCGTAAATGAGATAGGGCTTGACAGCCGTGAAAGTGTAGCTATCAAAAATGGACTTGCGTGCTTGAGAACGAATCTTCTCTACATCTTGACCATAAGCCTCTAATCGAAGCGTTTGGGTATTGCCGTTGGTCTCAAAAACAACGGCATCCTCCACTAATACGGGTGTGTTCTTTTCTTGTGGGTCGATATAGACATTGACGAAAAGGATGAGACTATCCTGCCCATTGATTCGCAAGTTAGTCAAGCGACTGAGGTCGTTCTCGCCGTCTAAGTTAATGCTGAAATAGCGTCGTTGTGCTTGGGTGACCTTTGAGATGACGACGGCATTGGGATTGGGGTTGTACACGATTACCGACTTCGTGGCACTGCCCACCGTGGTGAACACCGTATCAAACCGAAGCGTGTCTTGACTGAAAGTCAAGCGCAAGGACGGGTCATCGCTTATTTGCTCATTGCGGCAGCCGGAGAGGAAAATCATCGTAATCGCCATTACGATGATGGGGAGTAGAGGAGTAGGGGAGTAGGGGTGTATGGAAAATATTCGTCTCATTCGAAGTTAAAAGTAAGGGATATAACATGATTAGTCAGACGCGAGATACAATCCATGTAGTACGTGTCCGTAAAATTGATGTCGTTGGGGTCACCCAATTGGTTATTGAACCCGATATGATAACGTATCTCCGGACAGAACTTAAACCAACGGAAATAGGTATCTACACCAAAGCCTATTTCAAAGAAATAATCGACGAACTTAGTGGCCACCAATCGCTCCCGACTGAAACTATTAACGTTCATGCTCACGCCTCCGCCGGTAATGATATAAGGGCGATAATTGCCCTCGCGTGCGGCAGAGAACTTGAGGTAAACAGGTATATCGAGCGGAATAACGACATCGTTATTGTAGTTGAAATAGCCTTCGTAATGCAGTCCCTCTCGCGAACGCGGATCAAAGAAAACGGCAGCCGTATCGGCACTCCGATAATTGAGAGAGCGTTCGCCAAAGTGCAGCGTGGGACAGAAACGTAGATTGAGGTATTTGCATAACCTCACATCCGAGATGAAACCTACGGCAAAACCCGGACCGACCGAAGAGGTACGCGCATGAACGATGGTGTTCGTGCCGTTAACATCAATCGGTTCACCCGTCTCACGCACACTATATCCTCCAAAGTCGAGACCAATGGAGAAACCCACGTGAAAGAGGCGGTCATCCGCATAAGGGGTGTTCCGCGCCTCTTGGGCTATAGCGTTAACGGCTATAAACAAGAATAATATGCTAATACTCCGACATGTCTTCATATCCGCCTCCCATATCGTTATCTCCGCCTAATTGGCGACGATTGGATTTATTGGCTTGCGTATTTCCGAAATTATAGGAAACGGTCAGACTCACCTCGCGTGAACCCCAACGGTTCTCCGATATCTGCCAGAAAACGCCTTCCGTTTCGGTTATGTTCTTTCTTGAATGTGAATTCAATATATCGCGCACATTAAGCGATAATGCCAGTTTGCGGTCTAAGAACGTCTTGCGAAGACCTAAGTCTATATTGTAGTGATGCGACGAACGACCTTGTGCCACTACGCGCGGAGAGGAATAACGCCCCCTAATCTGACCCGAGAACGTCTTGGTAAACAAGAACTGCGCCGTCAGACTGGCGGTGAAGACAAACGTATTCTTCATTGGCAGAATAACATCGGGTAGGGTAGTGCCGTTCAGAATAGGAGTATAGGTCGCCTCGTCCAAACGGTTGTAGTAACCGCTGATAGAGGTGTTGAGTTGAATCTTGTCTTGTAAGAACCTATCCTTAGCCGCAATCTCCAAACCGGCTGCGTGACGCTTGCCTAAGTTAGTGAAGGTGGTGTACATGACCTGTCCTGTAGCGTCCTCGTTATTAGCCATATAACTCACGCGCTGACTCACATCGTTGGTAAAACGGTAGAACGCCTCTACCGATAAGGTGTGCATCTCCCAAGTCTTGAGGTAATTTAACTCCAATGCCGACGAGTATTGCGGCATGAGATTGGGATTGCCATAGAAGATATTCGTTACGTCCGATATGTCCTTACGAGGGTTAATCTGGTGTCCACGCGGACGGTCAATACGACGAGTATAGTTGAGTTGAATCTCGTGTCCGTTACCAAAATCATAACTCAGATAAACACTGGGGAAGACTTGGAAATAAGAGGTATCTCGCATCGCCGTTGTCAGGCTATCTGCGTGATTAGCTGTATAATAATCAGAAGAGAGATGGCGTTTGAAGTACTCGCCACGCAGACCTACTTGCACGGCGAACTTATCCCAGAAACGATTGCCGTAAGTGATATACAAGGCATGCGTCTGCTCGTTGTTGGTAAAGTCGTTGAAGTACAGCTTTTTTTGCTGATTGGGGTTTTGACCCTGACCACTCCAAGCATTAGCATAGGTGTTGCGCCAAGCTAAAGAGGTCTGCCAACCAGCCTCTAACCGACTGGCTTGGGTCGGTTTCCACTCGTAATCGGCTTTGAGTTGGAGATATTGGTCTTTGTTCTTATTCTCTTGCTCGTCGTAAAGGGTCTCAGCGACAGAACCGGATGATACATCGTAGTTCTTTTGCTCATAGATCTGGTTGTTGTTCCAGTTCCATTGGTTGTACTGCGCACTCGTTTGGAAATAGTGGTGGTCATTGATCTCAAACCGCCAATCAATCATAGCGTTACCACCCGGACTATAACCTCCACCTTTTTGGTTACGCTCGTATTCGTTAATCAGTTGCTCTTGGTTGCCCTCGTCTTGCGTGCCCACAAAAGTGAGTTCATCCACATCGTATTCCCAATAATGCGCCGGTGAGTTATTGTTATTACTGAACCAGCCGTTGGTCTTGTCTTTGTCTGGATTGACATTGAGCATACCAAAACCGCTGATACCTATCGTGCTGCGGTCGGTTACGCGGAAGTCTAATCCGGCACGGAGGAACATACCACCGTGGTTATGATGGTTGTTTCCCTCTTTCTTGAGGCGTGCTATGTCAATCGTGTCACCTAACGCATCGCGGGTGAAGTTATAGCGGTCGGAATTACTTGAACCATTACCAAAACCACGATTATAACCTACACTGAAATAACCATCCACGATACCCTTATTGAAGTTGATATTAAATCCTAACCGTCCTCCGGGGGGAACGTTCCAAGGCTTAGCTAAGGCATAGCGGAGGTCTAAACTAACGGAACCATAGTAACCTGCCTTGCGGTTCTTGTTGGTCACAAGGTTAATGATACCTGCTGTTCCTTCGGGCGAGTATTTAGCTGACGGATTGGTGATGATCTCAATCTCTTTGATTGATTCGGCGGGCATCATCTTGAGTATATCCGCGCGGTTATCTGCCGTCAAACCGGCAGGTTTGCCGTTAATCCATATCTCTACGTCTTCGGAGTTACGAAGGGAGATGGTGCCTTCTTGTTCGTTCACATCGATCGTGGGTATATTGGCGAGTGCGTCCGTCACACTCGCTCCGGCGTTCGCCATGTTCTGATCTATGGTATAGACCTTCTTATCCAGTTCAAAACGCATGTTCGAACCTTGTGCTACTACCTCCACTTCTTCCAAGGCACGCGAGTCCTCACGGAGAAGAATCTTGCCTAAATCGACGGTAGCGCCTTGCAGTTTGACGGTCTTGCGCTGGTCTTTGTAACCCATAAAGGATATATTGACGACGTAGTTCCCGTTTTTTAGAGACGAGATATAGAACGAACCGTCTTCGTCTGTCGTCACACCCGTAATCGGAATAGAGTCAGACTCTTTAACGACACTTACGTTAGCAAAATCTATCGGTTGCCTTGAATTGGCGTCAATAACTTTACCTGTTATGCTGTTCTCTGCCCAAAGGGTTAGTGTGGAGAACAGTAAAAAGAGAACTACTGATGTTCGATTAACCATTGTACTGCTTCTTTATATCCATCGGTTCCGTGCCCGATGATGCTGTGTTGACACACATCTGTTAATAAACTAATTTTACGGAAAGGTTCTCTATCAAAAATATTACTAATATGCACTTCCACTACCGGAATATTACAAGCGGCTACGGCATCCCTTATACTTACACTCGTGTGCGTGTACCCACCTGCATTAAGCACGATACCAGCATAACCTGTTTCCTGTTGCCTGTCGCCTGTCGCCTGTATCCAATCAATAAGGTTTCCCTCGTGATTACTCTGCTTGTAAGTAAAGCAAATATCGTGCCAAGTCTGCTGGATATCTATCATAATAGACTCCATCGACTTAGTACCATAAATCTCAGGCTCTCTTTTGCCTAACAGATTTAGGTTTGGACCGTTAATTACAAGTATCCTCAAAATTCAAAATTCTTAATTCAAAATTATCTTGCTCCATTGACGGCTAATAGGAACTCGTCATTATCTGCCGTGCGCTCCATGTAGGCTTTGAGTTTCTCCATGGCTTCGGTGCCGTTCATGTCGCTCAACTGCTTGCGTATTTGCCACATGCGACTCAGTACATCGGCGGGCAAGAGCAGGTCGTCACGACGCGTACTGGATGCCGGTATATCCACGGCAGGGAAGATACGTTTATTACTCAGTTTGCGGTCGAGTTGCAGTTCCATATTACCGGTACCCTTAAATTCCTCAAAGATAAGGTCATCCATCTTACTACCCGTCTCCGTCAGAGCGGTGGCGATGATAGTCAAGCTACCGCCATTCTCTATGTTACGAGCTGCACCAAAGAAACGTTTCGGTTTATGAAGCGCTTGGGCTTCCACACCGCCACTGAGCACCTTACCACTGGCGGGAGCTACCGTATTATAAGCGCGCGCCAGACGCGTGATGGAGTCCAGTAAGATAACTACATCGTGACCACACTCCACCAGTCGTTTAGCTTTCTCATGAACGATATTAGCCACTTTGACGTGGTTCTCGGCAGGTTCGTCAAAGGTAGAAGCTATCACTTCGGCTTTAACGCTGCGAGCCATGTCGGTCACTTCCTCGGGACGCTCGTCAATGAGGAGCACAATCATATATACTTCGGGGTGATTAGCCGAAATGGCGTTGGCTATCTCCTTCAGTAGCACCGTCTTACCGGTCTTAGGTTGCGCCACAATGAGTCCACGTTGACCCTTACCAATAGGGGCAAAGAGATCGATGATACGAACGCTCAACGGGTCGCTATAATTGCCTTTGCATAATTGGAACTTCTCATCGGGGAAGAGTGGGGTGAGGTTCTCAAACGCCGTGCGACGCTTGGCTTGTTCGGGAGACATGCCGTTGACACGTATCACTTTGTCCAAGGGGAAATACTTGTCCGTCTCTTTATTGATACGAATAGTGCACTCCACCGTGTCACCGGTTTTCAAACCATATTGGCGAATCTGCTGTTGGCTCACATAAACATCATCGGGTGAGGAGAGGTAGTTGTAGTCGGAACTGCGAAGAAAACCATATCCATCCGGAGCGCACTCCAAGGTTCCCATCGCAATCACGTTCTCTCCTAAGTCCAATACAACCTCTTGTTTCTCCGTTTCTTGTTTCTCGCTTCTCGTTTCTTGTTTCTCGCTTCTCGTTTCTCGCTTCTCTGTTTCTTGTTTCTCGTTTCTCGTTTCTTGTTTCTCGTTTCTCGTTTCTGCGTTAGCGGTCTCTTCCACCGGCTTTACTTTCGGTTTACGTCCGCGTTTCTTAGGCTGCGGCTTCACCTCTTGCTTCTCCGTTTCTTGTTTCTCGTTTCTCGTTTTTCCTTCTTCCTTAATCCTTTTTCCTTCTTCCTCAATTTTTGCTTCTTGTTTCTCTGCCACTTCCGGTTGCGCTATTTTGTTTTCAATCTGAGTCAATGGTTTGCGTGCCTCAATGGCTACAACCGTCTTATTCTTTTTGTGTTGCACCTTAGCCTGCGTGGTTTGAATCTCGTTCAGCGTCTGCTGTTCGTTGCCCACGGTGGCTACGGTCAGATTGTTATCTACTACGGGAGTCTCAATTTTAACAGGCTGTGCTTTCATGCGGACACGCTCCCTGCGTCCGTTTTCGCGTGCTTGTACTTCTACGGCGCGCTGATCCGCCTGCGCGTCTAAAATGAGGTAAGCAATCATTTTAGGGGTGTGACTACGACGAGTTTTAATCCCTAACGAGGTCGCTACTTCACGAATCTCTTCGAGCGTCATGCGCTCGAGTCTCTTTAAATCGTATTGCATAAGTTTGTTATTTTTTTCGGAAATCACGAGGGAATCCCTCGAAAAGTGGTGCAAAGGTAGTGAAAAAAAATGATATATGCAAGCAAAATGCAAAAAAAATGCAAAAAAATGCAAAAATATTTGCTTATGTAAAAAAAATGTAGTAATTTTGCACGATTTTTCGCGTGGAGTAGTCTGCGCTGAGCTAAGAAAATAATAATTTAATTTATATATATCATGTCTAAGATTTGTCAAATTACCGGCAAGAAAGCCGTTGGCGGATGCAATGTCTCGCACTCGAAGCGCCACACAAAGCGCACTTTCGATGTGAACTTGTTCCGTAGAAAGTTCTACTGGGTAGAACAGGATTGCTGGATTCAGCTGAACGTGAGTGCAGCGGGTCTGCGCACTATTAACAAAATCGGTTTGGACGCTGCCCTGAAGCAGGCCGCCGAGAAAGGGTATTTAAACTAATTAGGAGGAACAACTATGGCAAAGAAAACGAAAGAAAATCGTGTACAAGTAATTCTTGAATGCACGGAGCAAAAGGCCAGCGGTGTGCCCGGTATGTCTCGTTACATCACCACGAAGAACCGCAAGAACACTCCTGATCGTCTTGAGTTGAAGAAATACAATCCCTTCCTTAAGAAGTATACCATCCACAAGGAGATTAAGTAATCATTAAACGAAAGGACTAAGTTATGGCAAAGAAAGCGGTCGCAACCCTGCATACCACCAACGCCGGTCGTACTCACTCCAAATGCATTAAGATGGTGAAGAGTCCCAAAACCGGTGCGTATATCTTCGATGAAGAAGTAGTTCCCAATGAGAAAGTAAGCGAGTTCTTTAAGTAAGAATCGTATATAAAATGCGAAAAAGTGCATATAAATTTGTTTATATGCATTTTTTTTTGTACCTTTGCACCCGAAAATAAAAATACTATGTTAGGCATTATTATTAACAAGAAATCCGGCAAGAGTGTTATTCGTGCGCAACGCTTATATCTTTGGAAATTGCTCAAGGCTCGTCACGAACCCTTTACCTACCATATCACTCAATTCCCCAATCATGCTCTCGAGTTAGCTCGTGAACTGGCAGAGAAAGGATATGACCGTATCCTCGTCTTTGGCGGAGATGGTACCCTTAGTGAGGCTATCAATGGTATAATGCGAGCAGACATCTCGCCTGAGCAACGCGCACGTATTCAATTTGGATTAATACCACGCGGAACGGGCAATGACTGGGCACGATTCTGGAAACTGAATAAGGACTTCAAGCGTTCGCTTCATTATTTCTTTGAGGATGGTAAGTGCCAACCCTTGGATGTGGGTTGTGTTACCTACTGGCGAAACGGCATTGAGCACCACCGTTATTTTATTAACTCCGTTGGCTTTGGTGTGGATGCTGTGACGTGTGTGCAAGCAATTCCGCTCAAGTATTATATTGGCTCGCATCACGTTAATTACCTTTTCGGTCTTTTGTTAGCCGTCTTCCGTCATAAACCGATGCATGTTAATCTCATTGCTGATGGCCAAGTGATTACGAAGGATAAGATGTTCACCATGAATATCGGTAATGGTCCTTTCTCCGGTGGAGGCATGAAGCAGAATCCGGATGCTGATCCACGCGATGGTATCTTCCACGCTATGTTTGTAGGCAAACCTACGTTCAAAGATATTTGTAAAGCTATTCCTAAACTCTTTAGCGGTAGGATCATGGAAGTGCCTGTTATTCACTCTTTCACGGCGAAAGACATTGTGGTGGATACAAAGAAACACATCGTCATCGAAGCCGATGGTATCATCATGGATTTCATGGGACCGTGCGAGGTGCATTGTTTGCACAACGCTCTTTGCATGACTGTTCCGTCGTATTGCTAAAGAGATGCAGCAAAGGCTTGGGCTTCGCTTAGGTGCTCAAACTTACCTACATCAAACATCTTATAATCCTCCGGCACATAAGCTTGGAGGATTTCTTTTTGACATATATCTAAGTAGAAATCAATAAGGGAGAAAACCTCCTCACTCCTATTTATTAGACGCGCGCACACGCGAGGACTCAATATCTGCATGCCGCTAAAAGCCAATCTTTCAGGCACAGCAGCGTCAGCGGGTCTTTCAGCAGACATAGTCTGCGGTCGTACCTCCCCTGTTGTCACATTGGTCCAACCGATAAGCTGTTGCTTCTTATCAAAGAGCAGGTAACGCGAGGTCTTTCTGTCGCTCACCACAAGTCGACTGATGCCGTCTTGTTCATAGGCTGCCACCAATGCCCGTATATCTATGTTACTCAGTATATCCACATTGAGAGCCAAAATAGGTTCTCCTATCAACTCTAAACTCTCCGCTTTAGAACTACTCTCCACTCTAAACTCTAAACTCTCCACTCTTTTAAGTCCTCCTCCCGTATCAAGGAGCAGGTCTCTTTCGTCGCTAATGGTGATATTGCAGCCGAAATTATTGTTCTCGCGTAGGTAGTCAATAATGAGGTTTGCAAAGTGGTGTACATTGACGATAATGTCGGTTATACCGGCATTCTTGAGTTTCTCTATCTGCCATTGAAGCAGCGTCTTGCCGTTTAGTTCGACAAGAGCCTTGGGCCTATCGTTGGTAAGAGGTTTTAACCTTGTCCCCAATCCCGCTGCAAAAATCATTGCTTTCATGCTTGCTCCCGATGAATGAGTTGAACATTTACTTGCGGATACCGTCCGCGTATGTGTTTAGCCAAAGCCTCCGCGCTATACACGCTGCGGTGCTGACCGCCCGTGCAACCAAAACTGACTTGCAAGTGTGTAAACCCTCGCTCGAGGAATCGCTCCACATGATGATCCACAATCGGATACACCGACTCCAAGAAAGTCAGTATCTCTCCGTCTTTCTCGAGCCAGTCAATGACCTCTTGGTCGCGCCCTGTCAGGTGCTGAAACTGAGGGTACTTACCCGGGTTATGGGTACTACGGCAGTCAAACACATAACCTCCTCCATTTCCCGACTTATCCTCCGGAATACCTTTTTTGAAGGAGAAGGACGAAATAGTTACTGTCAGTTCCTCTGCCTTACTTTCACTTTCCACTTTCACTTTCCTCTTAGAATTAAGCAGCGCAGCGGTCAACGAGCGCAAATACGGGAACTCATTCCCTAGTGCTCCGCTTAGGATTTGTTGCAGGTTTTGGATGGCAGCAGGAATACTTTCTAAGAAGTGTGCTTTTCTCTCAAAGTACCCCCTGTATCCATAAGCGCCCAGCACTTGCAACGTCCGAAAGAGCACGAAATAATCGAGTTGACTTCGGTCAAAGCGAAGGGTACTGATCTTACTTAATTCGTCCACATAAACCGCTATCAGTTCTTCGCGTAAGGCTTGCGGGAAATGGGCTTTGGCTTGCCAAAGGAAGGACGCGAGGTCGTAATATACAGGTCCTCTCCTCCCGCCTTGGAAGTCAATGAAATAGGGCTCTCCGTTCACGACCATCACATTTCGTGACTGAAAATCGCGATAAAGGAAAGTGGGGATGTCGCACATCGGCGCACGCGAACCAACCAATCGGTCTGTCAAACGCTCAAACTCGTCCTCTAATTTAGGCTCACTGAACTCCACCTTCGTCCCCTTCAAGAAGCAGTATTTGAAGTAATTGAGGTCCCATAGCACGCTTCGGCTGTCCATGGCGGGCACGGGGAAGCACACGCTCCAATCAAGACCCTGTGCCCCTTCTACCTGTATGTGCGCGAGGGCGCGTAGGGTTTTATTGAGGAGTTGCTTTTCCTCGGTAGAAAAAACGCCGGTCTCGCGACCGTTACGGATAAGGTCAAAGAGGATCTTGTCCCCAAGGTCTGTTTGGTTGTATTCCAATTCGTCGTCACTGACGCTTAGAATCTGAGGAACGGGCAGTCCTTTGGAAGCGAAATGGTGGGCAAGGGTAATAAAGGCGTGGTTCTCGTCTTTGTTGATTCCAACGACGTGAATGTAGGTGTTTCCTTTCTCGTCCGTGACGCGACTATACTGTCGATTGCTCCCTGATGCGGAAATTGTTTGAATCATATGTTTGCAATTTTGATTGCAAAATTACTAAAAAAAAATGACAAATGCAAATCCATCTGCAAAATAAAGTGGTTAAAATACATTTTTTTTGCAAAAAAACGCCAAAATATTTGCATATGTCAAAAAAAAGCAGTACTTTTGCACCCGCTTTGAGAAAAGCATGTCTCCCTAGCTCAGTTGGTAGAGCAATTGACTCTTAATCAATGGGTCGAGGGTTCGAGTCCCTCGGGGGACACAAAAGAAAGATAAGTCTTTCAAAATCAACGAATTGCTTCAAATCCTTCACTGGATTGGAGCAATTCCGTTTATTAAACTGGAAAACTAGACCAAATTTAGACCAAAATTAGACCAGTTAAATTGGTACGACAATCCACCTTGCTGATTTTGCGGAAACGCAAAACCAACAAAAAAAATGTCAATTTCTAAATTTCATTCCGAACCACTTCAATGTGGAATTGCAGGTACGCAATCTTTAGGGTTGCAATCATGCGCACAATTTTACCCTGCCGTATTAAAGTTTAGCCCGAACCAATCATTAGGTTGGCATATTGAGTATTACGCTCGTTCTGTCAATGATTCTAAATTGGTGCGCTATCGCGTGCGCATAAACCTTATCAAGAGACGTTATCGTTTAATGTCTGAGTTCTATGAGTATGCTAAAATGATGGTAGCAGAGATAAACGCATCTCTCAGCCAAGGATGGATTCCTAATCAAAGCAAAGCAATTTCACCTGCTGAAGCAACCGCTTCCACAGTGCCCAATGCTTTGATGACAATGCCGGCAAGTTATGCACCGACTAATACTGCCCCTATTGATGAGCATGTCTCCAGTGTTCATACCTATGTAACTATGATCAATGAATTGCAGAAAGAAGTAGCGCAACTCAAAGACATTGTTGCAAAGTCTTCAGCTTCCTTCCCTATTGTCAGCGAATTGGGAGCAGCCCAATCGAAAATAGAAACACAACCAATTGAAGTTGAATTTGTCCCCTCTATCCCAACGAAGGTAGAAGAACCTACCAAAACTAATTCTTCCAGCGATGGTATCTCATTAGTTGATTTATTAGACCGCTTTATTGCTGCCAAAGAACCTATCGTTCGCAAAGACACAATGCGTTCCTACTACAATTATGCCAAGTTCTTTAAGGCATACTTAGAGGAATTTCTTCCTGGTATTAAGGCACAAGACTTTAGCCGAGCAGATGCTCAAGCCTATATGGCGTATCGTGAAGAAGAAATGATGAAAGCAAAGCGTAAACGCAGTGATTTCAGTGACATCTCTTCACGCTCGATTAATAATTATATTAAGTCCCATCGTCTATTCTTCTCTTGGGGTATAGAGGAAGAGTTAATAACCAACAATCCCTTTGCCCAACTCAAATTGCAACGGAGCGAAGAGAAACGTCGTGATCTGGTGACGGACAATGCGCTAGTAAAAGTAAAGGACTATCTGACTGCCAATGACCAAAAGGGTTTCCTATTGGTATGTATGCTTATCTACAGTGGCTTTATCCGTCCAAAAGAGATACGCGAATTGCGTGTACGCGACATCCACTTGAAGGATCATTGCATCATTGTTCCACCAGAGGTTTCCAAAAATCATTGCTCTCGTGTCGTTGGTCTAACTCCTGAGATTGAAGAACTAATGCACGAACTGCATTTGGATGTATTACCGCAAGATTATTATATCTGCGGTAGAAGCTTGGTGCCTAACTCCATCCAATGCGCCGATACTATGTATTCAAAAGCTTGGGTTGAAATGCGTAAAGCACTTCATCTGCCCGAAACGATGCAACTCTACTCTCTAAAGGATACGGGTATTACCAACATGCTTGAGAACGGTGTTCCCGCTATTGATGTAATGAAACAAGCCGGACACCATGATTTGGCTATGACCTCTCGCTATGCGAATCACAGAGATACTCGAATCGCTCAAAAAATGTATAACAATAACCTCTCATTCGGAAGCGAAAAAGAAGAAAATTAATTCTATGCAATAAACTTAGAAAAAAATTGTAAACTTGTAAACCTGTAAACTATAGCGCATAATCTATTGATATTAAAGCAATTAGATTTTTACAACTTTTTATGATGAGATGTAAAGG
>JAKSNF010000028.1 GCA_024400115.1 Paludibacteraceae bacterium | reverse complement strand
GCTGTGCCATATTCGTAGATTATTTTTGATTGTTTTTGCAGTTTTGCGCTGCAAAGATACAACTTTTTTCTGACATATGCAAGTTTTTTGCCCAAAATCGAACAAAAAACTTACTTTTTACGGTAATATCAATATTTCAAAGACCATTTTGCCGTTTTAAGTCCGGCAGGGACTATGCTCTATTTCGTTTTTCCTTTCTATGTTTCCCGCATGCGATGCGGGGGAGTTTGACACCTTTTGTTTCTATGGTCATCCTACGTACATCCACCGAAGTGCTACGTGAGGAGGTACACACAAAAAGCGGTAAAAGCCCATCATCTCAAAAATCGCTTTACCAACGACGAGAGACAAGTAAGACACAAAAAAAGCCATCATCCTCCCTGTTAGGAGAATAATAACGTCATAACGGATGATACACAAAAGTGCGATTCCATAAGCTGTAGTGTGTCTTAACGGTTTACTGTCTTATGATAAAAATATGTTGGTTTCAAGAAGGATAAAAATAAGCCCTTCCGAAATCAAGTGCAAAAGTACTACTTTTTTTTTATATATGCAAATTTATTTTACTTTTTTTCGATTTTTCTTGCGAATGAGATATTTTTCAGCCACCGAAGGAATATTCGCGCCGCACGAGAGCTATGTTTGATATACGAACCATGATCTGCATTGGGCACAATACAGAGTTCACCCTTGGGGATAGAAGCCGCTATCTTACGCGTGTGCTCGGGCGCGATCGCGTCCGCGTCACCCGCCATAATAAGGCACGGGCACGCGATAGTGGATAATTCCTCTACAGAGATATGCGGCTCATCTAACATCATAAGGAAAAGCGGATTGGACTTGAACTCCTCCCTTAACTCAGCCTCTTTCTCTGCAAACTCAGTCACTCCGTCCGGCGTGATGTTCGCCCCACTCGTGATGATGGCCTTGAACAACCCCGGATGAGCAATCTCCGCCATAAGGGCTATATTACCGCCATCAGACCAACCATAAACATAAGGTTTATTGATACCCAACGCTTGACAAAAGAGATACGTATCCTGAGCCATATCCGCATAGTGGTACTCGGTGAGAGGTTCGTTAGCGCCCTGACCACGTGAGTCCAAAGCATAGACCCGATAACCACGCAAAGCCAATTGGATAAGTTGACGACGCATCGACTTATGACTGCCGCCATTGCCATGGAGCAAGAGGAAAGGTTCGCCCGACTTGGGACCGAGGGTCACGTAGTGGAGAGATTGGTTGTTGACGGAGATAGTTTTCATAAAAAAGCAAAGTATAATTAGTAGTTTCATTATCGCGGTATTTTTTTATCTCTCGCAGAACCCGCTGAAATTTTAATCTCTCACAGATTCCACAGATTTTCTTATCTCGGCATAGCCTCGAACGATTTTTTCACTGATTATTTTAATTTAGTACTGTTGCGATATTTTTCTTTTTGTTTTTCTCTCCCGCTCACTCGCGTTGCTCGTTATTACGCAATATTACGCTCTATCGCAATAGCCTTGCTTTTTTTATTCCGGGCGGTTTCACACGCCCTGTGCTCGTCGAAGCAACCTCACAACGATTGGAAATCCAGTAGGTTCCCAATGGGATGTTTCGGTAGCTTCTCCTTAATTACGCAGATAAAATATGTCTTGCGGCTTGCCGTCCTTGTATTACGCAGAAATAATAATAGCCGTAGGCGTAGCGTAATTGAGGAGGGCTGGCTTGCAAATTACATGAGGAACCTACTGGATTGCTCATCATTTTGCTAGCCTGACCGACGGGCAAAGCGTGTGCTTTAGCCACGCGGAATAACTAATTAAGCGCGGGTCTGGCGTTGGCGCGAAATAGCGCAGCGTGCGTAATAGCGCCATAGGCGCGAGCGGGAGACCCAAAAACGGACCACTGTCCGCGAGCGGGAGACCCAAAAACCACGCAGAGGGGAAAATTAGGGATTGGCTAACGCCAACTTAGCGGCTTCGCGGTAGGCAACAATCAGTCCACCCGTACCCAATAATGTACCCCCAAAATAACGCACTACCACCACTAATATATTATCCCGACCGGCAGCATCAATAGCCCTCAAGATAGGCGCACCCGCCGTACCATGAGGTTCGCCATCGTCCTTAGTTCGCCATAGATTAGGACCAAGGCGATAAGCGTAACACACATGACGCGCATCGTGATACTTCTTCTTATACCACGCAATGCGCTCTTTGGCTTCGTCTTCAGAGGTTATCGGTTCTGCAAAACTGATGAACTTGCTACCGCGATCTTTGTAGATATTCATGTGGATGGTGGAGTTACATACGTAGGCTGAGGCCGGCGAGGAGGGTGTCGGGACAGAAATTGAAGACCGACGCCATCTCACCCGACATACAGAAGCCACAATGCTTGCATAAATCAGTGGGAGTGTATGTTATAGAGTTGAGAGTGGAGAGTTTAGAGTTTAGAGTTTGGGGTAGTTGTTGGGGTTCGAGGCCCACGCAGAAACCACGAGCACCATTAGGATAGATGAAAGAAGTGACCCAACACCGGTTAGTTAATTTCTCTACATGACGCATTTTCTTTAATCCTGAATAAGAGTTCATCACCTTATACCCCTTGCGCTTATACGCCAAAACGGTATCAATAACATGTTCGCGCTGTTCCTGCGTCAGAGCCAACGATTCGGTTCCTGCAAAAGGCGTGTGCATGTTGATGGCAATCTTATCAATAGCGGGATTCGTATGAGCATACTCGAGTGCCTGTTCCAAGCCATCGATATTAAGACTATTGACGACCATGTTGACGGTTAATAAAGACCGCTGCGCTGTATGAAAAGCCGCTATATTCTTTTCCAAGCGAGCAAAAGTGCCTTCACCACGAACGCGTTCGTGGTACTGCCCTACTCCATCCATGCTCACCCAGAGGCTATCCATATTAACCCAAGAGAAGTCTTGTTGGGCATTCGTCGTGATGGTGATGGAGAAGAAACCGATTTCACGCGCAGCGGCTATAACATCATTGAGGTTCTTATCGCCATCGCGATACAAGGTAGGTTCACCCCCTTCTATATCCACAAAACGCGAGCCTTCATCGTATGCCCATTGCAAGTCTTTGACTATATCTGCAAAGGGGCGATGTTTACCTCCGGTAATGCCATAAACAGAACAATGCTTGCACTGAAGATTGCACTTGTCCGTAATAAAAAGTACCGTTTGGAGAGGTTTGCGACGTCCAAAAAAGCGAGCACGCACAAACCACCAACCAAGATAGATATATTGCGATATTTTCATCATATAAAAAAGAGAACGAGTTGAACAATAATGATAATCAGGCACACATACATCACCACATTACGGGCTAAGAGCCAACGAATAAGGAACCAGTCCATCTTAGCTTCTTGGAAAAGATGAAATTCCGGCATCGGTCCCATCCACCAACGAGGATTATCGTTCGTTGGCAGACCACGCGTGAAACGCGACAGGGACACAATCAAATAAACAGTCATCGGAATAGTGATGAACGAAAGCAAGTACCAAGCACTCCATAAACGGGTGAGCACCCCTACGGCTATCAGTATATAAGGCACTAATCCAAAGAACGCCACCCCCACTACTTCGAGGGACTTATTGTTTATTTTTCGCGCTAAAGTCATCTTACCTAACTCTTCATCCGCCTTCGTTTCCATCACCGAGTGCACAAAAAGGATATTAGTCACCAGCAATCCTATCGCAAGGGATAAAACCATCACCCGCCACGAGAAAAGACTTCCCGTACAAGCAGCCTGAACCCCTAACATCAAGAACGGACCAAAGATAAGTCCCACCGTGGGTTCCCCTAATCCTCTCATTGCCAAATCCAAGGGACGTCGCGAATAACCTAATCCAAAAATCAATCCTAAGGCAGCATAAAACACAACCGCTAAAGCGGCTTCTACCCCATGCAAGATAAATTGAGCCACAACGCACCCTACTCCACATAATCCTGCCACGAGTGTAAAGACAACCATGGCTCGGAACAGATCTTCGGGAGTGGCATCACCATTGTTGATATAAGTACACTTATCCAACCTCGCCCGAACAGAGATAGAAGACAAGGTAGAACGGATGCGAGGGTCTCGACGATAATCGTAATAATCGTCCGCTAAGTTCATGGCTAAATGTCCGATAGCAACCCCCAAGACCGCCAAGAGAGCGGAAATGGTGGATAGCGGATGGTGCACCCCTTGCATGGCTATTGAGGATGGCGGAAGGCATAACACAACAGCCAAAATCGCAGGCAAAAGACTCTGCGGTAAAGCAATGGAACGAGCATTACGCAGCCAAAAGAAGAATCCTTTATGGTGACCGTGGTAATAGGCGTTATATATTGCTGATTGATTCATTATGGTGGATGGTGGTTAGAGACCGAGTTTCTTGCGAATGTCCTTCGGGATAGCGTTCTTATGAACGAGGATGTCGTTGGTCTTATACTGCATGAAAGCCTCGGAGATATACCATATACCCTTATAATTGCTCTTTACGGCACCCCAAGAGTTCTTAACCATGTAATACTTCTTGCCGTTCTGATCCTTTGCCGTTCCGAAAATCTGCAAACCGTGGTCGTCCGTCGTTCCCCAAGTATCAAAAGCAATCTGACGCATCTCTTGCGTGATGGTCTTCTCGGGCAGCGGTTTCTCCGTCAGTTTCTCCTTCTTCTTATCGGTGGACATATTGAGCCACTTAGCCATATCCGAACCCGTTAAGTCTGCTCCGTTATCCTCATCGGGCACCACACCTATACCCTTGCGCGTGAAGCCGTTCTCACTAACATCTGCACCCCACGCCATGGTATAACCATTGGCGATAGCGTTATCAATAATGCGCATCATGTCCTCCATAGGAACATTATACATCTGATCCATACGCCAGTTATCGGGCACTTCCAAAGCAAAGCGAGTATAGAAAGGATGGTGGGTGTAAGAAGTGATCGATACATAATCGTCGGCATTAAGACCGAGGGACTGAACGAACGATTGAGGCGTATAGGTCTTGCCCTCATACTCAAAGGTCTCGGGGCATTTGCCTAAATAAGTGTCATAGATGGACTGGAAAGCCTCTTTCCAAACGGGAGTGAGTGTTTTTTGTTTGTATAAACCCTCCAAGAAACCGCGAGCGACAGCCACTAACTCGCCATGCACAGGCAGGGTGTCAGCAGGGGTGATACCATAGCGCATACCATACATAGCCGATTGGGGAACCAGGCCATAGTTCTTCATGCAGTAGATAACATCATAAGCGCTACCTCCGGCAGCCCATTTGGCATCGCCGTACATACGCACACAATACTCAGCACGATCCATCATGGTCTTGCTGACAACGAACATCTCTGAAAGGTCATAAACACCCTTACCCATACGAAGGAGCTCGGATTCAATGAAACCGATAGTAGAGAAAGCCCAACAAGTGCCGGAGCGGTGCTGGTCTTTGATAGAGGTGATAGCTACGCTATCGACCGTTGTGAACACGAAACCGCTATCCTTGGCGGTTGAATCAACTGTTGCAGGCTCTTGAGCCGCAAGACTGAGGCTGCATATAGCAACCATGAATAATGTAAACTTTTTCATTTTGTGGATTGTGGATTGTGGATTGTGTTTAGTATTCTAAGGCCTTCTTGAGGACTTTGTCGTCACGGAGCATGAAAGCAAACTTTCCTTTTTGGTAATAATAACGCGAAATAATCTCGGAGCCTAAGAAAGACTTAACTTCGTCCTTATGCCGCTCAATCGCATCACGGAAATTAGGAGTTAAAGCGGGTTCAAAAGCCTTGAGTTGGGCAATAGTAGCGCTATCTAAGTCCTCGTGCTCCGCCATTTTGATAACGTCCTTTAGATACTTGCTCGTTTCCGTTTCATAGGTAAATTCTTTCTCATCTAAGAAAGCACAGAAATCCTCTAAGATAGAATCCGTGACTTCAAACTGCGGTTCGGGCACGATTGATTCATGCTGTAAGCGATAACGGGTAGCATAATCAAAGAACATATTTTTTATATATAAGGTGTAGGTTATATCCACCTTTTGGCTATCGGCTATCACGATATCCGGTAATATGCCTCCTGCGGTGTCCTTATGCAGCGTTTTTCCTTTCTGTCGTTCGGCATAGTCGATGGCCTGAATACAACGGCCGGAAGGTAAGTAATACTTAGACGTAGTGACCTTTAGATAGCCATCATACGCCACGGGACGGAGGTTCTGAACCAGTCCTTTACCAAAGGTGCGTTCACCAATGAGAGTAGCCCGATGCAAGTCTTGCAAACTACCACTCACAATCTCACTGGCAGAAGCCGAATTGGCATCAACGAGTATGGTTAATGGCATATCGCGATAGATGGGATAAGAGGAAGTGACATAAGTACGATTAAACTCACGCAGTTTGCCTCTGGTAGAAACGACTTCGGTACCCTTATCTACAAAGTTTGAAACGATATTAAGGGCTTCCTCAACGAGACCGCCGCCATTACCTCGGAGGTCAAAGATAAGGCGTGTAGCGCCTTGTTGAACGAGCGTATTGAGCGTACAAACAAAGTCGTTGGCACAACCGGAAGTGAACTCACGAAGGCAAATATAAGCAATTGTGTCTTGAAAGAGTGCGCTATAATCAATGGGATCGATATGCACTTCCTCTCGAAGGAAAGAGACTTCAAATGGTTTTTTAACGCCTTCCCTTTGCAATTTAAGCGTGATGGGAGTACCGGGCACACCGCGCAGGTGGTTAGACACCTCATCCACCGTATGGTCTTTCGTATCCCAACCATCAACGGCAAGGATACGGTCGCCTGCCATAATGCCATTACGTTGAGCGGGTTTGCCCTCATAGGGGTCGGCAATGATGGTAATAACGTCCTTGTTCTTCCCTACCTGACGCTGCTGAATCATGGCTCCAATGCCACCATACTTACCGGTGGTCATCATCTTGAGTTCATCGTCCTTCGATTTAGGATAATAGATGGTATAAGGGTCTATCTTCTTGAGCATAGCGTTGATAGCCGTCTCGGTCAAGTCCTTATAATTGAGGGTATCGACATAATTCATGTCTATCTGACGCATCACATCATAATAGATATTTAAGTTCTTGTCGATAGTGAAGGTGCGATCGGCGGCAAAAGTGGATAGTGCGCCCAAAGGGCTATTGTGGATAGTGGATAGTAGCACTACCAACCATAAGCCAATGTTAAACTTAAAACTTTTCAACATCTTTCAACTTTAAACTTTCAACTATAAACTACAATTTCTTATTATTAGGAACGAAGGAAGAGACGTCTTGGTTATAACGGCATAAATCACGCACGAGGGTGGAAGACACATATGCCAATTCCGGACGAGTATAAAGCAGAATAGTCTCTATACCTCCCAGATGTTGATTAGCCTCCGCCAGATTACGCTCGTATTCAAAATCAGACATTCCACGTATTCCGCGGAGGATGAAATGAGCATTCTGCGCCTTAGCAAAATCAACCGTCAAGCCGTCATATATCAAGACTTTTACTTTAGGGTTATCGGCATAAATCTTCTTAATAGCCGCTTCGCGTTCTCTGATAGGAAAAGTCTCGTTCTTAACGCTATTGCGGCCAATACCGATGATTATTTCGTCAAAGAGTTGGAGGCCACGTTGAACGATGTCGTCGTGACCGATGGTGAAGGGGTCAAAGGACCCGGGAAAAATAGCACGTTTCATATTGATTTGTTTTTTTATCTCTCACAGAACTTTTTTTATCTCTCGCAGATGATATATGTCTTGCGGTTTGCGCTCTTTAATTACGCAGATGAGATATGTTACGTCTGCACCTCTAAACTATTTTATCACGACCAGCGGCCTTAGACGCTACCGCGAGGACGGAGTGGTAGTACGAGCGTACATTTTGAAGTAGCGAGACTACTACTCCGCAACGCAGCGGAAAAGAGGTCGTGCTCGAAGCGGGAAGGAGCGCCCCGCGGCAAGGGGCGACGCTTCGCCCCGACGAGCGGGAGGGAGTTATGTATCACAAGCGAGGTGGTGATTCTTGATTGGGTTGGTGTACATCTCGTGTATTTTTTCGTTAAGAAAGGTAATATCCTTATTGGGGATAGTGACCTTTGATAATTGGTTTTGCAAATAGGCCTCAAATTCCGTGCCACGAGGATAAATCTCGTAGGCAGCATGTATCTGCTTATCTATCTGTTTCGCCACAGCCTCCACTTGTGCGTTATGCGGTAATGAACTCAAATCCACCGTATCCAGCCAGCGGTTGATGGAGGGTGTCATACGGAAGACAACCCTACCCTTTTTACCACAGATACCTGTCTCCATAGATAAGATATCGTCTTGCTTGGTTTTCTTCCAATCGGGGTTGTCTCGTTTGAGTTGGAACTCCGCCGCCTTGAGATAATCGCAAGGGTCATACTCATAATTGAGGCTGACAGGACAGATATTCAAGGCTCGTATAGCTTCAATAAAATTATCCTGTCCCATGGTGAGCATCTTCAGTACAGCGGGTTGGGTGAGGTCGTTACCATCCTTAGCTCTTCCTTCACGTTGTGCCAGCCAGATGGACTTACCTCGGGCACGCAGTTTATGTATGTAAGACGCTAAGACCTGCGAATGTTGCAGCAACTCGCGTGGCGTACCCCCTCTAAGAACCACAAAACAGCGGTTGAAACGAACAAAGGGTTCAATCCACCACTTGCCGAAAAGGTTATTACCGATACCCATAAAAGGACGAATACAATATCGCTCACGTAATAACATGGATAGGAAAGCGGGATCCATGATTATATCCCGATGATTAGTCAAGAAGACTGCCCCTTTACGTATATCCTCCTCCACCGCCTTACGGTCGGTATAAGCAAGGCGATACCCCTTGGTGGAGAATAAACCCAATATTCTTATCCAAGGGATGACGGTCAGCCAGTCAGTTATCGCTAAGATAGCTCCCGTAGCGTAGGCCTTAATAGTTTTCTCGTTCGATTGCATCTATTTCTTCTATATCTTGCGGCGTCAACGCCCCTGTCGTTTGACAAAGTAGTTGGCTTAGTTGACATTTTAAATACTCTGTATCGCGGTCTTGAAACGAAGATCCAAGGAGCGGTTTGATATTGATTACCCGTTGACGAACCGATTCAACGCCATGTTTAGCCAGTTTATCATGATCCGGCGTGATAGCCTGTTGCAATGCCTCAAAATCAACATCATACAACAAGGTTCCATGCACAATCGTACCCGTGGGCAAGGCGTAGCAAGCGTTGCCGCTGATTTTGTGCGCCGTTCCGGCCATGGAGGATGGTGGATTAGTGATGACTAATATATCATTATGCTCTGTTTTGACGGTAGAAAGACCGAGTCGTTGCAAAGCCCCTGCCATTAAATCGAGATAATGTTGAAAGACCGATTCTGAGTGCGTAGAAGGCGAGAGGTAGGATGTCATGAGGTTACCCTCGTCAGCATAAACGCATCCTCCCCCACTCTTACGGCGAACAAGCACAACGTTATGTTCACGGCAGTAAGTGAGGTTAACTTCGTTCTCCATGACTTGGTGACGACCGAAGATAACAGTAGGTGGCACCTTCCAAAAGAAGATGATTTCTTCCGTTATGTTCTTGGCGAGGTATTCCTCGGCTGCCAAGTACCAACTCAATTTTTTGCCCGAAGGCATTATAATCTCTTTCATTTTACTAAGTTAGCGAGGGCTCTGCCAGTTCTTTACCGGCGCAGAAGCGATGTTTGATATCGCGATCGTCTCCAATAAAGATATAGCGTTCTATTCGTTGTGGCAAAGTATATTTCTCTGCATTTAGGTATGCGTCATTCACCACCAAAGCGTCAAACTCATATCCTTGTTCAAAACTACCGCATTTGCCAAAGAACGAACCTCCCGATTTGGTTGCCAAATAGAAGGCTTCGCTGACTTTTAATGCCGGTTCCTTCAAGAGTGAGAAGGTTTGGTAGAGTTTACTCGTTTGTAAGGTATATTGCATAACGCGCAACATGGATGCGTTATGTCCTCCGCTCACATCTGTTCCCAAAGTGACACGAATCCCTTTCTTCAAGAAACGCCGTATTGGAGCCGCCCCCGACCCCAGATTGCAGTTAGAAGTTGGGCAATGCACTACAATTACATCATATTTCTTAAGTAAGCGTAATTCACGACCACGGGAATGACAGCAATGCGCCATGAGTGTAGGTGTCTGTCCCCATAATCCGTATTTGAGGTATCCGTCTCCATAAGTAAGCACTTCAGGCATGAGTTTATGCACCAAACGTATTTCATTTCTATTCTCACTCAGATGGCTCTGCACCGGTAAATTATATTTTTTCGCCAATTCGCCTAAACGTTGCAACATCTCTCTTGTACAAGAAGGAATGAAACGCGGCGTAATAATCGGCTTAACTCGTTCTGTACCCGGCTGTTTATAGAACTCCTCCAAGTCTTCTAATGTATTAGTCAGACCTTCCGGGCAATCGCGGTTCATTCCGACTAAACCCACATAAGCCCCCAATCCGGCTTCATCCAACAGTTTCATCAATAGTTGGGTAGCGGGAATATGGACTGTACCAAAAATAGAGGCACGCATGGTACCTTGCATCCATAACTCATGTACAAAACGGCGGTAGATACGCTCTGCATAGTGAAGATCACTGAACTTACTCTCCTCCGGGAAAGTGTAGGTTTGCAACCACGGCAAGAGAGGCAAGTCGAGCGCCAGACCCATATTACGATACTGCGGAGCATGGACATGCAGATCGTAAAAAGCAGGAATAAGTAACTGGTCACCGAAATCGGTAATCGGTTCAGAGGTCAATGACGCAGGAAGAGTTTGATAAACACCCTCAATGATGCCATGATCATTGACATGGATGTATCCATTGGGGATGATTCTAAACTGATCCGGTGTCGGAGTGTCAATAAGATGTGCCTTGTAAATCATGTGGATTGTGGAGTGTTGGTTAGTTTTTGGGCTTGGTGGATTTGAAAAAGAGCCACTGTATGACGAAGTTGATAATTCCTGCAATAAAAATAACAATTGGACTGAGAATAGCGTCCGACACTGTCGGTAGCCACAAAATCATCAACGGTAGTACTACCAATTGCATGACTAAGTTTATACCACGTGCCAATATAAAACCCCATTCATTCTTCTTATTCGGCATTGCTCCAAAGGTATAGAAGGACATGCAGAAATAGTTCGGAATCATCTCCAAAATGAAACCACCTATAAATGCCACGTAGTATAACAACGAATTCTTCTCCGGCTGACCAAGACAAAGCATGAGCAACAAGAAGAAACCCGTTTGCACAAACGTGCCAATCGTGCCCACAAAGAAGAAACGCAGCGGTTTACGAACCATAGACGGCATTTTGCTGCTTGGCAAATGAGATTGAAACTTATCTACAAAAGTCATTTCAGTGCGTCTAAAATAGTCTCTAATGCTTGATTCAGTCCTGCCGCATTACGTCCGCCGGCAGTAGCGAGCATGGCTTGTCCACCACCGCCACCTTGGATGAATTGAGCGGCCGCTTTGATGAGCGCACCGGCGCTCTTACCTTCAGCGATAAGGGGTTTACTGAGGTAAACGGTCAGACTCGGTTTGCCCTCACATTGCGTGGCTGCCACGAGTGCGAAACGCTCATTATCAAACTGCGCTTGAAGTGTAGGCACCATATCACGCGCAAAAGTGGATGGATATTCACCCGTCAGTTTGAGAATCTTATTGGAGCCTATTGTCTCCACTTTAGATAGCAGTTCCTTGGCTTTATTGGCATTCTCACGGGCTTGCATCTCCTCTAATTGTTTTTTGAGAGATGCGTTTTCCTCTTGCAGTTTAGCAATGGAGCCGAGCAAGTCCTTGGTATTATTAAACGCCAGTTTAGCGGCTTTTAAAGTATCCGCTTCCTCATTATATAGGTTCTCTGCCACCTTCGCCGTAACGGCTTCTATGCGTCGTACACCGGCAGCGACACTCGTTTCCATAATGATACGCACCGAACCAATACGACCAGTACTTGAAACGTGGCAACCACCGCATAATTCTATGCTGGGACCATACTTAATGACGCGTACGTCGTCACCATATTTCTCTCCAAAGAGAGCCATTGCTCCCATCTCTTTTGCCTTTGCTATGGGCGTATGACGACTTTCTTCTAAAGGATAGTTTTGACGAATGAGTTCATTTGCCAGTTGTTCCACTTGACGCAGTTCTTCGTCGGTTACTTTTTGGAAGTGCGAGAAGTCAAAACGCAGGCTTTGAGGCGTAACGAGAGAGCCTTTTTGCTCCACATGTTTACCTAAAACCTCACGCAGAGCATAATGCACGAGGTGGGTAGCCGAGTGGTTACAAGCAATAGCTTGACGGCGAGCGCCATCAACGATGGCGATAAGTTGTGGATGGTGGATGGTGGATTGTGGATTGTCAAGAGTGATGTGCATAGAAACGCCATTTTCTCGTTTAGTATCCACAATAGACAATAACAATTCACCATTGGCATTATATAATCCACCAGTATCGCCTACTTCACCACCCATTTCTGCGTAGAAGGGTGTTTTGGAAAGAACAATTTGATAGAAGTCTTGTCCTTTTTGGCTAACCTTACGGTACTTGAGGATTTGAGTTTCGCACTTGAGTTGATCGTAACCCACAAACTCGGTTTCGCCCTCTTCGAGCACAACCCAGTCACCTAAGTCTTGTTTATTAGCAGAGCGGCCCATCTCTTTTTGGTGCGCCAAAGCTTTGTTATATTCCTCCTCGTTAGTGGTAAAACTATTCTCACGTAGGATGAGTTCGGTAAGGTCAAGCGGGAAACCATACGTATCCTTGAGCGTGAAGACATCCACACCCGATATCTCTGTTTTACCGGCTTTCTTAGCATCCGACATCAGTTTATCCAGAAGCGATATACCCTTATCAAGCGTACGTAAGAAAGCTTCCTCTTCGGCTTTGATGACGGGCGTTATTTGATTTTGCATCTTAATTAGTTCCGGATAAGCCGCTCCCATATCTTCGATCAGTTGAGGAACGAGTTTATAGAGGAACGCTTCCCGTTGATTAAGGAAAGTATATCCGTAACGCACAGCGCGACGAAGGATACGACGGATGACATAACCAGCTTTCTCGTTGGAAGGTAGTTGTCCATCAGTGATAGCGAAGGAGATAGTGCGTATATGGTCAGCGATAACACGCATAGCCACATCCGTTTTTTCGTCCTTACCATATTCACAGCCACAAATCTGACCAATTTTCTTGAGCATGGGTTGGAAGACATCGGTATCGTAGTTACTTTGCTTTCCTTGCAGGGTACGAACGAGGCGTTCAAAGCCCATTCCGGTGTCTATTACTTTGTTAGGTAATTCTTCAAGACTACCATCGGCTTTACGGTTATACTGCATGAAAACGAGATTCCAAATTTCAATCACTTGCGGGTGGTCTTTGTTAACGAGTTCGCGTCCGGGTACTTGGTCTTTTTCCTCCTGCGAGCGACTATCCACATGAATCTCCGAACAAGGTCCGCAAGGTCCGGTATCACCCATTTCCCAGAAATTGTCGTGTTTATTACCATTAAGGATGTGATCCTTAGGAAGGTGTTTTTCCCAGATAGCAGCAGCTTCATTATCGCGTTCGAGACCTTCCTCCGAACTTCCCTCAAAAACAGTAGCGTACAGATTAGCGGGATTAATATGTAGTACATCCACGATATACTCCCACGCAAAATCGATAGCTTCGGCTTTGAAATAATCGCCAAAAGACCAGTTTCCGAGCATTTCGAACATGGTGTGGTGATACGTATCGTGTCCCACTTCCTCAAGGTCATTATGTTTTCCGCTCACACGGAGACATTTCTGACTATCTGCTACACGGGGAGCGAAGATAGGATCGTTTCCCAATATTATCCCCTTCCACGGGTTCATTCCCGCATTGGTAAACATCAAGGTTGGGTCATCCTTGATTACCATAGGTGCCGACGGTACCACTTTGTGTCCCTTAGAGGCCATGAAGTCTAAAAAGGACTTACGAATTTCTTGACTTGACATATCTTTTTAATTTTTAATCTAGTGCTTCTCCGAAGTTGTTACTCAGTTGAATCATCTTGTCATATTCCTCCGGACTAAGGTCTATAAAGTAGTAGTTACGTGGATCGACTACTTTCTTATTGAAGTGGACTTCATAGTGCAAGTGAGGTCCTGTGGACATGCCAGTGTTACCCACTACAGCGATTACGTCTCCACGTTTTACTTTTTGCCCTACTCGGACAAGGTTTTTATGACAGTGAGCATATAATGTTTCGTAGCCAAAGCCATGATTAAGAATAACGGCATTTCCGTAGCCTTGTTTCCAACCGACAAAAGTAACGGTAGCATTTCCTGTTGCAAAAATTTCTGTTCCGACAGGCGCAGAGAAGTCCATTCCTTGGTGAAATTTCCTTGTGTGATAGATGGGGTGAATACGCCATCCGTAACCAGAAGCCACACGCGTGAGATCTTTGTTGAGTACCGGTTGGATAGCCGGTATATTTTCCAAGCGGATTTCTTTATTCTTAGTCATCTCAAGAACTTGATCATATGATTTGGCTTGCACGTAAAGTTCCTTTTCCAGCAAGTCTAATTTCTGAGTCAAGTCAGCGGCCAATTGAGAGTTGGTCATAGCGGCTATGTTCTCGTAATATGTCATCTTGTGAGTAGCCCCTTGACGCACACTAAGCGGAACAGGTTCGGCACCTAAAATAACACGATAGAGGTTATCATCGCGTTGACTGAGGTCTAAGAGCACCACTTGCATTTGGTCCATTTGCTGCTCTAACATCTCCAATTGGGCAGAGAGGTTACTATTCTGTTGTTGCAGTTGCTTCTCTTTAGGAGATGGGAAGATACTGAAAAACAGGAAGAAGAACAATAAACCAATACACATACCGCCGAGTAAATACCATCCCGAGCGTTGTAACCAATATTTGAATCCGTATTGTTCACGCTCCAAAGCGAGCGTTTCTGGATTGATGACGTATTTCTTTTTCATTTTTTGTTATGTTTATACCAGAAGAACTGGTTTCGTTGTGCTTGTTTTTCTTCTTTCTTGCGAGCCACGTAAACGGGCTCCATTGTATAAGGATTGAGTCCTGTAAAGAACATTGTTGTGCTCAACGTCATGGGCGTAGGTGTAAAATCTTGCACTTGCTCCGGATGATAATGCATTTTACGCGTCCAATCAGCCAAATTGGTCATGTCTCGCTGTGTACAACCCGGGTGAGATGAAATAAAATATGGAATTAGTTGCAGATTCAGTCCTGCTTCGTCATTCACTTTTAGGAAGAACTCTCTAAAACGCATAAAATGTTCCCACGAGGGCTTTCGCATGAGTTTGAGTACCGATTCGGAGGTGTGTTCGGGAGCCACTTTCAAACGTCCCGATACATGTTTAGTGATGAGTTCACGACCATATTCTTCGTTCATCAAATCGTATCGGATACCACTTCCCACGTACGAATGACGGATATAAGGCAGTTTATCCACTGAACGATAAATATCGAGCAGCGGACCAAAGTCTTTATTAAGGTTCTTACATATAGCAGGTTGTAAGCAAGACGGACGAGCACATTTTTCGCACAAAGATAAGTCTTTCCCATGCATGGAATACATATTTGCCGAAGGGCCACCTAAATCGGAAAGGTTTCCTCTCCACTCAGGAAGAGTACTGATTTTCTCTATCTGTCTTAGAATAGAATCCTTTGAGCGGGAAGTAATCTGTTTTCCCTGATGCGCAGAGATAGTACAGAAGGAGCACCCTCCAAAACAGCCACGATGCATACAAACAGAGAAACGAATCATTTCATAAGCGGGAATACGTTTGTCCTTATATTTAGGATGAGGCATATATTGGAAGGGCAGATCGTAGATAGCATCTAATTCTTCGGTTGTCATCGTTGGATAAGGAGGATTAGCAACCACCATTTGTTCCCCAGTCGGTTGAACAAGTGTAGAAGGATGAATCTTATTTGATTCGGTCTCAATTATGCGGAAATTCTCTGCGTGCGCGCGTAAAGAAGAGCACTCTTGTTCATAAGAACAGAGTGTGATAAGACCGCCTTCGGCTGAAGGACCGCTATCGCTGTTGGACCGCTGCGCTGGTCGCTCCGGCGACTCCGATATTTCGCCTGCGGATGAAAGATAGGCCGTTTGCGGTATATCATGTTGAATGCCTCGTTGAGCAACTTCAAGAATTGCCTTTTCTCCGGCACCATAGATAAGCAAATCTGCTGTTGAATCCACAAGAATAGAAGGCATCAGTTTATCCGACCAATAATCATAATGACTGAATCTTCTCATAGAGGCTTCTATTCCCCCTATCACTATTGGGACATCTGGGAAATGCTCCCTTAAGATCTTGCAGTAGGTAATGGTGCAATAATCGGGTCTTGCTCCTGCCCTACCCTCAGGTGTATAAGCATCATCTGAACGCAAACGCTTAGCCGCAGTATAATGATTGACCATTGAATCCAAGGAGCCGGATGTAACGCCAAAGAAAAGACGTGGACGTCCTAATTTGGTAAAATCGCGATGATCTCCACGCCAATCGGGTTGCGGAACTAACGCTACCTTATACCCTGCATGCTCTAACACACGACCAATAACGGCGGCTCCAAAAGCGGGATGGTCAATATATGCATCCCCTGAAAAGAGAATGACATCTACCTCATCCCAACCGCGAAGTTGCATTTCCTTCTTGGTGGTGGGCAAATATGCCTTCAAATCAACCATTATTCGAGTAACAAATTCAATTTTTCTTTCATTGTCTGTAAGGCAGGATGAGTTTCAACCAATAGTTTATATTTCTCTTCGGCAGTATAAGCAATCTTCGATTTATCAATGGCTGCAACCTCCAGTTTGAGTTGTAACTTATCATTATGCAATGTCTGGCGCATATGGTTCATCACCAGACTGCCGAATTTCTTAAACTCGTCTCGTTGCCAAGGATTCGCTAATTCCAGTACACATAAAGTCTCGTCCACCAATTTAGGGCGATATTCACTCAGCACCGCCAATAGACGCGCTTCATCCTTAAAGATTGATCTTAGACCAGCCCACGCGTCATAGAACTGGTCTTCCGTAAAAGGGGCAGCAGCCGTCCCGTTGGAAGTTTGAGGGACTGAATCCTGTTGTTTATTTACCATACCCTGTTGCTTATCTTCAGCTGTTGGCAATTTGATAGAGGGTATTGATGGCATTGTCGGGATGGGAGCCGGTTTGGTAGTAGAAACCGAAGCAGAGGCGGGTTTGGAAACCGGAGCAGGAGCGGTTTTGGGAGCCGGAGCAGGAGCGGTTTTGGGAGCCGGAGC
>JAKSNF010000027.1 GCA_024400115.1 Paludibacteraceae bacterium | reverse complement strand
GTTAAAGTTTAGGTTTTTAATTGGTTAATAATTATTGTTTACTTAGCCGGCGATATTATCGCCGATATGTTCTGTCCATTCTGCGCACATTATATGCGCGTTTCTTTTTGTTCCTTTGGTCGCGCTTTTCCACCTCCATTTACCCTGTATTTAATCTATCTTTCATCGGTCTTTTAACTCTCTTTTTTGCCTCTCGCGAGGCCGACACTCGGTCGACACTCTCTCGACACTCTCTTGACCCCCTCCAACCCCTCATTTTACTTTCAAACTTTCCACTCTTCTACTAGTCGGCTTCTTTAAACTTTCAACTTTCAACTTTTAATCCTCTCTATTATTCTGATTACGAACTTTTTCCAAAAAGGGGTTACATTTTTTGCAAAAAGGTAAAAAAAACACCGCCTTCTTTCGAAAAGCGGTGTAGAATTAAAAATTTATCTCTTAAAATCAGTAGTTGTGATGATTGTCCAAAAATGAAATTAGATGTATTTTAAGAATGGCTTAATATACATCTCTTCCATTCTTTTACAACGATGTCGAGCACTTTCCACAAACACCTTTATATATGAATGTGCCCATTCTTTACGTGATTTCTTCCATGTTTGGTCTAAATCTGATACATGAAATTGAATTTGCATACCTGCTGCCCAATTGATATACAGAGTTTTCGGAGAGGCATTAAACAAAGAGGCGTGGTGCGCGCAAACACATTTTAGATTATTATTTTCCTCTATCCAATCAATTTCTATATAGTTAATGTCAAGATTATCGTATTCTTTATTATCAATCATGCAAGCACACGCTTGAGCCAATTTGTATGCTGAAATAATATTTGGCGGTTGCGCATCTTTACTCTTATTACGAGTTTTGACATCAATCAAATCGTAGTATTTGTTATTATAGAACATGATGTCAGCCGTGTCATTTTGCTTTTCTTCAAAGACATTTTCTGGAGACCAATTTTTTGTGGCTTTATCTCCTCTACTTAACAAAAACAAAGCAGTTGGAGAATCAAGGAGAGCATAACGATCTTGCACTGAAATAACTTTAGGATGTTTCAAATACAAATCGTTAAGATATTCGAATTGTTTGAAGATTGATTTAGGATAGAGTTCTTTGAGATGCTGGTAGACACATTTCTCGAAAGGTTCTCCTGCTGCATGTCCCGATAAAGTTCCGTCAGATTTTTTATTCGGTCTTTCAACTGTAACATCTATCATCCGGGAAAGAATGACATGATAATCTACTTTTTTCATAGAACAAAATATTAAATAGTTCATTAATTTTTTCCTGATGTATTTTGTTATTATCTTGCAATAGCTGATAAGTTTCATGGGTAATTTGCTCATGTATTAAAACTTCTTGTACATTGTTCCAATTTATTCGTAAAAAAGGAATATTCGCAATAGGAGCCTCTGAGAACTCAACTATCTCCCCTTTAACGATTCCATTGTATCTTAACCAATTAAATACACGTTCATTATTAAGGTAAGCCAAAATATATTCTACAGATTCTCTACAATTTGTCTTGCGCACAATGCCCGTAACATCTTGCAGAGGATAATATCCTGCTGGTGAATAGCAAAAACGGAAATATTTCTTGTGAGAAATACGTTCTTTACAAGGGATAAAAATCTTCGGACTTTTTCTTTCAAACAATGCTTTACTACGAGGGAAAGCAAACTCCCAATAATGTAGATTTTTTCCGTAATTATACCGTTTGTTCAAATCTGTGATAAAAGGAGAGAAATGTACAACAAAGTTGGGATATAATCGTTCAAATTCTTCCCGCGTCAAATTAGGTTGTATATAAATATATTGTTCGGTTGTAGAGTAGGCAAATTGCTCCAAATTTTTTGCTTTTAACACATTTATTAAGCATTGCATTTCTTCCTCGTTAAAGGTAGATATTTCTTCTTTATTGACTTTAAATGCAGCGTCTAAGCCAGATACCATTCCATTGCCAATATCACAAACATCTCCTAATCTGTGTAAATCTGTAGTACCATACAAATCACATTGTTTTTGACACGCACTTTCAAATGCATTCAATGCTTGTAGCGAATGCTCGGTTGCCAACAGCCATCGCCGATTCGGTTCAAATTGTGGTATTTCTAGAACATCAAAACATGTGCCATCTAATAATTCTTGTTTTTGAGGTTTCCCTTTTTTGTTGTAGGAATATAGATGAATCGTCTTCTCTCGTTGAGCAGATTTGATATACTTGAAAATCACAAACGATGCTGTAACTTTTTCAAATAGTGGTGCCTCTTTGAAATGATATATGCTTTCAAAATATCCATGAGAACACATGTAATTTCGTAAAGAACGTGAATGAGTGGTATTCATCCAATAATCTGAGCAAATAAAAATTAGTTCCCCTTGATCATTTAATTGTTCAATACTTTTTAGGATGAAGATAAATAAATAATCGCAAAGACTATTAAAGTATTTATTCCACAATGTATTTCCCTGCAATTCTGTTTTAAGCTCTTCCTCCAAATTTTTCCATCTAACATACGGTGGATTGCCAATAATGATATCAAACTTCTCCGAGAGGGGAGAAGAAATAAAACTTTCATATCTTATACAAGAATATTCCCGAGCTAAATTAGTGTCAATCTCATAGGCAGACACTTGATCAAAACCATGTTCGCTAAGTGTCTTTAGAAATACACCTTTTCCACATGAAGGTTCTAAAACAGTGCTTTTTTTAGGGTGAGAAATGAGTGATGTCATAAAATCTGCAATCACTTCTTCTGTAAAGTACTGACCATATTTATTTTTTGCTTTCATAAAACGTGTGCAAAGGTACAACTTTTTTTTGACATATACAAATTTTTCTTCCTTTTGCATGCTATTTCAAGTTTTCTTTCAACTTTTTCACGCATTTCGCGTGAATTTTCTTCACCCTATCATACGACAACCCCACTCTCCGTGCCACCTCTTTCATCGGCACGGCATCGCAGTCAATACCATATCTCTGCCCAATGATTTCTTGCTCGCGCATGGGTAATCCTTGTATTGCCTTGTGCAAGCGGTCAAGCTGTTGTTGCTGCACCCATTCCTCATCGGTATCCGTGTCATCGGGCAGGCAGTCCGCAAATGTGATAGGGTCGCCGTCCTCCTCGTACAGCACGGCATCTACATCTTCTATGATGTGGTCGAAGATATCTTCGTTGGTGAAAGGCAGACTAACCGTCTGTCCATAGCGGATGATGTACTCTCGCACATACTTACGTACCCACCATGAGGCATAGGACTCAAATTGTACCCCCATATTAGGGTCATACCTCTTGGCTGCTTCAATGAGACCAATGCGTCCCTCTTGTATGAGGTCTTTCTTCCCTTCTCCAACTACTTTGAATTGCTTAACTATTACTCTGACCAATCGGTCGTTCTTTTTGATAAATTCATTATTAACTTCCATATTTTTACTATTTTTTGTTCATTTTCCCCCGCATTTAATGCGGGTCTTGTATTGTTGTGCATTTCGGCTGCATTTTTGCAGCCGCCTTTTCCGTTCTGTGCCGCTCGCTTTTGCTGCGCTGCAGCGCTCCCTTTGGTCGCATTGCTTTAGTGTCTCTCCCCCGCGGCTCGTAACCGCGGGCTTGTTTTTTGTTCCGTCCTTTCTGCGTGCATTGTATGTGCGCTTTTTCGTTCCGTCCTCTCACCTCTAACCGGTAGGCGCTTTGCGCCGTCCTCTCACCTCTAACCTTCCCCCTTCAGAGGGTTAGGGGGCTTCTTTATTACCCTGTCCTTTCTCGGCGAAAGTCTTTCGCCGCTTTTCCGTTCTGCTCCCCGAGCGTCCGCGAGGGGTGTTTAGGGTGTAGATGGTGTAGATGGTGTACATCATTCTATATCCCCACCCGCGCGTAGGTAGTATTAGAAAATATCTACACCACCTACACCATCTACACCATCTTCTTTTGCTTCTCGTGCGTCCGCTTTCCTTTGTTGGTCGAGGTCTTGGTGTATATAGACTACGAATCCATGCCGTCCTCCATGAGCCATACGCGGTGTATATCCTGATTTACGCAGAATGGTACTTAATTTGTTTAGAGCCAGCGGCTTCCTTATATTCCCATAACTAACCAGCATTGCCGATATTTCTGCCGTAGTCATAAACACCGCCCCTGCATCGCCGGGATTGGCAGGTTGGAAATAAACGGGCAGCAGTTGCTCCTCATTACTCTCCACGTGGAACGACTCCACATGGCTCTCCATCGCCTCTATCTCCTCTAACTCAAACCAGTACTCGAACCCATTGCGCAACAAGTACAACGCCTCCGCGTATATCTGCTCATAGGGAAAACTATTACCATAGAGGTACGGACTCTCTATGCTCTCCACTTCAAAGGGCAACCACCTGCGGTTACCCGTCTGGTCAGTGAGGAACTCACGCTTATTACCGGAGGCGCAGAAGGACGCGATACGGATACGGCGCTCCTTCGTATAACCATAGGCGGCACGCTCGTTCACATCAGACGAGGTGATGATAGACTTGAGTTGGTTCAGTTCCTTGTCGGACATCGAGTCTATCTCGTCGAGGTTGATAAGTCCGAACTCGGCTATACGCATGCGCTCGTCTTTATTAAGATCGCGCACGTTGGCCATCTTCGTGCAGTAAGCGCGGAGGCAAGGGGGCATGAGGTGTTCCAGCCACGTTGTCTTGTAGATACCCTGCTTGCCAATGAGCACGAGTACTTGCTGATTAACCACCTCGTCGTACATCCAACTCGCCACCATTGCCACGAACCACTTCTTAAAGCAGTATCGCCACCACTGCTGCGCATCTGCCTGTGTCTTGTTGCCATCCTCCTCTTCGCCTTTAACCTTCACTTGGTCGCTGAGCCAGTCAATCCACGAGTGACCGTTATGGTCATTGGGGTTGTACTCGTCAAGGTGATAGACGTAGTCGCGTAGGGGGTTGACGGCAGGTATGTCCTCGGAGTTGAGGACGATACGCACCTCGCGGTCAGTGACGTTCGTCTGACGCTCCGTAGCGCAAGCGCAAGCTATCGAATTGATTTTGCGGGTGTCCATGTCTTGCCACTGTCCGGAAACTGCGATTTGCAGTTTCCGTGACAGCATATCCCACCGGAAGTCAGCACCGTTGTTGTAGTTTTCAAGCACGTATTGCCGTGCTATATCCAGTTTACTACTCATACCGACCTCCTTTACACGAGTTCTACGGTTCGACGATAAGCTTGAACGCAGTACCTACATTTAGGTCCAAAGGCTTGCTTGATAAGTTCGCGATATTGACGGATATTTTGAAAATCCGTTAGGTTCTCGTCGAACTTACAAATCAGTCGGGTTCGGTGCGCTTTCGGGTGATTAGGAGCCTTCACGTGTAACTTTTTCAGCAAGTTATCACCCAAATCATGATAGAGTTGGGACCGCCGCCGCATGGAGGGGTCACGAAGAACGAACGAGACAGCAAGAAACAGCTCTTTCTTGATCATGTACTCGGCCACTTGGCCATCATTGCTTTTAAGGGAAGAAGCAGTAACCACAGAATTTAATTGTGCCATAATAAAAACTTTGTTTTGGACCACCGGTTGCCTGTTGCCGGTCGCCGGTAGCCGGATTGTTAAAATTATGGCTGGGCCCAGCCGGTTGACTGTTGAATTCGGATGCAAAAGTATATAAAAAAAACGACCCACACAAAAAGTGCAGGTCGAAAGGAACTAGAACGGAACTCTAATGCCTATATTTGCGGAAATTACGTATATCGTAGGGAACTGTGAGGAACCGACTAAGGGTATTGTATAGTTCCGTTGAATTGACGTTAAGAATATCAATATAGCCTAACGCATCTTGTAGATTGAGTTCGCGCACAAGGTCTTTGGCAGGTCCTGTAGCCGCACGGCGAATAGCCGCCATCACGGATTCGGTTTGGTGTTCTTCAATGGCTTTCTTTGTGAAGTACGGGAAATAATCCACTGCCTGCGCCATTTTGAAGACTATTTCTTTTAGGAACGCCACATCTGTCTGTACGGCTTTAATGTCCTTATCCATCTGATTGACTATCGGTATTGTTTGTACAACCGATTCTTGGGGATGTGGACTAACGACGGCTTCGTCCACGGTTCTCATCGCGTTTTGAACAGCGGTTATTCTGGCAGCACGAATAACAGAGCCTAATCGCCATAGGAAATTCTCCCGTTCAAAGGAATCAATTTGTATTTCTCCGCTTTGTATGCACCGGTAGAGAACGGTAGCGGTTGCTTCTCGTTCTTTGGGACAAAGGATATGACCGAGATAGTCGATGACATCAATGGGGTAATCACTTTGATCTGTAACATCATGGCATCTCTGTCGAAGTTTTTCTTCGGAGGGAGGATTGATATAATCCGCAGGAAATATTTCGGAGAGACTGCGTAATTTCATGGTTTACAGAACGTTGAAAAAGAGAGTATAAAAAACCGGATAGACAACTATCCGATTGCGGCTGCAAAGGTACGGAAATTTTCTGACATACGCAAGTTTCGGGGCGAACTATTTGCATTTTGTCGCTATTTTGTGCCTCTTGCGATAACTTAACGGCACTACTGCCTTCAAAACTCCCAAACGGAATCTCTAACATAAGCGGTTTTTTGACTACGCTAAGGCTCGTACGACATACTTAAATAATCAATTACGAATGCAGGACGATCAGTTTGAATAATGCGCACGCCCAAGGTATCAATGAGGTAACCATAGTGAGCATCCGGCGATTCAAGAAGAGCTTTATCATCTTCGTGCCCGCCACAAAGGGTATCCCACAAGGTATTCACCCAGATAAGACTCTTACCGACAGCCATTTTAGAAGCCTGCTTAACATATTGGTCATCCGATCTAAAGCAGAGTTCAAAAGCGCAAGGTTGGCTTTTGAGGTGGTCTTTGAATATTTTGACAGAAGCCTCATCATTCATATCAACGATAGGCATATAAATGACTTCATCCAAGTAGTGTCCATAGAGTTTGCGCACCTCTTTCGCCGGTTTGCGTCCTTTCATGATGATTTGGCGCGTCGTACCCGTTTCCTCTAATAATGGAACCACTTTATCAAAATAACGATCCGCTTTATCAAGGTTGATAAGCACGCGCCCTTTGCACAGTTCCAAAGCTTCACGCAAAGTAGGGATAGGGTGATTGGTCTTGATGTTAACACCATTTTTGAGTTTGAAGTGTCGGATGCTATCAAGTGTCATTTCGGCTATCTTACCTTTGCCGGTAGTCGTGCGGTTGATGGTCTCGTCATGCATGATGATAAGTTGTCCGTCTGCCGTCTCTTGTAAGTCCAGTTCCACGATATCCACACCTATCTCAATAGCGGATTCAATAGCCGCCAATGAGTTCTCCGGGAAGCCACGCCAATCCGCACGATGGGAGGCAACAAGAACCCGATTAAGGTTCGGATTGAGCAAGTCTTGACGTATACGTTCGCTACGAGAAAGAGAGTCTTCACTATCCACAAGATACGGGATGACGAGCGACTCCATGATATCGTATGCCTCTTTATATGGGTGAACGCCATCATTACTGAGTTCCGTGCGCATACCACCATCCTCGGCACGCATTGCGCTATTATAATCCACATACGCATAACCCTGTTCTTTCGCATACGCTTTGAGTTGGGCATTAATACGATCAACTCGCTCGGTAACACCCATCACATCGTGATTCCAAGAGAACGAGCGATGGGGTAAGATGGAGCAGATAATCGGACGGATATGGTGCAACGTAGCCAGTTCGCACATCGAACGGATATTGTCCATAAAATGTTCATCGGAGATAGGACCGTTGTTACAAGCTATATCGTTCGTTCCGACGAGCAGGAAGACCATCTCGGGGTGAAGGGCAATCACATCGGCTTGGAAACGAACGAGCATCTGATACGAAGTCTGTCCGCTAATACCCCTTGCTGCGCAGTTATACTTAGCAAAAAACTCGGGTCTCCAACGTCCCCAATTATCGGTAATACTATTGCCCATGAAAACGGCTTTGACAGGGATATGATTGGCGATAAGGCTATCGTTTTGCTGTTGATAGCGATAGTATTTAGCCCAGTCTTGAGAACGCTCCTCGCGACGAATCTTTTCGCGATAGATACGGACGATATCGGCATTCTTCTTATCGCCCAACTGAGCATAGATAAACTGGGTGATAGCCGCATCCACGAGGTCGCGTTTGGGTATCTGTTTATCAAAACCCCAGCCGTGTCCACCTTGAGGAACGAGCACCATCTCGGCTTCGATATCTTGGTCAAGCAGCGCTTGGTACATGAGGAGGCTATTCTCTACGGGCACGCTCTTATCGTCTTCACAAGCCACGAGGAAACAAGGAGGTGTCTGTGGGGTGACGCAACGGTCGATAGACCACTTGTCGAATTGGGCTTGGGTTGCTTGTTTACCCACTAAGTTTTGGAAAGAACCTTTATGCCAAATAGTCGTATCGGAACTGATAACCGGATAAACCAGAACCCCATAATCCGGACGCGCTTTATCAGACGTATATTTGGTACAGAGCGAAGCGGCAAGGTGTCCTCCTGCCGAGAAGCCAATAACTCCAATCTTATCCGACTTGAGTTGCCAGAACTGCGCACTGTCGCGGAGCATCGTCATCGCGCGGCAGGCATCGTTTAGGGGTACGTTCTCTTGCCCGTTGGGCAGATGGTACTTCAGAACAGCTACGGCAATGCCGCGTGGGCAGAAGTATTGCGCCACGGCTACCCCTTCGTTCTTCATTGATACGAAACGATAACCACCGCCGGGAATAGAGAGCAGAACGGGCACGTCTTTGTTAGCATGAGTAGGCAGATAGAGGTCTATCAAGTCATTGACGTGGGTTGGTTGAATAGATTGGCTTTGACCATAAGTTAGCGTACAGCATAATAGGGACACTATACACAAAAATATAAATTTCATATTTATACTATTTTTCGGTTGCAAAGGGCTTCGTAACTGGCTAAACCGAGGCGTTTGGATGGGACTCGCGAAAGGGTTATCTGCGATGATAGATTATACGCATTGATTATTGATTATAACTTAACGGTAAATGTAGTTTGGAGGGGTCGGTGGTCGCTGAGGAAGGGGACACGGGTCGTGTCGCAGAAGACCTCAAAACGTTCCGCCGTTGCGTTACGATAGAAGATAAAGTCGATAATCTTCTCATTATCGGGACGGTGTCTAAAGCCGGTAAAAGTCCTCATGTCGGTTGTTACCTTAGCCTCTGCTTGTGACCAATGCATATAATCATACATGGGAATCAAGGCGGAGTCCTCGGGTTCGACATTCATATCGCCCATGACGAAGAGTGCCATCGTATCCCCGCTGAGAGCCTTTAAGGTGTCAGCAATGAGGCGCAAGGACTCTTGGCGTGCAGTAGCACCCTTATGGTCGAGGTGGGTATTGAAGACGATGAGGCGTTTAGCGGTAGCCTTGGACTCAAGCATGATATATGTAGCGATACGCTCATATTTAGCGTCCCAACCTACGGAAAGGGTGTCGGGTGTTTCGCTAAGCCAGAACGTACGGGATTGGATAAGATCGAACTTATCCGTGCGCCAATAGAGGGGGCAACTCTCGTCAGACAAAAGTCCGGGGTGACGTCCTTGTGCGACATGGGCATAGAGAGGAAGATTAGCTTGAATGAACGAGTCGGCTTCGACTACGACTTCCTGCATACCGAACACATCGGGACGGATACTGTCAAGGAAAGCGACGCAAGCTTCCCGGCGGAACTCCCACGAGTTGGTGCCGTCGTCTTTATGACCGTCGCGAATGTTAAAAGACATGATTTGATAGGTCTCTTTCGTGCAAGAGGAGAAGAGAAGAAGTAGGACCGCTATCGCTGAAAGAATCTTTTTCATAATTGCTTATTGATTATTGATTAGTGCTTAATGATTATTGCTTTTTGTTTTGACTGGCTTTGTGCCAAACGACGCAGACTAAGAGGACGGAGAGGAATGCGGCTCCTATCCAGAACCACAAGGCGGGGGTGAAGTTATAAGTGTCACCCACTTTGTTTCCGTCCAAGAGTACGCCACTGACGATATCCTGTAGTCCGGCGGCTGCGTAGGAAGCCAATCCGACTATGCCAAGGGCTGCGCCGGAGGCTTCACGAGGAACGATATCCACCGCCATCAATCCGCCTACGAAACAAATCAGTACGCCAATAGCGATACCGAAGATGACCATTGCCAAGATATTAACCCATAGTTGATTACCACCAAAAGCAAAGAGGATAAGAGCTGTTACCTCCATCAGTCCTGCCGAAACGGCGAGGATGTATCTGTTCCCTTTAAAGAATTTATCAGACACCCATCCCGAGAAGACGGTGCCGATAATTCCGAGCAGGGCATTGATAGATACAATCTGAGCCGCTTGAACAAGTTCAAAGCCTTTGGTCTCTTGTAAAAAGAGCACGCCCCAACCAGTGATGGCGTAACGACTTACGTACATAAACGCAGAAGCCAAAGCGAGCACCCAAACGTAAGGGTTCTTAATGGCAATAATTTGAGCTTTTCCTATATTTTTATCTTCGGGTTTGACTTCGGCTTTCTCGTGAGCATAGACTTCGATAGGCGGTAGTCCTTTACTCTCAGGCGAGTCGTGCAGCATAAAGAGGATGATGAGAAAACCTATCGTACCGGCGATAGCGGCTCCAATAAACCCGAATTGCCATCCAAAAGCAGCAACGAGGCTACTTACCAAAAGGAAGGATAAAAACTCTCCGAGGTTATGGCTCGCCGACCAAAAGCCGTAGAACGTGCCTCTACGAGAAAGAGGAAACCATCGGCTTAGGGATATCACGCAGGGAGGTGCTCCCATTGACTGTCCTAAACCGTTAATACCCCAAAAGACCGCAAAAACAGCATAGAAAGCGCCTAACGAGATGGCGGTTTGTTGAGCAGTGAGGAAGCCCAAGAAACCAACGGTTAAGTTAGCAATGGTGGAAACGAGGATACCGAGTGCCATAAAACGTTTGATGTTACTATGGTCACCGAGGAATCCGTTAATAAATTTGCCTGCCGCATACGCAAAGAACAGAGCGGAGGAGATGACGCCAAGTTGGGTAGCGTCTAAGATACCGCCATCGATGACGGGTTGTTTAACGACACTGATTGTTGTACGGCACACGTAATAAAGCGAGTACCCCAACGTAGCCGCAATAAACGAAGAAAGAGCCATTCGCTTATAGCGTTTGTCTATTTGTTCAGGGGTTCCCTGAAAGGGAGCCGAAGCCGGTGATTTTTTAAAAAATTCGAGCATAATTATTCTTGTTGGCCCAATAGGTTATAATGAGCGCCATTGATATTGATTACTATCCGTCCGTTGTGTAATGTTTTAACAGATTGGGAATAGTCTAATTTATTAGCAAAAGGAATTTCTTTCAAGCCTACGACAGGTTCTCCTTTGGTGCCATATTCGATGGCGCCGGGAACCGACTTGTTGGCCAGAGCTTGCGAATCAAAGGGTGCGCGATAGGCACCTACCTGGTCGCGTTCGAGGATACCGGTCAGTCCGCCTTCGTTCAGTATGTCCGAGCCTACGTAGGTAGATTTGAGCATATTCTCCGCGATGTTTTGGATATTTTTGGACGCATAGGTCGTTGTTAGCGGAGCGATAGAGATAACCTCTTTATCAGGGCCAAAAGCCATGAGGGCGGGTTGATAGGTCGTTGAGGCTGTACCTCCCAAGAAGGATACGAGTTCGTTACAAGCTGATGTCCAATCCTCCATAGCAACATCGGTGAGACCTTTGCGATAATTCATGTTGGATTGGCAAGAGAAGATGTTATTGTGTCCCGTTTTGACCGCCGTGGAATCGACCATGGATATATCTCCGCGGCGAGGGCAAGAGGAATAGTTTCCTGCAATGATATTATTGGTCAGGGAGATGTTTCCGGACATCACATAGATGGCGCCGCCCACGAAGTCAGAGGCAGAGACTCCGCTTCTAAGGCAAGAGGTATAATTCCCGACCACAGTCGTTTGCATAAGCGTGAGTTGAGATGTTGACCCGCCTTGTAAGAAGATGGCAGAGCCTCCGGTCGTTTTATTGGCTATGGAGGCTTTGACATCAATCTTATTGTTAGCAAAGGTACTGTTCACTACCCGTACATCTGCTGAGGAAGTCGGAGCCACGACAGCAACGGAGCCTTGCATTTTATTGGCATTACCGATAAAGGAAGATCCATAGATATATATCTTGCCGGTAGTAGTGGCATAGATAGCGGCACCTTTGGCGGCTTGGTTATCCTGGAACAAACAATTCTTGACTACCAAGTCTTTGTCATTCGTCATATACACACAGCCCATCATTTTATCCGTCACATTATGTCTGAATATGCAATGGTCGAGGGTAAGGTCTGCACGGTTATTGCAGATGAGTCCTTGGGCTTCGGTGGTGCAATCTTCGATAATGCAGTCGGATACATGGAGATATAAGCCGCTACCGGCGAGAACCCCTCCGTCAGGTGTATTGGCTGAGAGAGTAACGTTTTTAAAATGGATGTTGCTTATATCGAGGGTAATAAAATCGGCTAATTGGAACAGATTCGTTTTTCCGGTGATGGTGCAGTTCTTACCTATGATGACGCACGTATTGGCTATTTTGAGGGGTTCTGATCCGAAGTCATAATCGCCTTCAACGATAATGGTATCGTTCGGTTGAATGGTTTTAGCCACTTGTCTTAATTCGTCTAAAGAAGAAACGTAGTGTGTCTTTTCTCTGTCGGTAGGCAGGAAAGTGACCGTGCATACGGTAGGCAGGTGATCCGAAGGCAGGAGTGAACGGCCAAGAGTAGAAGCCGAGGTATAGTAGTCCTCCACCTCTATGTTGTGCACATAGACGAAGTCAATGAGTTTGCTTGCGCCGATGGGATTCATTCCGGATGAGAACGTGTTGTAGGAGCCGCGAGGAGCTGTCTTGGTTACCTGTCGCGAATTGGCAAAATACACACCAAAATTAGCATGCGGGTCGTGGTCATTCGGTTCGCAGTTCATATCTCCGGTTACCACGCAAGGATAATCTCCGGCTATCTGACGCAGTTGTTCGGTATTCACGCGAGCGCCTTCTCGAATAGAGATAGGATTGAGGTCCAAGTGAGTAGCACCGAACACGAAAATCTCGCCGGTTTGTTTATCTTTGAGTTTAGCCCAAACGGTCATACGTACATATTCGGCATCCCAAGAAGGTTTGGACGGTTTCTTGGAAGGATCGGGAGCGAGCCAGAAAGTACCGTTATCCAAGCATTCATATTTCTCGGTACGGTAGAGCAGTTCGGCACCGCCGGCTGTTTCGCTATAGAGGAGAGTATAGGTAGAACTCAATTTTTCTTTTATGTAATTATGTTGCGCTGTAGCCACTTCCTGAAGGGAAACCACATCAAAAGCCATAGTATCGCGAATCATCGTAATGACAGCATCGCGACGAGCCGACCAAGCTTTATCACCGGTGTCAGAAGAGGCTACCGAAGTACGGATGTTATAGGTTCCAATGCGATGCGAGCCCTGTTTTACGGGACCTGCTACGGTGAGGGCATAGGTAGTGGTAATGCCGTCCCAAGAGGCACTGATGGTGGTGGTACCTTCCTTGACAGTTGTCACTAAGCCATTAGCATCGATGGTAGCGACATCCGTATTGGAAGATGAATATTGGATAGGGTTTTGGTTATTTCGATTATCGATAAGTGTCTCGTTAGTATATTGACTTCCGGTTGCTACTTGTACATTTTTCTTTGTGTAGAGTAGATACGGAGTAATCGTGATGGGTCCTACGACCATACGGCCATACGTATGAGTGGAAGGGTTGTCCTTAGGATAAGACAGATTAGCAATGGTTATCTTTGCGGGCACTTTAACATCTAAGGTTTTGGTAAAGACACCGGAAACGAGTGCCGGTTGCGGTTGTGGGTCGAACTGGACCGAATCGACAGCTGTTCCGTTGATTTTGAGGGCTAAGATAAAGCGGGCCTTGTCGTCCCCTTTCTTAGGGTCGTAACCAAATTGGCGGTAGGCGAAGGAGATGCCTTTTATGCCGCCTTCGAATTTTATTTCTTTTCTACCTTCGGTTGTATTCTCGTCTTGTCCAAGTTCCACATACGAATTATATTTCTTTGCTTCCTCTAAGACGCGGCATAACCAAACGCCTTGCGTTGTTCCTATTGTATCAGATGTTCCGCAACGAGCATTTCGATAAATCAGAGGCAAGTGGTTATCAAAACTACTGATGGTAGAAGTGTAGGCAGAAGTAGCCGAAGGTTGATTGATATTAGCGAAGTTTTCTACAACTTCTCCCTCCGCCCAGAGGGAGAGGGAGAAGAATATAGCTATCGCACTGATAAGCGATTTTTTCATAATGATTATTGCAGATATTTTTTACCGTCAAGGATAACGATTCCTTTATACGAATCGTTCACGGGTTGACCTAAAACATTGTATTTGATGTTCGAGGTACGAGTCGCATTTACGCGAGTCAAAGCCGATCCGGACGTTGCTTCAAAAGCCGCAGCACCAACGCATGTTTTAGTTTCGTCACGTTTGAAGCCGCGTTGATCCACCGAAGCATCAACTGTAGCCCACTCAGGGAACCAAGTGTTAGCCAGTTCTTGCAGGTCAGCTACAGCAGCACCATCTTGCATTGCAAGCGGGAGAAGAGTCTTGCTGAAACCGCCATTATCTTTGAGGTTTTCAATCGTACCGAAATAAGCCTGGAAAGTTTGTACAGAATCGGCTCCGCCATTAAATACAGAATAGAGATCGGTTGCTGCCCATGTCTCCTTTGGATTAGCAAAAGCATCAGGATAGAAAGCAAAAGTACCCAGGACATTATAACCGGCGGAGATAATGCACTCGTTCATATTCTTCGCGTTACCATCTTGGTAGATGGGAGCAAATTGCTTTTTCGAATTATCTTTATGGTCGGTGATAAACGTGTTAGCCATCTTGATGGTACCATCAGATTCCATACGTAAGCTGGAACCGTATGCGCAGTTCTTAGGAGAAGCAGCAACATCGTGTTCGTCACGGATACCTTCGTTATGACCAATCGTAGAAGAGATGAAATAGAAACCATCCACGTTACCGGAGATACCACCGCCATTAGCATAAGTCATATTATTCAGCACGGAGGTGTTAATCATATATAAAGGACCGGCAGAGATATGCAAAGCGCCTCCGTAAGTACCACTACCAAGAGATGCGTCTTTGGCTTCCATACGAGCCTCTAAGGTCATAGTAGGATCGTCCGGATTCAAGCCAAGGGCGTTACCGTTATAGAAGCAGCAACGTTCGAGAACGATTTCCGGTTTTTGGACACTTTCTTTCTGAGCATCAAAGAAATAGCTAAGTGCGCGGAGCAATCCGCCACGGCTATAAGCGATACCATCATGTACTTCGCAATCAATCGCATGGAATTTAGAACCTACAACAGTAATAGTTTGGGAACCTTTGCAGTTAGGAGTGATATGACCATAGATATGGCAATTCTTCACAATCACCGTACCGAGGAAGGTGCGAAGAGCAGAAGCTTGGTCTTTGAAGGAGTCATAATCGTCCGATCCGCCGGTTTCGGTATTGTAGGTGTTGATAAGATCAAGACCTTGCAGGGTAACAACAGCGTCTTGAGCGCCGGACAGATCTACGCGGATTAGCATTGGAGAGTCACCGACAGAAGGAACGCCATCTTTGTTAGCATCACCATTGAAGACGGTTGGCGTAGCAGAAGGATAAACGGGGAGAGAGGTAGAAACGCCCTTGGCCGAAGGATCGAAACCGCCGATAATAGTAATGCCACCGGTGATAACCCAAGCCTCATTACCTGATTCGAGATTGATGTTTCCTCCTTTGATAAAGATGGTATCACCAGCACCAACTAAACTCGGCAATGCTTCTCTCATCATATAGACGGAGACTGCATCATCCCAACTTGTGCCTTGTGCATCGTCTTTATTAGAAGCAGGGTCGCAATAAAAGACATTTGCACTTGCGCTAAGAACAGCAGCTGCCATTAGCGCGCTTAAGAAAAGTTTTTTCATAACTTTTAATTTTTTGATTGTTAAACATTTAATTTATTTACTATCACCATCCCAGATTTTGCTTTAGTGCTCCGTTGGATAGGATAATTTCTTGGGTAGGAATAGGATAGAGGTAGTCACGGTCCTCGTTAAAGGTGCGAACGTCCGTACCATGGCAAAGGATATTTCCTCCGTCCATGCCGTTGGTCAGCCATACGTCTTTATTCAGTTCGAGGTAGGTAACACCGAACGAGAAGGGTTTATCACTCGGATCAGGGGTACTCCAGACGCAAACATCGAAGGCACTTGGATTATCGTTTTTGGTATTGACACATCCGCTCTTATCCGTTTTGCTCTTAGATACGCCGCCAAAGCTTATACCGGTTAGAGGTTTGGTCAGTGCCTGTCCCTCTTTCCAGCGCATAAGGTCCCAATAGCGGAAGCCTTCTTGCACGAGTTCGATATCGCGTTCACGACGAATCTCTAAGATGACACCCTTATTGCCGCCTTTGTCCACGTTAGGATAAAGGCTTTCCATATACGGGCAGGGGTTAGCATTCACTTCCGCCATCGACAGGTTAGGCATACCCGCACGCTCACGAAGGAGTTTGATAGACAGGTCAATATCGGATTGTTTCAGTTCACCTGCTTCGGCTAAGCACTCGGCGTAGTTGAGCAGAACCTCTGCGTAACGGAAGAGGGGTACATCGCAATCCGATTGGTTATAGGTATCCTTACCGCGCTCCATCACATATTTGATGAGTTGGTAACCGGTGGAGGAAGTCTTGACGCTATACTGATCCGCTTTATCCTCACCCACACGGTAATAATGGGTCGGACGCAAAACGATTTGTTCCAAACGAGGGTCGCGATTGGTCATTTCCTTACCCATCTGAATCTTATCATAATTCTCCTGGTCTGTAAAACGGGAACCGTCAGCCATAAGGAATTGGTTAACGAAACGCTTTGTAAAACCGGGTTTACCGGTAGTAGAAGAAACGGTATAACCATTTGCATTATGGGTCAGTTTCACTTCGGCTCCGTAGTAACGGGCCAAGATAACCTCGCAGTTGCCTTCGTATTTCCCTTGGCAGAAGAGGTTACGATAGGCTCCGTAGTGAGGTCCTTTTTGGGTAAAGAGGGAATAAGCACCTGAGTTCATTAATTGGGCAGCCGCATTAGCGCCTTCCATCAAGATCTCTTTATAGTTATCCATTCCGTGATATTTGCGAAACGTACCCTCAAAGAGGCAGACGCGAGACTTAAGGGCCATAGCCGTATAAGCATTGACACGATAGGTACTACCCTGTTTGGGTAACATCTCAATGGCTTGATTAAGATCGTACAACACACTATCCATCACGGTCTGACGAGAAGTGCGTGCGGAATAGAGCAACTCATCGTTGGAGCCTAAAGTATGGCGGACCAAGGGGACATCTCCATAATAGCGTACTTTATTATAATAAAAATATGCACGGAAGAAATAGGCTAAGCCGGTATATTGTCTCTTAGCATCCTCATCAATACATTGACCCACATGCTCCAGCAGATAATTGATATGGCGAAGCATTTCCCAGTTCCATTGTGTACCGGAAGCATCCACGGGTACAATGCGGGAACCCATCATCTCATCGGGTAAGGTGGACGCATTTATTTCGTCACTGATTTCACCATAGAGATCAGCAGCCGACGGGAATATCGTATAAAACTGATTGGAATATTGTTCCAGTTGATCGGCAGTAGAGAAATAAAGCGCGGAACTAACGGAATCTTTTGGATATTTATCTAAATCCTTGCATGAGGACAGATTAACCAAGCATAAAGCCGTTGTAGCAATCAATAAATATATTTTTTTCATAATGGTATCCTCCTTTTATTAGAATGTTATATCCAAACCTATCGAGAAGGTTCTTGAGAAGTTATAGGCTACACCTGTATTAGGACTTGCCGTATCGGATGAAGTTGCCTGTTCAGGATCGACATATTTCGAATGCTTCTTCAGCGGTGAGAAATAGAACAAGTTCTCTCCGGAGAAGTAAATACGCAGACTTTGGATGACCTTATTTTGTGGAATCGGAGGAGTATAACCCAGCGTCAAGTTCTTAAGGCGGAAGTAAGCTACGTTTTGCAGGTAGCGGTCATTAACCGAGCCCAAAGGACCGTTCTTTGCGTAGGCTATATATCCACGAGGACGAGGGAAGTAGGTGTTCGGGTTATCCTCGCTCCATACATTGTCCATGAAGTTCGACGGGATAAACGAGCAGTACGGACGACCATAAGGGCCCCAGAAGGCGAGAGACTCATTGCCCGGGTACCAGTCTTGGTGACCTATACCTTGGAAGAACAGGCTGAGGTCAACGCCATACCAGTTCATACCGAACTTGAAGTTATAGCTGAAACGCGGCAGGGCGTTACCAATCACCTTCAAATCTCCATGATTGGCGAGGGTACCGGCACCCATACTGATGGTGTCGTTGCCGTCTAAATCGACGTAACGCACATCACCGGCGCGCCAGCGGCACATATCCGCATTACCCACACCCTCGGAACAACGTTGTCCAACGGCGGCAGTGTTATATTTCTCGCCATAGGCAGCGGCTTCCTCGTCAGAGGCAAAGAGTCCGTCGGTAGTGTAACCCCAGATCTCGCCGAGGGTTTGTCCCTCATAGAAGATTTCTGTAGCATCCGCTAAGTCGGTATCCAAAATCTTATTGGGGTTATTGAAGCGTGTTACCTTCGAGGTGTAGTCACCTATACCGAAGCTCACACTATACTCAAACGGTTTGCCGCAGACTTTGACTTGGTCGTTCCATCCGATGGCTAATTCCCAACCCATCGTGCGCATATCGGAGATATTGGATTTAGGAACACCTGCGCCATAGATGGCGGGCAAGGGCATACCATCGACCAGCATGTTCTTAGTATCACGGATATACCAGTCACCGGTGAGGTTGAGTCGATTACGGAAGAACCCGAGGTCCCAACCTACATCGTAGGTCGTAGCGGTCTCCCAAGTAAGGTCTTTCGCTTTAGGGTCATCTTCGCGAGAGTAATAAGCGAACCCGTCACCGAACGAATACTTGTCCAGCGATTGGTTGAGGTTCATGGTCTCTATATAGGTATAGTAATCGGAGATATTCTGGTTACCTAACGAACCGACAGATACACGCAGTTTACTGTTGGTCCAAACGGAAGAGACGGGTTCCCACCAATTCTCCTCGCTCATACGCCATCCTACACTACCGGAAGGGAAGAAACCCCAGCGGTTTTGTTTAGCGAAGCGGGACGAAGCGTCACCGCGAGCGGAGAACTCGATTAGGTAGCGACCTTTATAGTCATAGTTGATACGGCCGAAGAAGCCGAGGGTGGACCAGTCAGCGATACTTCCATCGGAAACCGTTACTTCGCCGGAGGCTAAGTTAAAGGCATTCATATCTTCGGAAGCAAGGTCTTGTTTACGCATCTTCATGCTATTGTTCAGCCATGTCTCGTATTGTCCGCCGACCATGATGGTCAAGTGGTGGGCGTCCTTGAAGGTATCCTCGTAGGTGGCATAGACATTGACGTTATGGTCATTGACGCGATAGTGTTGCTCTTGATAATAATCGGCTTGGCTACCGGTGTTCATCCATTCGATTACACCCACCTGCTGCGAATAGGGTACATTCACTTGGCGGTTATGATACTCACGATAGCGGAAAGTGTACGTATATTCGGCTGCAATCAGGAGTTGTTTAACCGGAGTAATCTCAAAGCGTTGAGTCGTACGGAACTCGCGTTCCATATTCTCGTTCTTGTGTTTGTTATAGAGCAGGGTTGCGGAGTGTCCGTCCATAATGGTAGAAGACGTATTCGAGTTAGGGTTGATATACGTTGCGGTACCGTCAGGGTTGGTAGCAGGTACATTAGGTAAGGCGTGTACATACGATTTCTTTAATGTATTAGCCATGTCACTCGTACCCGGATAACAACGTTTGCTATAGAAGTAACTGGTGTTGTTCGAGAAGTGCAGCCAGTTGGTTATCTTCGCATTCACCTTGCTACGGAAACTGAGGTTGTCATACATATCGTCAGCCACTTTAATGGCACCATCCTGGTAATAGTAACGACCGGAAACGTAGTAGTCCACTTTATCCGTTCCGCCCTTGATGGCCAGATTATGTTCATGTTGCAAACGTGTCTGTTTATACATGTGGTTATACCAATCGAAGTTAGCGTAATATTTGTATTGGCCATTCGGTTGCGCGATAACCCAAGGGCGAGAAGGGGCTTCTACTTTATCGTTTATGCGGTCATAAAGCATTTGGAAGTCCTCTTCGGTATAGTTCGTATAGGCAGAACCATCGTATGCCTTTTTGAACATATCGTTGATCTTAGTACTCCAGTAGCCGGTAGTGATATAATCGGTAGAGGTAGTGTTTTGGCTCCAACCTACACGACCGCTATAGGAAACGGAAGCTTTACCTTCTTGTCCTCTCTTAGTAGTAATAAGGATTACGCCTGCGCTCGCACGCGCACCATAGACAGCGGCTGCCGAAGCATCTTTCAGGATGGAGACGGAAGCGATATCGTTGGCGTTTAAGCGCGATAGGCTACCCTCCACTCCATCCACGAGTACGAGAGGAGTAGCACCGGATGTCAGCGACGACACACCACGAATGTTAATATCGTATCCCGCAGCGGGGTCACCGCTGGAAGGAGCGATATTCAGACTGGGGTCTGCACCTTGTAAGGCTTGCACAGCGGAAGGTACAGGACGGGCGTTGACTGTCTTCTCGTCGATTGTAGCCACGGCACCGGTCAGGTTCACTTTCTTCTGGGTACCATAACCGACCACGACCACTTCGTCCAACACTTTGGTGTCTTCGAGAAGCGTAATCTTCATGTTTTGAGCAGCAGCGAGTTCTTGGCTAACGCAACCGATGTAGGACACTTGCAGGATAGCACCCGCAGGGGCATCCAACTGGAAGTTTCCGTCGAAGTCGGTAACGGTACCGTTGGAAGTACCTTTGACCACAACGGAGGCTCCAATGACGGGTTCGCCATTGGCATCCGTAACCAAACCGCTGAATTGCTCAGCTTGCAAGGATAGACTCACCAGTCCTGCAAGAAGCAAAAGACATAATTTGTTCTTCATTTTTGTTAATAATTAATAGTTAATATTTATTGTATTTGTTGTCCGAATATATTATACATTGTTTCACCCGAGACGAACAGCACTTGATTGTCCTTAACCACCTTATACACTTTAAGTTCTTCTCCCTTCGTCTGGTTTAGTTTTGTGGGTGAAGGAGGAGTAGGCTCTTTATAATCAACCAAGTCGGTTACCTCAAAGGGGTTCTCCATAGCGGCATGAGCAGCAGCACGGCACATATCTGCGCAGTAGTCATCAATGGCTGTGGGTTTGTAAACCACGTTCTTTGGATCCTCTCCGAAGATACGGCTATAATAGCAAAGCGAAGCGATATAGCGTCCATAGTCATAATTGAGGTGATAACCATCACGGTTCATCGTATGTCCCTTATAGGAAGTACGTGCGTTTTGGATAGCCGTTCCCGCAGGAATAAGCATATCTACCGTTACGTCAGCATAATCCATCACGATTTGGGTAGCATTGATGATACTATCGTACATCGTTTGGCTATCGTTATTGTACCACGCGAAAGCAGAGCGCGTAGAAGTGGAGTCGTATGCCCAAGTCATGTACATACCTATCTTCACGTCCTTATTGGAACAAGAGGTTTGTACAGCCGCCATTATCTCCTTGATATAAGGCATATAAGACTTGACAATACCGGTACTATCGTGGTCAGACTGAATGAAAACATAATCCCAAGGCTCATCCGTAATAGCCTGTTTCAAGCTGGCGCCATTCGCTCCGGTAGAGGTCATATTACCTTCTTCATCAATTTTATAATAGTTATATGCCTTTGTGTCGTTCTTATAGTTCTGAACGTGCCGACTCTGCCAGCATCCGCCAAGATAAGGATAGCCGACAATGGCTTTCTTGCCTTGACCTAA
>JAKSNF010000026.1 GCA_024400115.1 Paludibacteraceae bacterium | reverse complement strand
CCTCCTACCCTTGCTTCGGTCAAGACCTGGGGGAATTCAGAGGGAGCTGGTCGTGTAGGACTTACCCTAAGACTGTCAATCTTTCGATTTGCGGGTGCAAAGGTACAACATTTTTTTGATATACGCAAATAAATTCTCTATTTTGTTGCAAATTGTTAGAAAAATTCATTATAGAGCGCATTAAAAACGAACTTCCCTTCGTTCCCAACGAGGGACAAGAGGTTTTGTTGGGCCATTTAGGTCGTTTCCTTGTGTCGCGTGACGAGCACAAAGCATTCCTTCTTCGTGGTTATGCCGGAACAGGCAAGACGAGCCTTGTCTCCGCCTTGGTGCGTGCCTTGGATAAACTGCACCAATCGTGCGTGCTCTTAGCCCCTACGGGGCGGGCAGCTAAGGTGCTGTCCCATTACTCAGGTTTCCCAGCTTACACTATTCATAAGCATATCTATCGGCAAGAGCGCGTCGGAGCGGAGAGTTTCGGACTAAGTGATAATAAACTCTTTAACACGCTTTTTATTGTCGATGAAGCCTCGATGATCTCGGCAGAGACGGACAATCCCACGTTTGGTTCTGGCAATCTGTTGGACGACCTTATTCGCTTTGTCTATTGCGAACAGCACTGCTCGATACTCTTCTTGGGTGACGATGCTCAGTTACCTCCTGTAGGTCAAACGGAATCGCTCGCCTTAGATGCCGATTACCTCGCCGGCTTTGGACTAACCGTCACGTCCTACGCCCTCACACAAGTGGCGCGGCAGGCACTTGATTCGCAGATTTTAGTGGAAGCCACGGCGATGCGAGAGCGGATTAACACAACGCCCGTCATCGAGTCTATTCATGAGGGGAAGGACATTAAACGCCTCATCGGTGGAGAAGACTTCTTGGAGCAGTTAGAGCGGTCGTATAGGGAAACGGGCGTAGAGGAAACACTTATCCTCACGCGCACCAATAAGCGCACAAACCTCTATAACCAAGGCGTGCGTAATCGTATATTGTGGCGGGAGGAGTTGCTTTCCACGGGGGATAGGTTGATGGTGAGTAAGAATAACTATTTCTGGACGGAGAAGTACGATAACCTACCCTTCTTGGCGAACGGAGATATGTTAGAGGTAGTACGCTTGCGCAATGAGCGCGAGTTATACGGATATCACTTTGTAGATGTGTCTCTCAAAGCCGTGGATTACGATTGGGAGATTGATGCCGTGTTGTGGCTGGAGACACTGACGACCGATTCGCCCGAGGCTAACTATACTTTGCAAAAAGACTTATGGTCTAAGATTGCCGAAGATTATCCGGAAATACGATCAAAGAAAGAGTTATGGAAGACGATTATGCAGTCCCCCTATTACAACGCCTTACAGGTGCGTTTTGCTTACGCTGTGACGTGTCACAAAGCACAAGGCGGACAGTGGAAGCACGTCTATATCGATGCACAGGACGGCGCAAAGCGCCTACAGGTTAGTGGTGAGAGGTTAGAGGAGCAAAAAGACTACCTTCGCTGGTTCTATACAGCACTAACACGCGCAACAGAGCAAGTTTTTCTACTAAATTGCTGACAAAAGTAAAATATATTTGCATAAATGCAAAATATTTCGTATCTTTGCGCGTCATTTCTAAATTTATAGATATGAGGAAGTATTTTTTGAATCTTTCCCTATTGCTATTAGGGATATTAAGTTCTCTCACCGGATGTAGAGAGAAGATTGATCTTACCGACATCGACACGCGTTCCGAGATTAATGTAGGAGTTGCATTGCCGATGGGAACTCTTCATGCTTCGTTGGATGGTATTATGAAGACGAACGCCTTAGGTTCTAATTTCTATCTTAATGAAGATGGTATATTGACCTATCGTGACACAACGCATTTCTACATGTCGATGGAAGCTAAAGACTGGGCTAAGTACATTAAGAAGACGCACAAGAATTTCCACATTGATGAGCAGTTCACTATTCCCGGTCCGATTGACTACACTTTTGCCTTTGATTTTAACTTAGACATGAAACAAGCCAATATCGACCCACAGAAGGAGAGGTTTGATAGTTTGCTGTTAGATTTCATGGCTCTTAACTCCACGCTCAACACCCGTAATATCGACTTTCCTTGGTCTTGGGTAAAGGATGTAACCATAGACTTAGGTCCGCAGTGCTATCGTGAGGCAGGGCAGAAGATAACCGTTTATGAGCAAGGGGCAAATGCCGGTTTTGGACTACCTATATATACCAAGATTGACAATTTCTCTATTTGCTTAATGAAGGATCGCACCTTGAACCCGAATACAAACACGTTTGAAGACTTTAAGTATAACGTGGTAGATACGGTCTTAATGAAACTGTATTTCACTGTTTCTGTTCCTCAAGGGGAGTCCCTTGTTATTGGCAATGACGCTGCTATTGAGTACGATTTGGAGTTCCAGCAGTTGCAGTACAAGGCTATTTGGGGCTATTTCCAAACGGACAAAGAATTAGCACTAAAAGACACGCTTAACATAACGGAAGGTTGGAATATCGGAGAATATATCAGTTCCATGAAATTGCCCTTTAGTGCTCCTGTTTTGGAGTTGAGTGTCAAGACACAAATATCGGCTTATTGGGACTTGCTTATTAACTCGCTTTTCTCACGCAAGTTAGCGAGCGGAGAACAGGCGTATGCCACTTTTGATGGTCAAAAAACGTGGAAGAAGGAGTTTGAAGACCAAATAGGTTTAGACCCGTCGTCGATAGGGGAAGAGGCTAATTTCACTCTGACCTTTGATAACTCGGAGGCTAACGGACATTTAGATAATCTATTCAAGATTAGTCCTGATGAGTTGATCTATGATTTGGCGTTCAACTTAGCTAATCCCGAAGCACATCCGCAGATGCGTATTCCTGCTGAGCCCGGCATTCACGTGGATATGTTTGCTACGTTACCGATGGCGTTCTACCAAGATGTATTGATTACGTATAAGGATACGTTGAAGGACATTAATCTTAGCGTTGTAGCGTTAGATTCGTTGGCAGAGGAGAATAGTCTGATTGAGGATATAAAGAAAGCTACCGTCTATCTTATTTTAGACGCTAATAATGAGTTCCCCTTCTCTGTTAAGGGCACGTTCCATTTCCTTGACGAGCAAGGCGAGTCCCTGCCTATCATTGAGACGCCGGTGCAGTTAGCGGCTAATGACTCTACTCACCAAGTGTTTGAGTTCCACGAAGAGGAGTTCAACCTTCTGTCTCAAACCAAGTCAGTAGTTATTGAGTTGGTGGCCGACGACCAACTCACACTTGACAAACCAGACCTCTACCCTATCTGTTTGAAGGGTGAGCAAGGAGCCACGGTTAGTCTGGGATTAGCCGGAAACGTAAATGCAGTGTTTAATTTCGATAACGAGTAAGCCCTATGAAAAAGTATCTTTTAGCAATAGCATTCGTGTTTGCTCTTGGAGTTCAAGCACAAGAAGTCAGTACCCTCTATTTCTTAGAGAACGCTCCGATGCGCCATTTGGTTAATCCGGCTTTCCAGCCTGTTTCGAAGGGTTATGTCAATTTCTCTCCGTTAGGATATAGTTCGTCTTGGGTGGGGAATAACGCTTATACTTTAACGGACTTTGTCTATGCTGCTCCTGACGGCAGTACGGTGACCGTACTTCACCCCGAATATGGGCGTAAGGACGCATTCCTCAAGTCCCTGCCTAAGTCGATTCATATGCAACAAGATGCCACTATCAACTGGCTCGGTTTTGGTTTCCGTCTTAGGGAGAATGGTTATATCACGGTACAAGCGATGACGAGGATAGATTCGAAGGAAGCCGTCTCTACCGCACTCTTTCCTTTCTTGCTGAACGGTGAGGCAGTGTCGGCTACATCTACAGTGGGGCTTAATCTCGGTCCATCGAGGTTGGCTACGCAGATATATACCGAGGTAGGCGGTGGTTATTCGCATAAGATTAACGATATGTGGACGGTCGGAGGTAAGTTTAAGTTCCTTATCGGAACGGCTTATCTCGGTACTTCCTTCTCGCAGATGGATCTCACCGGTAATACACAAGCCCTTCGGTTGCAAGCGCAGGGTGATCTGCAGGTTGCCGGTCCTATCAATTATGAGGCGCTACCCTCGATACTCTCTTACGAGAACCTTGGCACGATTGATTATGAGGAGCTCTTATGGATGGAAGAACAGTCCGTGAGCAGTATAGTGAGTAAGATTACCAAACCGTCAGGTTATGGTGCTGCCCTTGATTTAGGTTTCACTGTGACACCTCTCAAGCAGTTGCAAGTCAATGTATCGCTCAATGACTTAGGCTTTATCAACTGGACGAATGCTTCACAGTTTAACCTCTCTGCGGATACCACCTTCACGGGTGTAGGTCCCTTGAATTTCGACGATTATATGGTAGATGGTCAGTTTATGGCAGATAGTTTGACTTCTGACATTCTCACACAGGTGGAGGGACTGGCAAATGCCATTAAGATAGATAATCCTAAGAACCGCTTCTGCCGCATGATTACCACTAAACTCAATATCGGTGTGGATGGTCATTTCTTTGACAACCGCCTGAGCGTTGGTCTATTGAGTAAGACGATGCTTTATAAGGGTCATGTCAATGAGGAACTAACCCTTGGCGTGGCAGGTAAACCGGTTAAGTGGTGTAATATTGCCCTATCCTATTCACTGCTCAATAATGGCAAATTCAGTAATATAGGTGCAGGATTGAGTATTATGCCTTACGATGGTATTAACCTCACGTTGGCTGCTGACTATATCCCCACTTATTACGCTTCCGTTGCTGATTTGGCTATTCTTCCCTCTCGTTCAAAGGGTCTGAACGTAGCCATGGGTTTGAGCATCGTTTGGGGCACTAATCCGAAGAAAGATAAGAAAGCTCCCACGTCGGAGTTAGAGATGGTTGAGCCGAAAGAGAATTTATAATTAACATAAATAATAATCATTAATAACTAACAACTAAAAACAAACAATTATGGGACGCGCATTTGAGTACAGAAAAGCAACCAAATTGAAACGCTGGGGTCACATGGCCCGCACATTCACTAAACTGGGTAAAGAAATCACTATCGCTGCTCGCGAGGGCGGTGCAGATCCTAATGGTAACCCACGTCTGCGTATGCTCATTCAGCAGTGCAAACGCGAGAACATGCCGAAGGACAACATCGATCGCGCTATTAAGAAAGCCACCGATAAGGATGCAGGCGAGTACAAAGAGATTAACTACGAGGGATACGGACCTCATGGTGTAGCTATCTTTATTGAGACGGCTACGGATAACCACATGCGCACCGTTGCCAATATTCGTTCGTACTTCACCAAGCACGGTGGTAACCTCGGTACGCAAGGCTGCTTGCAGTTCCTCTTTGACCGTAAGGCTTGCTTCACTATCACCCTCAAGGACGGCGTTGATCTGGACGAACTCGAACTTGAACTTATTGACTTCGGTGTAGAAGAGTTAGGTGTAGATGAGGAGGAAAACACTATCGTTATTTACTCTGACTTTGACCAATACTCTGAGATGCAGAAGTACTTAGAGGAACACGGTTTTGATATTCAGTCTTGCGAGTTTGTTCGTATTCCGAATGACACAAAGAACCTCACCGACGAGGAGCGTGAGTCTGTACAGAAACTGATTGATAAGATTGAAGAGGACGAGGATGTGCAAAATGTCTTCACCAATATCGCTGATTGAGGCGTATTTCTCCCTTACTCCCACACAGGCGCAGCAGTTTGCTGCGCTTGATGGGCTGTACCGGGACTGGAACAGTAAGATTAACGTCATCTCCCGCAAGGACATCGACTATCTCTATGAGCACCATATACTGCACTCCTTGGCTATAGCTAAAGTGCTGCGTTTTAGTGAAGGTAGCGAGATATTAGACGTCGGTACAGGAGGCGGTTTTCCCGGCATCCCGTTGGCTATTCTCTTTCCTCAGTGCCGATTCACCTTGGTTGATTCGGTAGGTAAGAAAGTGAAGGTAGCTTCCGAGATTGCCAAGGCTATTGGACTAACCAACGTGACCTGTGTCCAGGAGCGTGTAGAGGACGAGAAAGGTAAGTTTGATTTTGTGGTGAGTAGAGCGGTAATGCTGTTGCCCGACCTTGTCAAGCTCGTTCGCAAGAACGTAAGTAAGCAGCAGCGCAATGCTTTGCCTAACGGACTGATTGTGCTTAAAGGGGGTGAACTGCAAGCCGAGACACATCCCTTCCGCAATATAGTGGAAGTGACAGAATTAAACTCTTTCTTTAAGGAAGAATACTTCAAAACCAAGAAAGTTATCTATTTACCCCTCTAACCCCACCCCCTCTACTCCCCTACTCCCATGAATATCAAGACATTTTACTTTAATCCCTTTCGGGAGTGCACGTATATTGTGCAAGATGGGGATAACACGATTATTATTGACCCCGGCATGCTGACGGAAAAAGAGCAAGCACGCTTTAAGGAGTATCTGGACGAGCACCACCTCATGCCTACTCATATACTTATCACGCACACGCATGAGGACCATATCTGCGGACTGAACTGGCTTCAATCCACCATGCTCCAAACACCAGATACCAAACACCAAACATCACCCATCAATCAACTGCCGGAGGGCTGGCAATTGATTCCCACTCCCGGACATAAGGAGGACGCGGTATGTTTTTATGTGCCCAAAGAGGGCGTGTTGTTTAGCGGTGATACACTCTTTCAGGAATCTATTGGTAGGACGGACTTGCCGGGTGGAGATATGTCGGTGTTGATACGCTCATTGGAGAAGTTAAAACAACTGCCCCCCGAAACCGTCGTTTATCCCGGACATGGCTATACTACCACCATCGCCCACGAAATCGAATATAACCCCTATTTTTAAAAGTTGAGAGTGGAGAGTTGAGAGTTGAGAGTAGTTTAAAAGTTATATAGTTGAGAGTTGAAGAAGAAGTTGGCTCTAATGAGCCATCGTTTTGAAAAAACGACCAAACTATAAACTAATTAAACTCTAAACTAACAAACAACTCTAAACACTAAACACTAAACTCTAAACTAACATGACGGTCTTATACGAAGATAATCATATTATAGCTGTTTCCAAGACTTGCAACGAGATAGTGCAAGGCGATAAGACGGGCGACACACCCCTCTCGGAGATAGTGAAGCAGTATATCAAGGTCAAATACGACAAACCGGGCGAGGTCTTTCTCGGGGTGACGCATCGTTTGGATCGCCCCACAACGGGTGTGGTACTCTTTGCTCGAACCAGTAAGGCATTAGCCCGACTGAACGATATGTTCAAGAGCCACGAACAGATACGCAAGACCTATTGGGCAATAGTGCAAGGTCAACCCAAAGAACAGGAAGGACGGTTAGTTGATTACCTAAAGAAGAATGAGGCGCAGAACAAGAGTTATATCGTTGCTAAGGGAACGAAGGAAGCTAAAGAGGCTATTTTGTCTTATAAGACCCTTGCCGTAGGGGATCATTATTCGCTGTTGGAAGTAAACCTTGAGACGGGGCGTCATCATCAGATACGATGTCAGTTAGCGGCTATCGGTTGTCCCATTAAGGGCGACCTCAAATATGGGGCTAAGCGCAGTAATCCCGATGGAGGTATCAGTCTGCACGCCCGTCAGATAGCGTTTGTACACCCCGTTTCGAAACAAGATATAGTTATTACAGCTCCCGTACCGGAGGAAAAAATCTGGAAAGATTTAGAGCATATAGTAAGTAAGGAAGAGTACAACTATTAACCGCGTTGACGGACGGCTTCGTAAAGCATGATGCCTGCGGCAACGGAGACATTGAGGCTCTCGATCGTGCCCGTCATCGGAATACGTACTTTATCCGTACAAAGAGCTAAATTGGGTTCATAAATACCCCTATCCTCACTACCCATGACAATAGCCAAAGGTTGCGTCATGTCCATCTGAGTATAGTTCGTTTCACTATGCTCCGTGGCTCCTACCACACGCAAACCGCTATCACGGAGATACTGCAACGCATTCTGCATGTTCTCAACCTTACAAACAGGCAGACTATGTAACGCTCCCGCCGAGGTCTTAATGGCGTCTCCGTTGATAGCAACACCACTGCGAGCAGCCACCACGATAGCGTCCGCTCCGGCACAGACACAGGTACGAGCTATAGCTCCGAAATTACGAACATCCGTAATGCCGTCCAACACCATGATAAGCGGTGCTTTGCCTTCGTCAAAACACGACTGCACGACTTGGTCAAGAGCCGTAAACTCAATCGGCGAAAGGAAGGCAATGACGCCTTGGTGATTCTTATCAGTATATTGATTCAGTTTCTCTACGGGCACCTTGACAACAGCAGATTCAATATGCGAATCACGAAGTTTAGCCATCAGTTCACGACCGATAGCGGACGACATATCGCGACGTATCAGAATCTTATCCAACGTCTTACCGGCATCTATAGCCTCTATCACTGCGCGAATACCAAAGATCATCTCTTTCTCCTTCGGACGCCGCGTTTCATATCTATTTTCCATATCTTAATTATTTAACCAATCAATAAACTCTGCTTTGGAGGAGGTAAAACCAAGGGGAGAGCCTACTTGCTCGCCTTTGGACGATAAGCGTACCCAATAAGGCTGCGCATTACTGCCAAAACGTTCCCGCTGGAGACGCGAGTACTCTACCCCATCCTCTATCCCATTGCCATTATCGTCCTGCCTCGAATCGACATAAAGCGTGATAAGCACATAATCCTGCAAAACCGCTTGTACTTCCTCGTCCGCTATCACATTAGCCTCCATCTTACGGCAATTGACACAACCATAACCCGAGAAGTCCAACAAGACATCTTTATGCTCCTGCTGAGCATAACGCAAACCCTCGTCATAATCGGTAAACATATCCCTACCCTCCACCTCCATCGGCGGAGCAAAAGCCGCTACAGCATGAACGGGACGACCAAAAATACCCTGAGCCGAATAAACGGAGAACAACATCGAAGCTACACCAATAACGGCTGCCGTTATCTTACCTGCCACAGAAGAGGTCTTACGAAGACGGAGAAGCAAATAAACACCTAACCCTAAGAAACAAGCCGACCATAGAACAAAGAACAGCCACCTCGGTAAGATACCCCAGCCATAAGCCAAGTCCGCTACAGAAAGGAACTTAAGCGATAATGCCAATTCGACAAATGCCAAGCAGACCTTGAAACTTGTCATCCACTCCCCACTCTTAGGCAACCGCTTCATCCAAGCAGGGAACATAGCAAAGAGGGAGAAAGGTAATGCCAAAGCAATAGCAAAACCTAACATGCCTACCGCCGGAGCTAAGAGCGAACGACCGGCTGCCTCTACGAGGAGCGTACCAATGATAGGTCCCGTACAAGAGAAAGAGACAATAACCAAAGTGAACGCCATGAGTAAGATACTGAGGAAGCCCGAAGTGGAACGAGCCTTACTATCTAGCTTAGTGGACCACGAAGAGGGTAACGTGATCTCGAAAAGTCCAAAGAACGAAAGCGCAAAAACAACCAACAACGCAAAGAAAAAGAGATTAACTATCGCGTTAGTGGATAAAGCATTCAATGCCGAAGCACCGAAGAGAACCGTTATCAGCAGTCCCAAACCTACATAGATGATGATGATGGAAAGGCCATAGAGACCGGCTGCGCCTGAAAGACCGGGCAAAGCCCTGAAAGACCGCTGCGCTGAAGGACCGCCCTTCGGGCTGAAGGACTGCTGCTTGAGGAAGAAACTGACCGTCATCGGAATAATCGGCCAAACACAAGGCGTGAAGATAGCCATTAAACCACCGAGGAGACCGAGGAGGAAGATGGTCCACAAGGACCGCTGCGCTGTAGGATCGCCTTCGGCCGGTCGCTCCGGCGACTCCGATATTCCGGCTGCGCCCATAGGACTTTCGATGATATAGGTCTCCGGCGCAGTGCACATATGGTCATCGCAGGCGTTGTATCTTATTGTGTGGATAGTGGATAGTGGATGGTGGATGGTATAGTTGTAGGTGCCGGAATATTCGGCTCCGATGATGGAGTCGTTGATGGAGATGAGGGTCATATGCCAGCCCTCATCAATAACAGCCGTAACGCGCACACTATCTCCCTCGCGCACCTCAGACCAGTGCACCGGTTCCACTACCTGCGCCTGCCCCACAAGGGCAAAGGCTATAAACAATAATATAAAAAGACACTTTTTCAACTCTAATCCTCCCTTCGGATGACAGCGCCAATGGCATTCAGTCGTCCTTCTATATTCTCATAACCGCGATCAATCTGGTCGATATGGTCGATTCGTGATGTTCCGTCTGCGGACATAGCGGCTATCAGCATCGCAATACCCGCACGTATATCGGGCGAGGTCATGTTGTTCTTCTTCAGATTGATGGCATGGTCATGACCTATAACCACCGCACGGTGCGGGTCACAAAGGATAATCTGCGCACCCATGTCAATCAGTTTATCTACAAAGAAAAGACGACTTTCAAACATCTTCTGATGTATCAGCACCGAACCACGCGCCTGCGTTGCTACCACAAGGATGACGGACAATAAGTCCGGCGTTAGTCCGGGCCAAGGAGCGTCCGCCACCGTCAAGATACTGCCGTCCAAGAAAGACTCAATCTGATAATGCTCCTGAGCGGGGATATAAATATCATCTTCCTTCTGTATGACCTGTATGCCCAATCGTCTGAACGCCTCGGGGATAATACCTAAGTCTTTATAACTAACGTTCTTAATCGTCAATTCACTGCCCGTGATAGCTGCCATGCCAATGAATGAGCCCACCTCAATCATATCGGGTAGCAAGGTGTGCTCCGCTCCGTGCAGTTCGGTCACGCCCTCAATAGTAAGCAGGTTACTCCCCACTCCGCTAATCTTAGCGCCCATAGCGTTGAGCAGCTTGCATAATTGTTGCAAGTACGGTTCGCAAGCGGCGTTATAGATAGTGGTAGTCCCTTTAGCCAGAACAGAAGCCATCACGATATTAGCCGTACCCGTAACAGACGCTTCGTCAAGGAGCATATAGGTTCCCTTCAGTTCGGGAGCCTTAAAGGTGTAAGCGAGTTGGTCACGGTGGTACTCAAAAGTAGCACCGAGATTGACCATACCTTGGAAATGGGTATCCAGACGGCGACGACCGATCTTATCTCCGCCGGGTTTGGCATACGTCACTTCACCCAAACGAGCGAGTAGCGGACCAATGAGCATTACACTGCCCCGCAGTTTATTACAACGCTGACGGAACTCATCACTATGCAGTCGCTCGTTATCTAACTGAGCGGCTTTGAACGAATAACGCCCTTCGGCTAAGTGATGAACCTCCACACCAATAAAACGCAAAAGGTCGATGAGATTATTCACATCAAGAATATGAGGGATATTACTGATTACCACCTCTTTTTGGGTCAAAAGCACCGCACAAAGCACCTGTAATGCCTCGTTCTTGGCACCCTTCGGGGTGATACTTCCGTGTAACTTATGTCCTCCTTCTACTATAAAACTGGCCATTTGATTATGATTTTTTTTTCGATGATTCGATAATTCGATGATTCGAGGTTTCGGTTATTCGATATAATTGACTTCGGGGGAGATGGTGATGCCAAACTTCAGTTGGACACTAGTACAGATGGCTTGCGCCAAATCAATAATATCCTGCGGAGTGGCATTGTTCCTATTCACCAACACCAACGGTTGCTTATCATAACACTGCGCACCACCAACCATCTTGCCCTTCCAACCACATTGCTCTATCAACCATGCAGCAGGGATCTTATGACCGCTACGCTGTAGGACCGCTGGCGCTGTAGGACTATTAATAGCATAGTGAGGGATGTCGGGATACTGCTGTTGCAGAGCAAGGAACAAAGATTCCTTAATAACAGGATTCTTAAAGAAACTACCGGCAGAACCGAGTTCACTCACTTCGGGCAGTTTGGTCTTACGAACGGCTATCACCGCCTCGCGCACGTCTTGCGCCGTAGGCTTGGCTATACCCTCTAATGCCGAACGGAGATTACCGTAATCGAGTTTGAGTTCGCCATCTTTCTTCAGTTTATACACCACAGACGTGACGATGTACTGTCCCTTTAGTTCGTTCTTAAAGATAGAGTCTCTGTACCCAAAGCGGCACTCTTCGTTCGTGAAGGTACGAGGTTCAGCCGTCTCCACATGAATGGTGTGCACTTGTTCGATCACGTCCTTAGCTTCCACGCCATAAGCCCCTACGTTCTGCACGGCAGAGGCACCGACCGTACCCGGGATATGACTGAGGTTCTCCATGCCCGTGAGGTTCATATCTACGAGTTGAGCAATAAGGTCATCCAACTTCAGTCCCGATTCGGCTTCTATCCACACCTCGTCCTGCGTCTCTTTCAAGGCACGAGCACGACACATACGAGAGAGAAGGATAAGTCCGTCAAAGTCACGCGTGAAGAGCAGGTTACTCCCTTCCCCTACGGGTAAAATCACTTCGCCCTTGTGGGACAAGAGCGTTTGGCGAAGGTCTTCGATAGAGTCATACTCTATCACTTCGCGCGCCTTAACGTCCACGCGGAACGTGTTATAAGGCAATACCGATATGTTATTTCTTGAGGTTACCAAAGGCGCAAATATCTGAAGGCATACGTAAGTCTCCTCGAGGAGATAAACCTACGCTCACCACTTTCGGGCCATCAGGCAAGCAAGAACGCTTGAACTGTTGACTGAAGAATCGGCGAATAAATAATTGTATCCATTTATTAATCTCTTCCTCGCTGTATTGGTCCTCAAAGGCAAGCGACGCCATATAAGCCGTCTTCTGAATAGAGAAACCATAACGCAGGAAATAGAAAGCAAAGAAATCGTGCAACTCATAAGGGCCAACCTGCTCTTCGGTCTTCTGAGCTATCTCGCCGTTCTCATCAGCGGGCAAGAGTTCGGGAGAGACGGGTGTATCCACCACATCCAAAAGGATTGAGCGTGTATCGTCACTAAAAAGATTAGTAGCAGCATAACGCACCAGATAACGCACTAAGGTCTTAGGAATACCGGCATTGATACCATACATAGACATATGGTCACCACAATAAGTAGCCCAACCCAGAGCCAGTTCACTCAGGTCACCTGTACCAATAACTAGTCCGTTATACTGATTAGCCAAGTCCATAAGCACGAGTGTGCGAATACGCGCTTGCGCGTTCTCATAGGTCGTGTCGTGCACCTCTAAGTCATGGTTGATATCGTGCAAGTGCTGGGTCGCCATCTCGCGAATAGGTATCTCGTGAATGGATATACCGAGCTGTTCCATAAGCGTAATAGCGTTATTATAAGTGCGGTCAGACGTACCGAAACCGGGCATCGTAACACCTAAGATACGCGTGCGGTCATACCCTAACATATCCGCCGTCATCACGCACACGAGCAAGGCTAAGGTCGAGTCCAAACCGCCACTGATACCCAGCACTAACGTATCGGCTTTGGTATGCTCCCAACGATGCGCCAAGGCACTGGTCTGAATAGAGAACACATCGGTGCAGTAGGAATCTTCGTCCCCCTTAGCCGGCAAGAAAGGTGTAGGCGAGAACTTACGGTGCGCCGGTTCGCTATAGCCGTTCTCACTCTCGATAGGAGCGACGGTTATCTTACGGAAATGACCGTGCTGGTCTTTCGTGAAATTAGTATTACGCTGGCGGTCAGTGCGCAAACGCTCTATATCAATCTCGGTGATGATCATAGACGATTGGCGTTGGAAACGCTCTCCCTCAGCGAGCATGTCGCCGTTCTCGGCTATATACGTAGAGCCGGAGAAGACAAGGTCGGTAGAGGACTCACCCACACCCGACGATGTATAGACATAGCCGCAGTGCACGCGAGCCGACTGCTGCTTAATCATCTCACGACGATAAGCGTGCTTGCCGAGTACACAGTTACTGGAACTGAGGTTAAAGATGATCTCTGCTCCTTGAATAGCTATCTGGGTAGAAGGCGGCAGAGGCGACCATAGGTCTTCGCATAACTCAACGCCAAAGCAGTAATCACGCGTGTTAAAGAGCAGGTCGGGACCAAAAGGAACGGGTCCCGCCCACAGTTCGATAGTAGGAATACGAGGACGTGACCCATCGCCCGAACGCTCAATAGTGGCGCGACCGGAGGTGAACCAGCGTTTCTCGTAGAACTCCGCTGTATTAGGCAAGTTAATCTTAGGAACAACACCTATCACTTCGCCATCAGTCATGACGAAGGCGCAGTTAAAGAGGTTATTATCTACTTTAAGGGGTGCACCTACCATAACGATGATGGGTTTCTCCCGCGTGTAGTTACACACATCCTCGAGGGCTGCCAGAGCGTTCTCCTGAAGGAGTTGGGTAAAGAACAAGTCTCCACAAGTGTAGCCGGTCATACTGAGTTCGGGGAAGCAGATTACTTCCACGCCCTCCTCTACGGCTTCGGCTATCTGTTTCTTAATCTCCTGAGCATTAAAGGCACAATCTGCCACTCTGAGTGTCGGCACTGCCGCTGCAACTCGTACATAACCTAAGTTAGTATTCATAATGTCATATTAAAAAATCGTACAAAGATACGACTTTTTAGTCAAATAAGCAAATAAATTTGGTAATTTTCACTTTTTTTGCAAAAAAATGCACAAAAAATTTGCATATGTCAATTATTTGTTGTACTTTTGCACCCGCTTTCGAAAAGGAAGCGATGAGAAGGTGCTTTCGTCTAGTGGCCTAGGACAACGGCCTCTCACGCCGTAAACCCGGGTTCGACTCCCGGTAGCACTACAGAGAGAACAAAAAAAGACTTGCAGTTGCAAGTCTTTTTTGTTATTCTATCGCTCAGCCTCTCCGCCATTCCTTCCCCGCTCGTCGGGGCATTCTTGTGCCCCTTGCCGCGGGGCGCTCCCTCTCGCTTACATGTACGGTCTTCTTTTCGTCCGCGCCGACTGCACTTCCTCGAAAACCGACGCCCCCTGCGTCGCCCCTAACCCCACCGTCCCATCGGCGGGGACACTACTGTTTTTACGGAAGTCAGTCTGTGCTCCGATAGCGCCCTTCAGTCGCTGACCGTACTGCTGCTTTTCGCCTCCCGCCTTTCCGTCCCTCTCCACTTCTTTGTCGCGCTTTGCTGCGCTGCAGCGCTTCTTTCTGCCCCTAGTTCTCCTAGTTTAGCGCAGCGCCATAGTTCTCCTAAATCGTCTAGTAGGCGTCAGCCGTCTCTAGGTTGTCTAGCCCTCACTGCCTCTCTGTCCATCAGCCTCTCTGCCAATCTGTCATAACCTCTGCCACATTGTCATCGTATCAAGCGAATTGCGACGATGGCACACTTTTTGTAGCGTATCAGTATCGTCGGTCAATCGTCGGTCAATCGTCGGTCGAACGTCGGTCAATTGTATGTGAATTGTATGTCAATCTTCGGTGAATTGTCGGTGGCGAAGCCTATTGTAGGCCTATCGCCATTCTATGAAATACCTATTTTCTGTGTATTGTCGCTATAACTACTATTAATAACTTAAACTCAATTACAATTATGGCAGATTTTAATCTCAATGAACCTTATGCCGATTATCATGGCAAGAGTTCTCGTATGGACGAAGGTTACTCCTATGTCTTGTATGGTAAGCAGCACTATCGTAAACGTAAAGAAACCTATCAGCAGCACCAGCACCCCAAGCAGAAGTGGAACACTTCGGCTATGTCTTGGGCGCAAAAATCCGTAAAGGCAATGTTGCAAGACCCTGTTCAAGCGGAGCAGATGAAATCGGATTGGGTGGAGAACAAGAAGAAAGGCCCGAGTGGTAAGGTCTATTCTACTCCGGCTCGTCGTCAGATAGCCATTCTCCAACAACAATGGAAACAAGAACACCCCTTTGAAGAGTGGTATTCGGCATATTTGGCAGAAGTATCTGCTACAGCGGAGAAGAAGACGGCTTCTGAATCAACCTCTCAGTACATGCTCAAGCAGCAGATCAAGGCTCTCCATGCCCAACTTGCCGAACTCGAAAAGCGTTTAGAGAAGTAGAAGCTTGCGGACGTCCGCAACTGTCCGTTTTTCGTTCGTCCTGTGCCGCGAGCGTCCGTGAGCGGCTTTATTACCCTGTCCCTTCACGGCGAAAGTCTTTCGCCGTTGTTCCCTAGCAACAACCATCTCCACCCACAAAAGTCAACAAAAAAACCGCTCCGAGTGATTCTCGAAGCGGTCGTGTATTTAGACAATTAAAATGTCAGAGATATCACTTGCACACCGGGCGCACGGGTAGCCCGTCGCAGCGATGGCTGCGCATGCAATCCTTGTCGCTCGAACTGAAGTAGAGGTCGTACGCGCTGTTCGAGTCGCTGTACTCGTAGAGCGAAGAGGACCAGTAGTAGCCACGGTCGCCGTCGGCGTAGAGCACCGAATTACTGCGCCAGCCGGAAACGGGCAAAAAGATGGTGTTATTATTTGGACCTTTCACTTCATAACCGCTAATATTATTTAGGGTTGTCCAAGTCCATGTGCAATTATTTTGCAATTCTTCAAGCTCTGCCTTGGTAGGCATGCGCCAATTACCGCCCCAGTTGACATGGGCGGCATCATCTGCAAGGTCAAGAGTGGTCTTGCCTCCATTATTATAGTATTTAATGAAAGTTGAACCACCATTATTCGTATCAAAGTAGTTGATCCAATCATCAGCATAAGTCGTTTTCGGACGTGTTTCACCCCAAGCGAAGTAGTCGCCATAGCCTTCGGGGGCGGTAGCACCTACATTCATGGTTGCCCATTTGGTACCGCTGGGCAAACCAAGGTCAACGTAGGTTGGAATTCCCAATTCGGGGAAAGTGGTAACTTTATTATATTCGGGCAGATTCCCCTTTTCTTCTGATAATGTCTTCGACATAAGCAGCTCATCTCCAACATATAAATTGATAGTTTCTATGGTTATCAACTCCGAAGCATCTACAGGGAAATAAACCATCGTGGCAGTGGTATTATTCAATTCAAGACCTTCTTCAAAAGACATGGTAAATGTTGACAAAGATTGATCCTTTTCTTCGAATGTCTCGACCTCGATTTTACTTAGGATCACTTCTCCTTTGAGTGGCAAGCCTAATACAGCACCAAAATTATCAATGATAAAGCCGTCCTTATTACCCGTACCAAAAATATAGGGGTCGCTAAAGTTATCTTCAATATACTCAACAATATATTCACCTACTCCTGTTTGATCTACGTTTGCAACGTAATAGTTAGACATATCTTCCAACTTTGTACCACTAAAAGTACCTTCGGTAGTTCCGACTCCCTCAATCAATGTAAATACTTGACCATTATCAGGGTCTCCCTGGTTATAGATATAGATTTTATCACCTTCTTCCCAAAGCATATCAAATGGTGCCTTAGCTGATTGCCACTCTTCGGCAGGAGCAATCTTGTTTGGAGTTTGAGGAAGTACGATAGAACCTTTAATCGTTACGACTTCTTTGGGAGAATTCTCAATAACATTCTCTTTCTTTTGGCAGCCTACGAGTACTAACAACGCTGCTGCGAAATACATAATTTTTTTCATAACTCTTAATTTAATTAAGTTTTTACCATGCACCTTTGGCATTTTCCATTTGTCTGAGTTGACCTGTTACGGCTCCGCCACTGACGCAGATGATGCTGCTGTTTACGACTTGGAGAAACTTCGTCTCCGGTTGATTGTAATGTTTCATAATTTTTGTTTTTGTTTAATTTTATTAGCCTACTCTTCATCGGATTTTCGGCATTCTCCGTTGTTAATATTATTGTTTAGTTATAGACATAGAAAAAGCGTGGAGCAATGTTTTGCTTCAATCTGGAACCTTAAGGAATTCTGGACTACCTATCTTGCCAAATATCTACGAACAAAGCCCACGCGGAAAACGTGAGTCATTTTGGCTTGTTCTTGGCAAGAAATCTTAAAAGTGTCCAGTTTTTAAGGTTCCAAGTGAGCTAAAACGCTATATTTTATATGTTATGCATCGCCTTTACGATGCCGGTCAATCATAGGCTATAATTTATCTATTTCTGCATCAATAACGAAAATGCTTGGTGTTGCTCCTAAGGTTTGACAAAAGGCTTATTCGAAGGCACCCATTTGGAGGTAACCTACCTCTTTCTCCGTGAGGAAACGGTACTTACCGCGAGGAACGTTCTTCTTTGTCAAACCGGCAAAGCTAACGCGATCCAGTTGCATAACACGGTAACCCACTTTCTCGAACATACGTCTCACTACCCTATTCTGTCCAGAGTGAATCTCTAAACCAATATGCACACGGTCGCCCTTAGGGAACTCGAGAGCATCAGGGATAATCATTTCGTCATCCAACAAGATACCGGCTCTAAGGGATACCTCGTCGGCTTCTTCTAAGTCGCGATCCAAGGTAGCGGAATAAATTTTCTTCTTCTCAAACTTAGGATGAGTCAGTTTAGCTGCCAAATCGCCATCGTTAGTGAGTAGCAGAACGCCGGTCGTGTTACGGTCGAGACGACCGACGGGATAGATACGCTCCGCGCACGCGTTGCGAACAATATCTAATACAGTGTGACGCTCTTGCGGATCGTCCGTGGTTGTAACCGTGTTCTTGGGCTTATTGAGAAGAATATAAACCTTATGCTCACGGCGAACAGGCTGGTCATGGAACATAACCTTATCCGTTGGCAGCACTTTAGCACCTAAGTTATCCACCACCTCACCATTAACGGTGATAACACCGGCTTGAATAAAGTCGTCTGCCTCACGACGAGAACAGATACCGGCATTAGCCAAGTACTTATTCAGACGAATAGGCTTGGTGGGGTCTTCGAAACGTTCACGATATTGCGTGCGTTTCTTATGCGAATAAACGCTCGAATTACGTTGGGGTTTAGCAAACTGACGACGCTCGCCGTTACGTAAGAACGGCTTATGCTCCATACTATCTCCGTCTTGGCGATAACGGGGTTTTACTTCATTACTACTGTTATTAAAACGTGGACGACTTGAATAACGAACCTCTATACGTTCAGCTTTAGGTTGTCCCTCGGGACGGCGCGAGAAACGCGGACGTCCATTTTCATGATTGCCTTCAAAGGAAGGACGATGATTGTCTTGATACATAATACCTTAAAAATTAATTGGGGAGGGCCTTCACAGGTCCTGTGTAATATAACGGCTCCAAGTGACCTCAGAGCCGTTATAAATGGTGATACCGATTAAGCTTCAGCAGCTTGCTCGATAGCTAATTTACCACGGTAATAGCCACAACTTGGGCAAACAGTGTGGTAAAGGTAATGAGCACCGCAGTTAGGGCAAATAGCCAATGCCGGCATTTTTGCCACGTCATGAGTACGACGTTTCGCTTGTCTGGTGTGCGATTGTCTTCGTTTTGGATGTGCCATAATATAAAATGTTTAATGTTTGATGTTTAATGTTTTGCTTATATAGTTTCGGGTTCTTCCGGAGTGCTACAAAGGTGGTTTTGGAGAAGTGCAGCCATTTCGGGGTTGCAACCACCTTCAGGGTGACGATGCACCAACGGAAGATTTACTATAATCTGTTCATAAGCGAGCCAATCAAGGTCTAAGGTCTCCACATCGCCTAAGAGCGGAGCCATATCCTCTGTGTTATCCACCTCTATATCCACAGGGTCAAGACAGCGGTCACACGTCACTTGCACCTTGCCGTAAACGGTGAGGGTCAAGTCATAATCATCGGCTCGTAAGTCCAACTGCACATTCACAGCCACTCTTCCACCCAATAGTTCGGTCTTCTCAATGGTAGCAAAATAGACATCATCTAAATCAAATTGATAATCATAATGCCCTATCTCTAAGGCACTTAATTCAATAATATGTCCTTCTTTAGTTCCCATCAGTAGCATATATGCGCAAAATCGGCTGCAAAATTACAACTTTTTTTTGATATGTGCAAATATTTTAGTGTTTTTTTGCAAAAAACAAGTAAATAGAGTCTTAAAGTCTCACCTTTTGCCACAAAATAGCGTCTGATTCGATTGTCCACGCTATCAGCCGAGCAGAAGGTAAATACCCTGCTTTCTCAAATAGATGTACCGCATCTGCATTCTTAACCGCTGTGAAGGCATAGACCTGTCTTAGATGCAGAAAATCAAAAGCATAATCCTCTATTTTCTTCAATGCCTCACTGGCGGCACCCTGTTTCCTAAACGCAGGGGCGATATAAATCCCTACTCCTGCCTTACGATTACGGGCATCGAAGTCGTAGAGGTCAATGCAACCGACAGAGGCTCCCTCTTGACAGATAACCATGCGCAATTGTCCGTCGCGGTATATATCCCCCGTTGTGGACTCAACATAAGCGCGTAAGTCCTGCTGTGAGAGAGGGTTATGATTATCCGAATTCGGCCACGACAAGGCATCGTTCTCCCATTGGTAGAGGAACGGCACATCCGTCGGCTCGAGTTTGCGAAGTGTTATCATGTGAATAGTGCGCCCAAAGGGCTATTGTGAATGGTGGATTGTGGATAGTTATCCTAACAGGCGTTCGAGGATGCCGCGTTTACGGGGACGGTCTTCTATATTGCCTTCGGGGGCAGGCTGCAGCGGACGACCCGAATGAATCATTTGGTAGATGATTCCCCAATCGGGCAAACCGCCTAAATTACGGTCATCTATATACACATCTGCAACCAACTTACGGCTCGGTCTGTCCTCCGCTTTCTCCTCCGGATAGTTCGAATTAACGGAATAAAACTCAAGCCCCTTACTCTTGCAATATTCGACGGCTTCATCGAGTAATTCGCCTTCACGAGAGGTCCAGAGGATAATCTGATGATGACCCTCTTGTTGCAGTTTCTTGAGCGTTTCAATAGCAAAAGGTATCGGTTTACCGATAGCGGGATAAGCGTGCTCAACGAGCGTACCGTCGAAGTCAGTGGCAATAGTCATTGTAAAGTTGAAAGTTGATAGTTGATAGTTTAAAGAAGCCGTCTAGTTTATTAGTTGAGAGTTTAATAGGTCTCTACGTCCGGCGGAAGGAGTTCGAGTTGGATCTTACGCGGGGTCGGCTTGGTGAAGTACCATCCGATAGCAGCAATAGCACTCACCCATAACATGGATTGATAGCCATTCAACAGATAAAAAGCGAACATACCTAAGACCATGGTGTTGCTCACAAGAATAATGCGGATTATCGCCTCCTTCTTGTATTTGGCATACTTCTCCGTTTCGTCTTCTATTCGGCGAATCTTATCCACACGACGCTTGAAACCGTACAAGCCCATCGGGATGAAAAACAAGGCATCCACGATAACCACATATTGAATCACTTGAGCAATAGAGTTAGGGTGTCCTAATTCATCCATTACTTCAATCGGAACAATAAGATTCCATTGTTTAGTAAGCAAATAGCCTAATGTTGCTGAAATGAGGGTTAAGACCATCATTCCGTAATAATACCAATTCAGTTGTTTTGTTAATTCTTTTTCCATATTTTTGTATATTTTTATATCTCTCAACTCTACACTCTAAACTCTACACTCTAAACTCAGTACGATTGATGATAGACCTTCCGAGCGTAATCTCGTCTGTATATTCGAGGTCGTTACCCACGGCTACGCCTCGTGCTATCTGGCTCACTCTCAGGGGTTGGTCAGCTTGGATAAATGCATTTAGTCGGCGATAAATATAGAAGTTCGTTGTATCGCCCTCCATCGTAGTAGGCAGCGCTAAAATAACTTCCTTTATATTCTCGGGCAGAATACGCTCCACAAGCGAATCAATCTCTATATCCTTCGGTCCTACACCGTCAATAGGTGAGATAATGCCGCCTAAGACGTGGTAGAGTCCGTTATACTGCCCTGTATTCTCAATGGACATTACATCTTGTATGTTCTCCACTACGCAAATCGTCTGTCTATCGCGATGGTGCGAAGAGCAGATAGAACAAACCTCTTGGTCAGATATATTGTGACATATACGGCAATAATGAACATTAGCTTTGAGGTCTGTAAGAGCCTTAGCAAATGTATTCACCTTATCTTGCGGTTGGCGCAGCAAGTGCAACACCAATCGGAGGGCAGTTTTGCGCCCTACTCCCGGCAACGAAGCAAACTGATCTACAGCGTTGCCTAATAATATACTCGGATAATTGTCCATCAACTTTCAACTCTCCTTCTCTTTCCAGCGGGCAGGTATAAGCCGATACGGATAGCGTTCCCTTAAGTTATTGGCATTAGGGCAGTCGCAACAGTGAATGCGGATACCCTTTGTTATACTGATAAAACCAAAGATAAGGTCGCCCGGTTGGGGATTACAGCACTTGCTTAAGTTATAATCTATGTTCTTGACATTAACGTCCACCTCGATGGCGAGACTGGAGTTGATCTGTGTCTGGTGTTTAGTGTCCGGTGTTTGGATGATAGGTGCCGTTGGTTCGTTGATATTCTCATATACCTCGCGCAAGCGGAGGAGGTCTTCCCTATCAGAAGCAATCGACTGATAGAGGTCAGAGACGGCCTTATACCCCAACTTAGTCGCGGTGCGACTGAGGTCGCCCTCATTGAGGTCAATCTTCCAATTCTTAAAACGTCTCTCCAATATCTCACGTCCCTCAGCAGCGTTCTTATACTCCACTTCCTTGAGGGACTGATTAATCTTATTCTTCGCTTTAGACGACACCACATAATTGAGCCAATCCTGCGACGGACGCTGATTGGGCGAAGTGATAACCTCTATCTGGTCTCCGTTATTGAGTTTCTGGCGGATACTGACGTTCTGATTATGGATACGTCCACCTACACAGTGGCACCCCACTTCGGAGTGAATAGAGAAAGCAAAGTCCAGCACCGTGGCTCCTGCAGGCAGACGCCTGAGGTCACCCGTAGGCGTAAAGACATAAACGCAATCGGAACCGGTGAAGATATTCCCTTTAATGCCCTTATACGACCAGTGAGCCGCCACACCTTGCTCTGCCACTTCGTCCATGCGACGGGAGCGTATCTGTACCTCTACCCACTTATCTTCGGGACCAAGCACGGTCGTGTGCAGACTCTCGTATCCGTTCTCCTTAGGTACGGAGAGCCAGTCGCGCAGACGCTTGGGATTAGGCTGAAAGACATCGGTTATCATCGAATAGACTTGCCAGCAATCGGATTTCTCTTTTTCAGGCGCACTATCGAGGATAATACGAATAGCGAAGAGGTCGTAAATACGATCAATATCGCAGTGCTGCACCTGCATCTTGTGGTAGATGGAGTGAATAGACTTAGGGCGACCCTTGATTGTGAACGAGAAGCCGGCGGCAGTCAGTTTCTCAGAAATAGGAGCAATGAACTTCTCGATATAAGCGTCGCGTTCGCTTTTCTTTGCACTAAGTTCGTGCGCGATATATTTATAGGTATCGTAATCTGTGAACTTGAGGGCGAGGTCTTCCATCTCCGTTTTAATTTGATACAGACCTAAACGATGTGCCAACGGGGCATGTAACGTAGCCGTTTCTTGGGCTATGTGCCGACGACGGTTAGAGTCGCCCTCTTTATCCAATTCGCGGAGCAAATTTAGCCTATCCGTGAGGATTTGATACAAAACTTTATTGCTATCTTCCATAAATTCGCTGCAAAAGTACAAAAAAATTTGCACATATCCAAAAAAAATCGTATCTTTGCAGCAAATTTGTAAATAACATAACAAAAATTACCTATGAAAGCAAAAATTATTATTCGCACGTTGCTGATTATAGTCATCGTTGCATTAGCCTATTTCTGTGTTTCCAGTATTTTAACTCCCATCAAATTTGAGCAGACTCGTAACGAGCGCCAAGTAGAGGTTATTAAGCGTTTGGTGGCACTTCGTACGGCAGAAGCTGAGTTTAAGAATGTTAATGGTCGTTTCACGGCTGATGCCGATTCGCTGTTGCTTTTCTTGAAGAACACGCCTAAGAAAGAAGTTCTGAAGGAAGGAAGTTTGACTGATAAGCAATTAGAGGCCGGTTTGACGGAGGGTAAGGCTGCAAGGATTTTGGAGAATGCGTTAACTAAAGCTCGCCGTAAGAACACGTTTGCTAATGATGATGAGGCATATGCTTATGTATGGGAGAATGATCGTGAAGTGAAGGCTAATAACCTGCAAGGTTTCCGTCGTGATACGATTGAGAAAAACATGATTGAGACCCTCTTCAAGGGCGCATATACCGCTCAAACCATTGACGAGATTGTCGTTATTCCTTTCACGGACAATGTTCGCTTTGAGATTGAGGTTAATAACACTTATGCTACTACGCAAGGCATCAACGTTCCTTTGTTTGAGATTCGTGCCCATTTCAACACCTATTTGGCTGACCTCAACAACCAAGAGCGCGTTAACCTGATTGATAAAGAGGAAAAACTGGAGCACTACCCCGGTTTGAAGGTTGGTTCGATTGAAGCTCCTAACAATAACGCAGGTAACTGGGAGTGATTTATTAGAACATGAGGATTATCTCCGGAATATATGGGGGGCGTCGATTGGCGCCCCCTAAAAATATCACCGCAAGGCCCACAACGGACTTTGCCAAGGAGAGTTTGTTTAACCTGCTCAATAACCGTTTAGACTTTGAGGGCATAGATGTTCTTGACCTCTTTGCCGGTACAGGTGGTATTGGATTAGAGTTTGCCTCTCGTGGTGCGCGAGAGGTGACGGCTGTCGAACTCGCTCACACGCAGCAGAACTTCATTATTGCCGCTTGCAAGCAACTCAATTGTCGTACCGTACGCCTCGTGCGCGCGGACGCGTTCAAATATATACGCGCGTGCCATATACAATACGATTTCATTTACGCTGACCCGCCTTATGCCTTGGAGCAGTTGCCTACCCTGCCCGACCTCATTTTTGAGCAAGAGATACTCAAGCCGGAGGGTTTGTTTGTGTTGGAGCACAGTAAGAACAACGATTTCTCGCAACACCCTCATTGGCAAGAGACTCGCGAGTATGGTAGTGTCCATTTCTCGTTCTTCAAATAAGTCTTGTATTGTTCATAAGCGCTTTTCTTTGTCGTTTTGGCAGAAAAGTGCTTTTTTATTTGCATATATCAAAAAAAAGTTGTAATTTTGCAGCGCAAAACTGCAAAAACGATAAAAGACAATGTCAGCACAAGAGAATCAATTAAAAGCGCTAGCTTATATAGCAAGTCAGTCTAACACTGTAACTGATTACCAATGGGAGATTCAGCACCACAGAGAGATGCACGAAGCCTACGAGAAGTCCTTGTAGGTCTTAA
>JAKSNF010000025.1 GCA_024400115.1 Paludibacteraceae bacterium | reverse complement strand
ACCCGCGACCCCCAGCTTGGAAGGCTAGTGCTCTATCGACTGAGCTATTTCCGCGTTTTCAGCGAAAACGCGGAAATAACCGCGTTAGTACTTGTGGGTGCGGATGGATTCGAACCACCGAAGTCAGCGACAGCAGATTTACAGTCTGCCCCATTTGGCCACTCTGGAACACACCCAATATTTCAAAGATCTGTGAGCCACTAGTCGGACTCGAACCAACGACCGGCGGTTTACAAAACCGCTGCTCTACCAACTGAGCTATAGTGGCGATCGCTCCGCCATTTTGTCAATTGTCCTGACTACTCGGCCGAAAAGCGGTGCAAAAGTACTGCTTTTTTTTGATATGACAAAATATTTTTGAAAAAAAATGCAAAAAATCGTTATTTTTCTCCATTTTTTTCCTTTTTTTCCTCTTTTTGACCCATTTTTGCCCTTGGATGGGTCTCTTTATACACTTGTTTAATCTGTTCAAAGGATGTGTGAGTGTATATCTGTGTGGTTGCCAATGAGGCATGACCGAGGAGGGTTTGTATCGTTCGTATATCTGCCCCATGATTGAGCATGGTAGTGGCAAACGTATGTCTCAATACATGTGGCGAGTGTTTGGTGAGTGAACTCACCTCGCCCATGCGTGCACGCACGATATTATATAAGGTGCTCTTGTCCAAGGGGGCAACTTTATTCCCCTTTTGCTGTTTCACTAACAGGCTATTGCAAGGGTTAGGACCCCATTCTTCCTGTCTAAATGCCCAATAGCGCTTGATTTGTTCGATGAGTTTATTGCCGATAGGGATGATACGTTCTTTCTTGCGTTTACCAAATACCCTAATCTGGCCGGTTGTTGTGTCTATATCTTCATCCTTCAGTCCTGCCATCTCGGATAGACGCATGCCTGTTTGGTAGAATATCTCGATAATGAGGCAGTCGCGGGCACTTTGCCAATCGTCAGCAGCATCGTCCTGAGCCGTTACAGCCTCCATCTCGCTCTCTTTGAAGAAGATAGGGAGGGGTTTGTCCACTTTGGGAACGATGACCCGTTGGGTGATATCCACCTTGACTATTCCTTCGCGCAGCAGGAACTTATAGAAACTATGCAGACTGCTAATCTTGCGTTTAACGCTTCGTTTGGCGTTATGCTCCTCGTCCATGAGTTCAACAATCCACTGTTTGATGTCGCCCTCATCCACCTCGGCGGGATTAAAATCTGTCGGTTCCCACCCAAGGAATCGACAGAAATCGCGCAAGTCGTCGCGATAGGCCTCCACCGTTCGCGTTGAATAATGCTTCTCAACAGCAATATAGTCTAAGAAATGTTGAATCACGCAGTCTTCCTACTTGATTTCTTTGCCCATTTGTTCTTCTTTCTCAAAGGGGAAGAGACCGAACAACTCGGCATCAATCTGGTCGGTGATGAAGCGGAAGTCTTCCGGACGGTCGGCAAACTTAATCTTGTCGCCATCGACAATGAGTAGTTTACCCTTGTAGCCGGCAATCCACTCCTCGTATAAATCATTCAAACCATTGAGGTAATCGAGTCGCATGCCAGCCTCATAACTACGTCCGCGTTTCTGAATCTGCGCTACCAGATTGGGGATAGACGAACGGATATAGATCATCAAGTCGGGCATCTTAACGAGTGACATCATTAGGTCGAAAAGGTCGCTGTAGTTCCTGAAATCGCGTTCCGACATGTAACCTTGACGATAGAGGTTGGGTGCAAAGATACGAGCATCCTCATAGATGGTGCGGTCTTGCACAATCCACTCGTTTGTTTTTTTACTCACTTCAACAACGTCTTGGAAACGCTTGTTGAGGAAATAAACCTGTAAGTGGAATGCCCAACGGTGCATGTCTCCATAGAAGTCCTCTAAATAGGGATTGAAATCTACGCTCTCAAAGCGCGGTGTCCAACCGTAATGCTTGGCGAGCATGTTGGTTAGTGTTGTTTTACCGCAACCGATGTTGCCTGCTATTGCTATATGCATCCTGTCTTGTAGTTTAAAGTTGATAGTTTAAAGTTTATAGAAGTCGCCTCGTTTTGGGGGGTAGAGACTGTTATTGGAAATGTTCCTCTGAGAACAAACCAAAGAGTTGGGCATCAATCTTATTGACAATCTTACGAAAGTCCTCCGGATTATGCTCAAAGTCGAGTTCGTCGGAATCAATAACCAATACTTTTCCCGGGTATTGATGGAAGATAAAATCTTCGTATCGTTCGTTTAGTCCTTGCAGGTAGTCTATTTGCAGACTCTGTTCACATTCGCGACCACGTTTCTGTATTTGACCAATGAGGGTGGGCACGGACTTGCGAAGATAGATCATAAGGGCAGGCAGCGGCATGAGCGGTTCCATGGTGTGGAAGAGTTCCATGTAGGTATGATAGTCCCTGTCGCTGAGGTCACCACGACGGTAGTTGTTGTTCACAAACACATGTACACCCTCAAAGATACTGCGGTCTTGCACAATCGTATGATTGGCTTTGGCTACCGCGTTAAGGTCTTGCATGCGTTGTTGGAGAAAATAAATCTCCATGCTGAATGACCATCGTTTGATGTCCTTATAGTAATCCTCTAAATAAGGGTTGAAGCCAACGCTCTCAAAGCGTGGCTCCCACCCATAATACTTGGCTAACATATTCGTTAGCGTCGTCTTGCCTGCACCTATATTTCCTGCAATGGCAATATACATTACTCTTCGTCCTTTTGACTCTCAGCGTAAGCCTTGATGAGTTTATCTTGAACGTCACCGGGAACGAGTTCGTAACTCTTGAAGCGCATGGTGAAGGTAGCGCGACCACCGGTGAGTGAACTCAGCGTAGTGCTGTACGAAGACATCTCTGCCAGCGGAACGAGGGCTTTGAGGCGTGTGAAGTTCTTCTCGGCTTCCATGCCTAATACCATACCGCGACGACCGTTAATATCACTCATCACATCACCCATCATATCGCTCGGAACGAGTACTTCGACTTCATAAACGGGCTCCAAGATCTTCGGGTTAGCCTCCTTGAAGGCTTGTGCGAAGGCGTTACGACCGGCAAGACGGAAGGATATTTCGTTACTATCAACCGGGTGCATCTTACCATCGTAGATGATAACGCGGATGTCGCGAGCGTACGAACCGGTGAGAGGTCCTTGTTCGATACGATCCATCAGACCCTTGAGGATAGCGGGAATGAAACGAGCATCAATAGCACCACCAACGATAGAGTTGATGAGCACCAGTTTGCCACCCCAATCCAGCGGATACTCTTGGGTGTCTTTAACGGAGATACGGTACTCTTGGTTACCGAACTTATACACTTCCTTCACGGGCACACCTTCCTCGAAAGGCTCAACGATGAGGTGAACCTCACCGAATTGACCGCTACCGCCGGACTGTTTCTTGTGACGATAGTCAGCGCGAGCAGCCTTGGTGATGGTCTCACGATAAGGAATACGCGGTTCGTCATACTCAACCATCATCTTATCGTTGTTCTCCAGACGCCATTTGAGGGTGCGGAGGTGGAACTCACCTTGACCGCTAACGATCGTTTGACGCAGTTCCTTTGATTGCTCAATGAGCCATGTCGGGTCTTCCTCGTGCATGCGGGTCAGCAGTGCACTGAGTTTCTCGGAATCACTCTCCGTTTGCGGGCGGATAGCACGACGATATTTAGGTTCGGGATACTTAACGCCCGGATAGGTGTTGTCGCACTCCTTGGCGTTGAGGGTATTACCCGTACGAGTATCTTTCAGTTTAACCGTTGCGGCGATGTCACCGGCAGCAACCTCATCCACGGGAACGCGGATAGAACCGGCTACGGTGTATAATTGTGAGATACGCTCTTTGGAACCACGATCCATGTTCTGGAGGTCGTCTGCACCATGAACGGTACCTTGCATCACTTTGAAATAGTTAACCTCACCGATATGGGGTTCAACAGAAGTCTTGAAGATGAACATCGAAGCCGGAGCTTTAGCATCAGGAGCTACTTCCTTACCTTCGGTAGTAACGGGTTTCGGAGCGTCGGCTACGGACGGAGCCATCTCGCCTAAGAACTCCATGAGACGACGAGCGCCCATGTCTTTCACGCCGCAAGTGCACATAACGGGATAAACACCACCTTCTGCAAAAACAGCTTTCAAACCGCGGAGGGTCTCCTCCTCGGTGAGGGTGCCTTCTTCGAAGAATTTCTCCATCAGAGCCTCATCTGCCTCAGCTGCCATCTCGTGGAGGGCGCCGAGCAGTTCCTCTACCTTACCGGCTTCGGAAGCGGGGATGTCAAGATAAGCGGGAGCACCACCTTCGGGCTTCCATTGCAGCATCTTACCTTTGAGCACGTCGATAACGGCATTGAAACCGGCACCTACGGCTACGGGGTATTGGAGCAGAACGACTTTGTTACCGAAGTTATCCTTCAGTTGCTCAAACGTACGCTCAAAATTAGCGTTCTCGTGGTCGCATTTATTAACAACGAAAACAACGGGTTTCTTGTGGTTCTCAGCATCGCGGAAGCGGTTTTGCGTACCTACTTCAACGCCGCCATTAGCGGTCAGCAGGATAACAGCCGTATCGCAAACGTGCAGAGCAGTGATCGTGCCGCCTACGAAGTCGTCGGAACCGGCGCAATCAATCATGTTGAGTTTCTTACCATTGAACTCAACGTTACAAACGGTAGAGAAAACGGAGTATCCGTATTCTTTCTCTACGGGGAAATAGTCACAAACGGTGGATTGAGCTTCAATCGAACCGCGACGTTGGATAACGCCACACTCGAAGAGCATCGACTCCATCAAGGTTGTCTTACCGGAACCACTGCCACCCATGAGGGCAATGTTCTTAATCTCATTAGCTTGATAAACTTTAGCCATTGTATTAGATGTAATTAGTGAATAAATATATTAGTTTGCAGATTTGTTTCCAAAAAATCCGTGCAAAAGTACGAAAAAAAAATGACATACACAAATATATTTTATATTTTTGTGATTTTTTTCGTAAAAAGGATTAAAATATTTGTTCATGCCAAATTTTTGTTGTATCTTTGCAAACTAATTCGAAAAAACCGGATTCATGGCAAAGGCGGCTAAACATATTAAAGTCATTGGGGCGAGGGTGAATAACCTCAAGAACATCAATGTCTCTATCCCGCGCGATTCGCTGACGGTTATTACCGGTCTTAGCGGGTCGGGTAAGTCGTCCCTTGCTTTTGATACCATCTTTGCCGAAGGGCAGCGACGCTACATTGACACGTTCTCCTCTTATTCGCGCGAATATATCGGAACGATTCAACGTCCTGATGTGGATAAGATTGTGGGACTGAGTCCTGTTATCTCCATAGACCAAAAGACAACCTCCCGCAACCCACGTTCGACGGTAGGTACCGTCACCGAGATATATGACTTCCTTCGTCTGCTCTATGCCCGTGCGGCAGAACCCTACTCGTGGGCAAGCGGCGAGAAGATGGTCAAACTGACGGATGAACAGATACTCGAGGTCATTCGGCGCGATTATGCCGGACAAAAAATAATGCTTTTAGCCCCTATGGTGAATAACCGTAAGGGGCACTATAAGGAACTGTTCGACACCCTCCGTAAGAAAGGTTTCTCTCGAGTCCGCGTGGATGGTGAGGTGCGCGAACTTGTCTTTGGTATGAAGGTCGATCGCTACAAGAACCACACCATCGAGGTGGTGGTGGACAGGCTTGCCAATCCCGAGACGATGGATGTGCATCGTCTCCTTCAGTCTATCGATAAGACCATGACCCAAGGCAATGGCGCCATGGAGGTGTTAACTTGCAACTCTCAACTACCGCCGTCAGGCGCAACAACTCTAAACTCTAAACTCTCCACTCTCCACTTTTATAGTCGCAATCTCATGTGTCCCGTTACGGGTATGAGTTATCCCGAACCGGCTCCGCACACGTTCTCGTTTAATAGCCCTTCGGGTTGGTGCCCGACATGCAAGGGACTCGGGTATATCAAACAGTTTAGAGTGGAGAGTTTAGAGTTTAGAGGTGATGAGGAGTTGGACGATATTATCCACTCGGACGATTGGTTCGAGAAACTGCTGCAATACAGCGAGAAGGATCGTCCTTCGGAGAGCGAAGCGAATGGCCTTTCAGGCGTAGGTGGAGTATCGGAGTCGCCGGAGCGATCAGGCGAAACCGAACATTCAGACGCTGCCGGTCGTTTGGTTTGTCCCGACTGCCAAGGCAAACGCCTTAATAAAGAAGCCCTGTCCTATAAGTTCGGCGGCAAGACGATTGATGACTTGGCGAACATGGATATCCAAGCGCTGTATGATTTTCTGGGTAATCTAGATAACCTAGACACTTTAGGAAAAATAGATTCTCCAGATAACCTAAATACCAAGCAATTGGCTATTGCTGCTCCGATAGTCAAGGAGATTCGCACTCGTCTGGAGTTTATGCTCAGTGTGGGACTGAGTTATCTCAGTCTCTCCCGTTCGTCGGATAGCCTATCGGGAGGTGAAAGCCAGCGTATCCGTTTGGCTACGCAGATAGGGTCGCGGCTCGTTAATGTGCTTTATATCCTTGACGAACCGAGTATAGGCCTCCATCAACGCGATAACCAACGGCTGATTGAGTCGCTCAAACAGTTGCGCGATATGGGGAACTCCGTTATTGTGGTGGAGCACGACGAACAGATCATGCGGCAAGCCGATTATATCGTCGATATAGGTCCTCGTGCCGGTCGATTGGGTGGGGAAGTGGTCTTCCAAGGCACTCCTGAGGAATTGCTAAAAGCCGACACGCTGACAGCGCAGTACCTGCGTGATTCTGTTGAAAGTTTAAAGTTGAAAGTTCTTAGCCCTCAAGGGGCACGATTATTTGAAAGAAGTTCAAAAGTTGAAAGTTTAAAAGATATAAAGTGTCTACTACTGAAAGGGTGTAAGGGTAACAACCTAAAAAATATAGATGTTTCTTTCCCCTTGGGCAAGATGATAGGTGTGACGGGCGTGTCGGGTTCGGGCAAATCGACCCTTATCAACCAAACGCTTTATCCTATTCTAAGTCAGCATTTCTACCGTTCCTTGCAGCAGCCGTTGCCCTATGACAGCATAGAGGGACTCGAAAACATAGACAAGGTCATTGCCGTCAATCAAGCGCCTATTGGTCGCTCCCCGCGGAGTAATCCTGCTACTTATACGAGTGTGTTCAACGATATACGCGAACTCTTTGCACAAGTGCCGCAGGCACGTATGCGCGGCTGGAAAGCGGGACGGTTCTCTTTTAACGCTGCCGGCGGACGATGTGAAGAGTGTAGTGGCAATGGTTATAAACGGATAGAGATGCACTTTATGCCGGATGTGTTCGTGCCCTGTGAGGTGTGCGGCGGACAACGTTATAACCGTGAGACCTTAGAGGTGAGGTTTAAGGGAAAGACGATAGCCGATGTACTCGATATGACGGTTAATCAGGCGGTGGAGTTCTTTGAGGCACAACCGACCATTCTGAAGAAAATCAAAACCATCCAAGATGTAGGTCTGGGGTATATCAAGTTAGGGCAGTCGTCCACCAGTCTATCCGGAGGAGAGAGTCAGCGGGTCAAACTGGCTACCGAACTGAGTAAGACGGGTACGGGACGAACTGTTTATATCTTGGACGAACCCACCACCGGTTTGCACTTTGAGGATATTAAGATATTGATGTCTGTGCTGCGGAAATTAGTGGATAGGGGGAATACGGTCATTATCATTGAGCATAATCTGGATGTCATTCGCGAGTGTGATTATCTGATTGACCTTGGTCCCGAAGGCGGTCATGCCGGAGGACAGATAGTGGCTGTCGGAACGCAAGAGGATATCAAAGCTTGCGATGCTTCTTTGACGGGTAGATATTTGTAAGATAAGATAAAGACCCTTCGGCAACCGTTCGGTAACCGTTCGGCAACCCTTCCGTGAGGTTCGGTGATGACACACTGAAGACCTACTGAAGGAACACTGATTAACGATGCTATAAGCAGTGTTTTTGTTGTGTTTTTGCTCTCCTTTATCTTCTGGGGTCCCCACAGTAACCTGTTGCTGTGGGGAGAGCGGAGGCACAAGTCGCCTGTTGATTTAGCGGAGTGGTATCAACCATTTGCGATCTTGTTGCCGAACGCGACGTCGAGGGTCACTCGGCACTCTCTCGAGGGTCTCCAACCCCTCTTCTTAAACTCTAAACTTTTTCAACAACTCTAAACTCTACACTCTCCACTCTAAACTAAGCTCCCTACTATTTTGATTACGACCTTTTCAGACAAACATAACATTAAAAATATATAAAACCACCAAAACACTTCCAAAATCGGGTTTTTATCGGGTTTTTACTAAGCCCTGCGAGTAGGACGCGAGGAAGCCCTTACCCCCCCCAAAAAAAAAAAAATAGTGCGCCACTTGCGAGGCTATGGTGAATACAAGGGTGCGAATTTGTGAGAATTTGTGCGAATTTCGCATGAATTCGCAAATCCGCAGTCTATGTTCGAGTTGTTATTAGATTGTAATTCAGCAAGTTACAATTTTGCTTTGAATTTTCGCGGACAGAAATAGTTGTTCGCGAAAGTGCCAAAGTGCCAATGGCACACTACAAGCGTCAACAAATTTAGGAAAGTGTCAACTAACTTAGGAAAGTGTCTAGTCTTTTAGTATAAATCAATTAAAAACTGTCTACCTTATTTAGGAAAAGTCACTACTTCTTTAGGAAAAGTCACCAGTGACATGAGTGACAGGAGTGACAGTATATTTTAAAACTCCTTCCTGCACGCGCGATAGGGGTTTAGGAAAATCCTGTCACTCCTGTCACTCCTGTCACTAAAAACCGTCAACTTTTTTAGGAAAGTGTCAACGAATGCGGAAAAGGCAAAAACAACCATCGCAACCCCGAGAGGCTGCGATGGGAGAGAGTTGTATTAGTGCTTAACATATACTTTTTTGCCTTTCGAATTATAGTAATAACGACCACCACGAGGTCCAGTATAAAGTGTGTGTCCGTTATACGTGCTTTGTGTCGATGAAGATTTAGCGGATGTTGAAGTAGATTCTGTTTCAACAGGTATTACAACAATATCGTCTGCCACTATAGGTTCTTCTTTTGTGATTGTTGTTTCGATAGGTTCGACAACCCGAGTTGTAGTATTCGATGTCGTTGATTTTTTAGGCTTGGGAATAGTTGGCTTCTTTAAATCCCAATCAGATAACTTATAAGATTTCTCAACAATATCTTCAATGCTATCTGGAAGATTATAAAAAAAATCAATCTCTGTTAATTTTTCTAGGTCGTTTACAGACATAGCATATGAGGATAATGCATTATGTCCCGCCTTGTTTGGCATCTTAAAACCAATAGAAGTCCATGTGGAATCTTTTTGGCGTAAAAGCACTTTAAAGAAGGCATCTGGAACAACGATTTTTTCAAATGAGTAGTTCCCTATTGTTTTGTGTTTAGCACTCACAATTGGACCACAACAAATATACACATGCTCATACTTGGTTGCCATTAATCTTACATGCTCTTCAAGCTCTTTCCAGTCTCCTCCATTGAGATTGTGATTTTGTGGACATATATTTGTCATATAAAAACTTTCTTTCATGGAAATCTTACTCCACTTCATATCACCAGCAGGTGCCATATGCCCTCTATCGTATCCAGAATTAGTATAAGTGGACGATTCTGCTTCCCCATATATGTCAGGGTCATCTCTGAAATTATTTTCTCTAGGATATATTCCTTCAACCTCTTCTGATGTAAGTTCGTATGCAACCCAATTTGGTAAACGCCATTCAGAATTATAACTTACCGTATAACCTATATGCTTCACAATGTTTTCAGTCTGGTCAGATTGTAGGGAAGCTAATTCATATTGGTGGGGATGGTTAATGATTATATCATCGTGTTTTTTTTGGACAAAAGCCAATGTCGTTCCAAATACAAAACATAAAAAAATATTTATAATAAGCCGATGTTTCATAATGTATTTTTTTTATTTAATAGGTAAATCTGCAGGAAGAATCTCTACTAATTTTTCAGATGTAAGGCTAACCTCACGCGCTAAACGATTTGCTTGAAGTTCCATTGCTTTTTCGAAAATATTGCGTGCGAATCGTCCATTACCAAAGTTTTTGTCTTTATGAGCAACTTTGTCTTCAAAATAGGTCTTTAACATTGCCTTTGCCTCATCAGAAATTTTATATTCGCATTTTTGCGCATGCTTAGTAAATATCAGGAGTAAATCTTCTGCCGAATAATCAGGGAATTCTATGTAACGATTAAATCTAGATTGTAATCCAGGGTTCGCATCAATGAAATCTTTCATTTCTTTTGTATAACCTGCGATAATAACAATTAATCTATCTCGATCGTCTTCCATACGTTTTAGTAGTGTTGCGATAGCTTCTTTTCCGTAATCACTTTGCCCTCCTTGTACCAAAGAATATGCTTCATCAATAAAGAGAACCCCATCCAATGCAGAATCGATTATTTTATTGGTTTTTACTGCTGTTTGTCCAACATATTCGGCTACTAAACCAGCACGATCTGTTTCAACTAAATGTCCTTTGGAAACAACACCTAATTGTTTATATATCTTAGCAAGAATGCGCGCTACCGTCGTTTTTCCTGTACCAGGATTTCCCGTAAATACACAATGATAAGAAGCAGAAGCCGTTTTTATACCTTTTGCAGCACGGGCTTGTTGGACTTTTATAAAGTTAGTAAGCGTTTCGACCTCTTCTTTGACAGATGCTAAACCTATTAAATTTTTCAATTCATTTTTGGCAGAAATAGATGGTATTCGCTTTGGAGACAACTTTGACGTCTCAATAGCATCTTCTATAGATATTTCTTCCTTTTTTATAGAGGATACAGAGGAACTTTTTTGTTGAATAATATTTACGAGCCAATCTGCCTCCTCTTCAGTAATCACATTATCTGCTTTCACTGCGATTGATGCAAAACGATAAAGATGAGTGACATATTTATCCCTTAAATCAGGATAGTCTTCTAACATTTTTGCTACAGAAAATTCGTTTTTAGATATTCTTTTTTCTGTCTCTAGCAAATCTTTTATACTGCGCACTATTTTTTCTACATTAGTTTGAAAATATGAACGAGATTGTGCTAATTGATCCAGATTTCTTATCTTTCCACCTAAGGTCTCAACTATAATTGTGAATAAGCCGAGCCCTGTTTTGTCATTGAGATCTATTTGATTATTGATACCTAAATAACAACGTGTCATATCTAACCAATATAGCATATTAAGTTTTGTCGAACAATTGGTAATATTAGTTCCATCTAAGTTATAAACCATACCCAAGGAATCAAGTAAGGTATCTACTTCCTTAATATTGAGAATGTCTGTGTAATCTTTCATCAAAAGAGCTACCATTAGGTTTATATCATTAAAATATTCCTCTGTTATTTCGTTCGTTTTAATAGGCGGAATTGAGGTGTTAGATACAGATGGTATTGCTTCTATATGTGGTTGTTGTATTTGTTCTTCTCTTCTTGATTTTGAGTGCATTGATTTTTTCACCAAGATATGAGTCGTTATCGTAACGACGGTAAATATTAAACCCAACCACCAATATGAGCAATCGTAAGCGACAAAGGCTATCCCAATCAAAATGACGATAAAAAGCCATACTATACCTCCTGTTAGAGCGAGAAGAATAGTACCACAACCTATATTTGTATTGTTTTTCATTGTTTGAGATGTATTATTTCCTCCTAATTTTGTTCTCTTATATAAGCCCGTTCCTGGTATGCTAGTATTGAGATACGTTCCTTTCGGTCCCATTGTTAATCCCAATCCTCGTGGACCAATTGTTGTACTTATCCCGTTTTTGCTAAAATTCATACGCACACCAGGAATAATAATTTTTCTTTTACGCCAACTCCACGACATATTTAAAGCTATTGTTTATTATTTCGTTCTTCTTTTAATTGATCTAAATAACTAGCAGTAATAACGCCAGAAGGTAAGGCAATAATAGCCACTCCAAAAATAGAAGACAGCATGCTAATAAAACGTCCTAAATCAGTAGCTGGATAGATATCTCCGTAGCCTACTGTAGTTAATGTAGTGGTAGACCAATAGAGAGCGTCAAAGAAGTCATTAAACATCGCAGAATCTTCCACGTTGAACATAATCAATGCCGTTACAAAGATATACCCTAAAGCAATAGCAAACACCGTCCAAAGGATTTTGCGCTCCTTATGCAGCACTCTAAATAGTACTTGAAAATGCTTCGAATAGCGGATAAACTTGAATACACGCAATATCTTTAATAATCGGGTTATACGGAATAGTTTTAAAGCCTTATTTGCCATTGAGAAGGACGGCAAAATAGAAAGCAAATCTATTATCGCCATCGGTGTGATTGGATAGATTAGAATAGCCTTCCACGCAGGCTTGTTTGGACGACGAAGATCTGCGGTTAACCAACGCAAAACATAGTCTATAATGAAGACAACTACTGCAATCTTATCAAACACATAAAAGATAGGATAGTCCGCTTTAAACATAAGAGGACCAATGCTGATAACAATTATTACCAACATTACCCAATCATAATACTTGCTGTATTTCGATTGCTGATTGATTAGAGTGTATATCGTCTCGCGTTTCATTTATTTGCTACCGAATTTACAATTTCTTCGTATTCAGCATAATTTAATCCAAATAAGCCTTGCATATCACTTTGAAGAAGTGCTTCGTCTTTTGTGATAATACCATCGGCATAAAGTAGTTCGAGTTGTTTGGTAAGAATGGCTTTTACCTCCTTTTGTAAATGATTACGATAAAAGTCTCCCTCTTGAATGCCAAGGAATAACTTCAACAAAGTCATTTGTTTAATTTCTGCATCGGTCAATAGGCCATCTTCTAGACAGATATTCGCATAATCAAGGACTACTTGAGGTGTATATTCTTTAATATCAGATATACGGCGAATACCACGTGCATGCAGAACCGCATCACGAGCAATGGTATTGAATCGACCATCAATATCATCTACAATGACTCGAATAAGATCTTTTGTTAAATCGGGATAATTCTTTGTCTCTAACAATTGAGACATTGTTTTTTGTAAATCAGTCATAGTATTATTGTTTATTATCTATTTTCTTTTCAATCTCTTTTAACTTCTTCATTACGGCATCGTTGTTATCGCTCACCATCGCGTCTACGAAGATAGAATTAACAATGGACATGCCAATGAGGCCCATAGAAACGAGAAAGGCAATGAAATATATGCGAACCAAATGGATCGACCACGCAGGAGAACCTTGTACTACAGCATCGGGAATCTCATACCAGCCCTCAATGGTACACATCTTAAAAGTCGAATATAAACTCTCTAAAGGAGTGCCGAAATACTCTGGTGCTGCACTTTGGAAAAGAGAACACGAAATAAGAGAGAAGATAAAGAGCAATATTCCAAAACCAACAAAAATAGAGAAACATTCACGCAAAGCTAAACCGATATTTTTCATTATCTGGGTAAAATTCGGAAAGAGGTGCACAAGCCTAAATGTTCTAAAAATACGCAAAAGTCTCAATGCGAGAATAAAACTGAAGTTTGTTACTGCGTCCGGCCAAATATAAGAGAAGATAGAAGGAATACTCAGCAATACTAAAATGCCATCCATCCTATTCCAACCATCTTTCCAATAACCCTTCAATCCCCACACTACGTGCTTGACAATCATTTCAATAACAAAGATGATTGTGCATAGGACATCTAAGCCGTTGACCCACCAAACATTCACCCCCATTTCTTGCATAAAGAGAATAATGGCATTTAGCAAGATAATGCTAAAAATAAACTTGTCGTTTAAAAAGAGTTTCTTCATACTTTGTTTTTTTCTTAAGTGAATAGACATAAAAATGAGCGTTCCTTATCCCCCCTCAAGGCTGTAGGAATTGCCCATGTCAGAAATAAGTCACGCCCACGTATATTACGTAGGCGTTTGCAGACTTATTCAACTGACATTTCAAAACTTCCTACATTTTGAGAGGTCGAATAATTCGCAAACGCGATAATTGATATGTCCTCACTGTTTTACATCTCGTGAGCGATGGCGGAGAGCCTCCGCAGGCAAATATCTTTAACGTCAGTGGGTGACGGGCAGGTTCGTTTGCCGGACGGCGGAGCGGTGCGTCTGCGCACTCCGATATATTGGTGTTTTGCAGTTTTGCGCTGCAAAGTTACAACTTTTTCTCACATACGCAAACTTATTTGCAAAAAATATCGCGATGCGAAGAAAATCAAAAAAGAATCAACAACACGTTCATCTCCTATTGCTAATTCTACTTTACACTGTTTCTCAGTTACTTAGCCTTAGTTACATCTTACCATCAATGTTAATCATTTTAGGCATAGCTGCAAATTTTTTATGAATTACTTGGATTGTAACAGAATCATGAACTCCGTTAAATTAATAACATCTACCTTGGGGAAATCAATGTCTTTTAAGGCATCAAAATGAGCGTCTTCAGTAACAATATATTTCGCGTTACACGCAAGCGCACAATCAACAAATTTATTGTCATCAGAATCCGCTTGTATTAGATTATACCTAAAGAAGGTCTCAATTCTCTTTACATAAGGGCAATTTAACAACGTATTTATCAGTATGTTTGCCAATTGCTCGTTATGAAAACAGTCAATAACTTTTTCTTGATATTCGTATAAGATATCTTCTGTTACACATAAAGTGTAAGAACCAACTAAAAGTTTATCCCACACCAATTTGAGTGGCTTTTGTGTAAAAGCAACTTGCAAAATAACGTTAGAGTCTAAAACAATATTCATGATTAATAAGCAGTGCGAAAATGGCGAGCAGCGCCTTCTGCGATAACTGTTTCTGTCAGTTCTCCGGAAGCAAAGAGTTGCTCTTTCATTTGATTAAACTCGGAAAGATAAAACTGTTCCAATGCCAATTTTAAGCGTTGTTCTGCTGCTTCGGTTGAATTAAAATTCAACATACTAACCAAATGCAATTGCATTGGATTTAGTCCGATTTGTGTTGTTTTTTGTACTGCTGAAGAAATCATATCTGTGTCTATTTTGCGTTTTGCGACGCAAAGGTACAAAAAAAAAATGAGATATGCAAATATTTCTACTGATTTTATGCAAATTTTGCCTAAAATCATAATTCAATCTTGTAGTTTCGATATTTTTTTCTTATACCCAATTGCAAAATGGCATATCTTTTCTTTCGATCATCATTTTCGGCATGTGTAACTTTAATATAACTCTTAACGTATCCGTTCTTGATACAAAACATTCGCAAGGCTTCATAATATCCCCATTGCGCCATTGCGTGTAGTATAATGGGAACACAAGGGAAGTCTTCCAAAGATAAGATGTGAGATAAATCTACTAAGTTCGCTTGCTGGATAATGTACTCATACAAAATACGCTCTACATCTTCTTCAAGAGGTTGATGAGCCAATAATGACCAGCCTAATTCTTTGTCTGCTTCTCCATTCACGATGGCACTTAAATGTGCCGATTGTTCTTTAGTTAACATAATTTTTGCCCTTTCAATTTTTTATTCGGTGCAAAATTATATTACTAAAATGCCAAATGATAGCAGGGAGGAAAGAACTAATACCTACTTTTCGATAGAACATCTATTTTGAACATCCACTATTCCTTTTTTATATAGTGTCTCCATTCTGGTTGTGCCCATTCTAAAAAATCATGTGCCAATTTAGCATATTTCTCATTCTTATATGCTTGCATCTTTATTCCAGAAGGATGTGCAAACAAATTCTTGTTGAAATGAATATCATAAATATGTTGATTATGTTCGGCAATATAACGATTAAAGATTTCTTCAGCCTTTTCTGACAATAGATTGTTTTGTCCCCATCCAAAATATACGGGCAAATCTTTTAGTTCGTCATACTCATTAAAGAAGACAAATGTATCTTCTTTTTTCTCAGTTTTAAAATGTTGTAACGCATCACCGAAATTGGCAGATTGATAATAATAGCAATTGAATAGTTGAATAACACCATTCAATGGAACATTCACACCTCTCCAATAACCATTAAACAATCTTGGGAGATCCTGCTTGATTGTCGTATCTCTGTTGATATTCATGCAATACCATTTCGATAAATCAATGTGTTTGCTATGATTGTTACGATAAAAATTTTGTATAAAGATTTTTTCTTCTTCCACAGGTTCTGCTCCTGGTATAGCAGAACCTGGATTTTTTAATATAGCACTCCCTATTAATTCTAAACTATTTCCGAACTGAATTAATGTACGTTTCCGATATGGTTTTCCATCATATTGGAAATACTCAGCAAATACTTTTGGTAACATGATTATTTTATTTTTAATTTGTTAATTTTCGTATAATTAATAATTTTTTACAATATCTTTATCCCTATCACTGCGCAGGCTTCGGCAGCAGCAAGGCTATTGATCCTTTTGGTTAATTAGTGGTTATTTCCATTTTGGAAACAACCTATCGTTGTTACAATTCTCTAAGTTCATAGGGTGTCGCAAATTTTGCGACTACTTGCATTTCTTCTATTCGAACCGTTTCCGTTTTGGAAACAGTTGCTTTCGGAAAAAGGAACGTGTAAAAAATGCACGTTGCTCATTTTACAATATCTTTATCCCAATCACAGCACAGGCTTCGGCATCGGCGAGGGCGTGGTGGTGGTTCTTTAAATCGTAGCCACAATAGCCAGCAATAATATCCAAATTATGGTGTCCTTCTTTCCAAACTTGACGCGACTTGCGACACGTGCACAGGAATTCAAAATTAGGATATTTAATTTCGTAAGCAGCAAAAACCGCTTTTAAACAACCTTCATCAAAGGGAGCATTATGTGCCACAAACGGAACTTCACCATCCTCCATAAACGGGAAATACTCTTTGACCTTCGCCATCACTTGCACCCACACTTCCGGGAACTCATCGGCTCTATCCGTATCTTGGTGTCCCAAGCCATGAACTTCTTGACAGAACCACGAGTAGTAATTCGGATAAGGTTTGATGAGAGAATAGAAATTATCGACTATCTCGCCATTGCGAACAATAACGACACCTACACTGCAAACACTACTGCGTTGACCATTAGCAGTCTCAAAATCTATAGCTACAAAATTGTTCATCTTATTCAGTATATAATGCGGTTATTTGTTCTGCCTCGTCTTTCATCTGGTCGGCTAACCATTGCGGTTCCAAGACCTTCAAAGCTGCTCCATGAGTGCGCAATTCTTGAATAAACTCATAATTGATGACAAGGAAATAGCGGAAAACAGAATAGTCCTCATTACTTTCCGTCTCTCTTTGTGACTCGTGGATAGGCAAGGTGCGAAGATAATTGGCTTGTTGCCTATCCACTTTAATGGTTATGTATTCACGCTTGCCATCCACGGCACTCACTCCAACAAAAGGAGCGAAAAAAGAATCTGCGTCAAAATTGGCAGGAAGACGATAGTGGTCTTCTGTCTTCTCCAAGTCTTCAATCCTATCTAAGGCATAGATTAAAGGATGTGATAAATCCGACTTGCCAAGCATATACCAACGTTGACGATAAACCTTAACACAATAAGGCTTGACATTAAAAGTAGTAGAGTGGTCTTTGCCAAATCCGTGATAAGTCATCTGTAAGACCACTTTATCGCGCATAGCTTCAATGATAGGTGTAAGAAAACGTTGTCCGGAAGGTATCTTCTCAAAGAGAATCTGACGCTTGAGGTCGTGGCTATCGCTAATAAGGTTATTAACAGCAAAAGTGTTAAGCATCCAAGCACGGATACCGTCTTTTTCCATCTCGTCGGCATTGGCTATGTAATAAGAGCGTCCACGTGAGCGATCGCACTCAATATTAATGCCAAACATATCTTGAATGGCAGCTTTCCAATTATGAAAAGTGCGTTCAGGAATACGACTCTCGTTGTGGTGATTAAGGGTCGTGTTTTGACACCACTTGCGATCTATTTCCTCGCGAGTGATGTGTCCGGCAGAGTAGATGGTGTCTGCTAACCACACATAACTACGGAACAATAATCCAGAATTAAGTTTTGACATAATGCTTGTTTTTTATTTGCGACGGCAAAAGTACAATACCTAAATGCCAAATTAAAGCAGTCGGAGAATTATTCTCTATTTTTTCTCACCGTTTTACATCTCGTGAGCGATGGGCAGGTACGTCTGCTAGACGGCGGAGAGCCTCCGCGGGCAAATATCTTTAACGTCAGTGGGTGACGGGCAGGTTCGTTTGCCGGACGATTATTGCAATTCCTCCATCAAGTAACTATAAACATAGCCGGAGGATTGAAAAAATAATCCAGTTTCCGGTCTGTTCAATTTTTCAAAAAGAGACGACATATACACTTTATTAAAAGCCTCTTGCATAGATAGACCTTTTTCCTCTATTAAGCGAGCAATTAGATCTTTCACTATCTCCTCTTTCATATTTTGAAACTCAACTTGACTTACATTCATAATAACTTCAATTTATCAATAGCCTTTTGTGTACAAAATGCATATTGGAATGTGATTCCCTTTATGTACTTAATTCTTTCTAAAAATTGTTCGAAGGTAATATAACCTTGTTTATATCGGGTAATTTGAGCACCTATGCGATCGTTTGCAATCGGACCATAAACAATGTCAAAATCATGCAAGGTGCGACCATTAGGCTCCGTGCGATGGTCATATACGAAATGAGCCCAATCTTCTGAGTAATCCTCAAATCGTTGGTAATGCATAGAATTAAATAAATGTTCATCAAACTCATAAACATTTAATATAGGTGTTCCCCCTTCAAAATCAGCCTTGAAGGTAGCCATTTCTTCTGCCTGCTCTTTATCGGCAGACAAATAGAATGCTAATCCAAAATCCTTATTTGGTCTCGACTTAGATAAATCGATTTGCTCTATCTTTGTTGTGGAACCGTGATATAGAATCATATAGAGCCTCCTTTCCTTTGACAATATGCGCGGAGAGTGTCAATGTTATCATCCACGGAGAGTGTGTGCATAATATCGTAATGCTTTTCACAAAGAGCAATCGCGCCATACGTATTTAAATAGCGATACGCCTCTACTTCCGACAATCCCGTCTTCAGAGCAAAGCCTGCTACGAGTAAAATAATGTACTCAATCGTATTTAGAAGTCTTGCTGCCATACATTGTCATTTAATATTCATTTATCTTTTCTTACTCTGTTACATCTCGTGAGCGATGGCGGATAGGTGCGTCCGCGTACTCCGATATATTGGTGTTTTGCAGTTTTGCGCTGCAAAATTACAACTTTTTTCTCATATATGCAAATATAAATTACACTTTTATTGCCAAAATTATAGATATTTCGTGCAAAATAATAGGTTTTTTTGCGTATATCATTTTTTTTCATTACCTTTGCAGTCGCAAACTGCAAACGCAATGATTCATTTAGAACACGTATATAAATCTTTCGGCAAGCAAGAGGTGCTGCACGATATATGCCTTGACATTCAAGATGGCGAGGTGGTGGGCTTATTAGGTCCTAATGGCGCCGGTAAATCAACCCTTATGAAGATCATGCTCGGGCTATGGAAAGCCGATTCGGGCGTGGTCGAAGTGCCTTCGACCCACGGCTATCTGCCGGAACTTAATCCGCTGTACGACTATATGTTTGTGCGCGAGTACCTCGCGTTTATGTTGAGAGTGGAAAGTTCAAAGTGTAAAGAAGATAGTAAGAAGCGCCCTTTGGGCTATAGTTCAAAGTCCATCGTAGAAGAAATGATTGAGCGAGTAGGACTAACTCCGATGGCGAATAAGCGGATAGGCGAACTGAGTAAGGGCTATCGACAACGGGTGGGCTTAGCGCAAGCGATGATGGGCGACCCTGAGCTGCTGATTTTGGACGAACCAACCACCGGACTGGATCCTAATCAGTTGAGCGAGATACGCGAGGTGATTGGGAGTAGAGGAGAAAGGAAAAAGGAAGAAGGAAGAAGGATTGAGGAAGGAGGACAAATAACCATTCTTTCGACCCATATACTACAAGAGGTGGAGCAGATGTGCTCGCGCATTATCATTCTCGATGAGGGACGCATAAAATGGGATAGCACACAATCCACCATCCACAATCCACAATCCACGTTAGAAGATATCTTTAGACAAGTTACGAATTATGGAAAATGATTTCGATATACGTTCGCAGATGAACGAAAAAGAGCAAGACAATGCTCTTCGTCCGTTACGATTCAAAGACTTTGCCGGTCAGAGTAAGATTGTGAGTAACCTCAAGATCTTCGTAGAAGCTGCCCGTATGCGCCACGAGAGTTTGGACCATGTGCTGCTCTTTGGCCCTCCCGGGCTTGGCAAGACAACCCTCAGCAATATCATTGCTAACGAATTAGGCGTGGGTTTCAAACTGACGTCGGGTCCGGTGCTCGATAAACCCGGAGACTTGGCAGGTCTGCTCACTTCGTTGGAAGAGAACGATGTGCTCTTTATTGACGAGATACACCGCCTCTCGCCCGTGGTGGAGGAGTATCTCTATTCGGCAATGGAGGACTATCGTATCGACATTATGATAGACAAAGGTCCTTCGGCACGCACGATACAGATTGACCTCAATCATTTCACCCTCATTGGTGCCACGACCCGTTCGGGACTGCTGACCTCTCCGCTGCGGGCACGTTTTGGTATTAACTGCCACTTGGAGTATTACGATGCCGATGTGCTGTCGGGTATTGTAGCGCGTTCTGCCGGCTTATTGGGCATAGAGATTGATAGTAAAGCGGCTTCGGAGATTGCCCGTCGTTCGCGTGGTACGCCTCGTGTGGCGAATGCTTTGTTGCGCCGTGTACGCGACTTTGCCCAAGTGAAAGGAGATGGCAGAATCGATTTAGAGATTGCTCGCTATGCCTTGGAGAGTCTCAATATAGACACTTACGGCTTAGATGAGATTGATAATAAACTGCTACTCACCATCATGGATAAGTTCAAAGGCGGACCGGTGGGACTGAATAATATCGCTATGGCAATGGGTGAAGATGCGGGTACGATTGAGGACGTTTATGAACCCTTCCTTGTCAAAGAAGGTTTTATCAAACGCACACCTCGTGGACGTGAAGTGACTGAACTGGCGTATAAACACCTCGGCAAAACACCTTTCAGTAAAGATAATCAACAATCCCTTTTTTAACTTTCAACTATTAAACTAGACGGCTTCTCTAAACTCTAAACTCTATACTCTATACTAAAATGACCAAAGTCATTTTCATAGACTGGGACGATACGATAGGCGATTGGGCTACATCGGCGTTGAAAGCGCAGCAAGAAGTGTATAATAAACACCATTTTGCTGAGTTCTGGTCCTCGTTTGAGGACTATTTTGCTGCCTATCAAGAGCATAATGCATGGTTATGGACGGAGTATGCTACGGGACGTATAACCAAAGAGTTCTTGGCTCGCGATTTTACCCTTTATCCGTTGGTTCAGGCATTGGGTGGTAGTGAGTTACTCTACCAATCGAAACCGCTACAAACCTTAGCCGACACGGTGTGTGAGGAGTTCTTGGTGTTGACTAATCGGTTTGCTCAACTGCTTCCGGGGGCAAAAGAGACGGTCGATTATCTGCGCTCTAAATATGACCTCGTCATTGTGAGTAACGGTTTTACGGACGTGCAGTACGATAAGGTCAACGAGTCGGGTATTCGTGACCGCTTTTTGGAGATGGTGATGAGCGAAGAGGCAGGGGTGAATAAACCCGATAAACGATTCTTCGAAATAGCCTTTGAACGAACCAATAAAGCTCGAATCGCTGCCGGCAAACAGCCCGTCACGAAGGATGAGATTATTCTTATTGGCGATGGCTATGGCAGTGATATAGAGGGTGCTAAGAACTTCGGCATAGACCAAATCTTCATTTGTCACAACGAAGAGACGCTGAACGATACAAGCAAGACTGCCACCTATAAGGTGATGAGTTTGGCAGATGTGGCAGATATTTTATGACAAAGTGGCAGAGATGTGCCTTTGGCACGAGTTTTGAATAGTTGAAAGTTGAAAGAACTTTAAACTATAAACCAGATTAATGGGATTATGAGTAAAAAGAAAAATAAAGAAGCGCAACAAGCGCAAGCAGAACAAGAGGTGAACCCTGTAGAGGATTTGCAAAAACAAGTGGAGCAACTCCAAGCACAAGTGGAGGAGTTGAACGATAAGAACCTTCGTATGATGGCGGAGTTTGATAACTACCGCCGCCGCACGAACAAGGAGAAACTCGATCTTATGGACACCGCCGGAGAACGTATCTTTAAGGATATGTTACCTCTGGTAGATGACCTTGAGCGCGCGATGGAAGCCGTGAACAAAACCACCGAAGTGGAAGCCCTGAAGGCAGGAGTGGATCTGATTTATTCTAAGTTCCTCTCTTTCTTGGAGAACAACAAAGTGTCCGTCATCGAAACAGCCGATGCGGATTTTAATACCGACCTTCATGAAGCCATCACAACTTTTGCCGCCGGTGAGGACAAGAAAGGCAAAGTTATTGATTGTACCCAAAAGGGATATAAGTTAGGCGAGAAGGTTATTCGCTATGCGAAAGTAGTAGTAGGAGAGTAAGATTATGGCAGAAAAAAGAGATTACTATGAGGTGTTAGGGGTGGAGAAGACCGCCTCCGCCGAAGAAATAAAGAAAGCCTATCGTAAGAAGGCTATTCAGTATCACCCTGATAAGAATCCGGGTGATAAAACAGCAGAAGAGAAGTTCAAAGAGGCTGCCGAAGCCTATGAGGTGCTCTCTGATCCGCAGAAACGTCAACGTTATGACCAATTCGGTCATGCCGGTATGTCCGGTGCCGGAGGATTCAGTAGTGGCGGATTTACGATGGACGATATCTTCTCACAGTTCGGAGACCTCTTCGAGAGTTGGGGTATGGGCAACGGCATGGGTGGTTTCTCGTCCTTCTTTGGAGGAGGCGGTGGCAGTCGTGGTCCGCGTGTTCGTCGCGGAACGGACTTGCGCGTCAAGGTGCGCTTGACGCTTGCCGAGATAGCTACCGGTGTAGAGAAGAAGATCAAAGTGAAGAAACTGGTTCCTTGTTCCCATTGTAGCGGTACCGGTAGTGCCGATGGTCGCGAGGGCGATACCTGTCCGACTTGCCACGGTACGGGTCGCGTCGTGCGCGCGCAACGCGGTATATTTGGTATGATGCAGGTGCAAGAGATGTGCCCAACGTGCGGAGGTGAAGGCAAAGTGATTCGCAATAAGTGCACCCATTGTGGTGGCGAAGGGGTCGTTCGCGATGAAGAGATAATCACCATTAAGATTCCTGCCGGAGTCAGTGGCGGTATGCAACTGCCTGTTCAAGGTAAGGGAAATGCGGCTCCTCACGGAGGAGTGCCGGGTGATTTACTTGTGCTCATTGAAGAAGAGGAAAATCCGAATCTCATTCGCGAGGGCAATGATATCGTCTATAACCTACTATTGGATGTGCCTACGGCCATCTTAGGCGGTCAAGTGGTGATCCCTACATTAGAAGGAGAGGCTAAGATAACCATTACCCCCGGTACACAACCGGGCAAAGTGCTGCGCATGAGAGGCAAAGGATTACCCATCATTGACCAATATGCGCGTCCTTACGGCATGGGTGACTTACTCATTAATGTAGGTGTCTATATCCCTGAGCACCTCAATCGCGAGGAGAAAGAACTTATCGAGAGACTCAAATCCAGTGATAATATAGCTCCCGGAGCCAGTGATAAGAAGAACTTCTTCAAGAATCTATTTGGTTAGCGAATACTAAAAGCGAACAGAAATAAACCACTCCAGCCATGGAGGATAACAGGCTATCGGTCAGCATATTCAGACCAAAGAGCAAGGCAAAGTAAAGTACAAACGTTCTTTGCCTTGTTTTTTTAGGATAGCAGAAGGGCAGATATATCCAAAATGCAATAAAGAGCAGCATCGCCACTATACCTAATTCCATACAAACTAACAGGTATTGGTTATGAGCGTGGAAACGATCGAAAGCGCCTCTGTTCCAACCCTCGCGTTCAAAACGGTCAATCAGGTATTGTTCGGCTTGGCAAACACCCAAACCGTGACCGATATAATCTTGCGGTGTTTGCAAAGCGTAATGCCATATCAAACCGCGAGGGTTCTGTTGATCTACTTCTACTATGTTTTCCGTCGGATTCAATATCTGATCCATCGTTACATTCTTCATGCGTGGGTGCAATTGCCAAGCGGTTACACTTCCTCCAACCATTAACCCTACAATCAATAGACTGGACCAAACGCGATGGTGTCGTGGTAATAGGGAAATACCATAAACGGCACAAAGGATAATGAGCGTAAATAAACTGGCTCTGGAACCCGTTGCAATAATGGCGGTGAGAAGGATACTTAACGTGAGAATCAAATAAATAGAACCTTCCACTTTGCCCCAGCGTTGCAAGTAGTCTTTGCGTAGCATCCAACTGCAAATAATCGCTACCGTCAAGATGGTGCAATAAAAGAGGCGATGTTTGATGTTGGATAGGAATATATCAAACCATATTAACTGGAACGGCTGATATGGTTCTTGGCAATAGCAACTCCAAGCGTGATGAACATTGGTCGTCCAATAGAGGGTAAAACCATAGAGGAAACAAGAGAGTAATGAACTAATAATAAGAACTTTGGCTGCTTGCTTCCAATGGTATTGTTCGTTTACGCCGAAGGCTATTATCAATGGTAAGACCAAGAGAGAAGCATGGCAGTCGCGGAAGTGTGATTCGGGTCCTCCCCAAAGTAAAGATAGACACTCCCATAACACCCAAACGATTAAACCTAAAGCCGGAATGAGTTTTTTCCAACCACAGAAATTTGAACGCTTAGTGAACCTCAATTCCAACAACCAACTCACCGCCCACACAATAAGCATGATATGTCCGTACTTGCGGGGGAGGGGGAGACTGGCAATGAGGCCAAGAAAAAGTACGTAGTTCAGTCGCTTAATAAAGTTGAGATAACGTTCCATATATTATAAATTGGTAATTCCTTGTTTAATATGCTTGTGCCAACGATGCGCAATGACGAAAGCTACTGATTCTTCTACATCTAATCCCCGTTCTTGGGCATAAGCAGTAACCATCGTACGCAACGCATTGCGGTCTATGTTCAGTCGCTCAAACTGCATGAGGGGCTGCTTGGGTAAATGCCAACACATGCGGTTGAGGTCCACTACCTCAATTTTCAAAGTCTGATTATCAAAGAGGATATTCCCTCCCGAATAGTCTTTATGCCAAGCGCCCAATCGGTGCATCTGTGCCGTGAAGCGACCAATGGCTTGCAGTATCTCCTCGCGCTGCGGATAATCGGGATGACCGATGAGGTCATTAAACGTTCCTTTGCATTCGGATAACTGACAAGCATAGGCACATTTTCGCAGTAGTCCAAACTCATATACTTCTCGATAAGCAATAGGTTCGGGGGTAAGGGAACGCAAACGCAGCGCATTATCAAACGAGCGACGTGCCTTGGACGTTCCAAACCAACTATACCAAAGAATCTTGCCTAAACAAGGCGTTCCAAAATGCTTGATGACCACTTGTTTATAGACACGAATCGTGTTGCGCCCTTCGTGAATAGCCTCTCCTTTATCCCAAGCTCCAAAAAAACCTATCTGCTTGACCCTGCGGAAGAAATTGATAAAGCATGACCACGAACGATGGTAGCGGAGCGGACCATGTAACCATTGCTCCATATATGCAGGGTGGCGATGGTTGATAAGATCTACAATGGCTCGCTTCTGATTCTTAGCTTGGTGGCGAAGGGAAGATGAATTGCCTACTCGGTAAAATAAACCCACTTCGTCCAAGAGGTGGTAATCACCTCCTAATTCGAACATGCTGAGCCAGAAGTCCCAGTCCTCACGATAGCGGTTTGTCTCACAGTAACCTCCACAACGCTCCCAGTCTGACTTGCGGAAAAGAGAAGTAGCCGGAATCATGTTCTTGCGCGCTAATAGTTGATAACTGAAACGAGGTAGTTTCCACTCTTTGTCCATTGTTCCGAATTTACGGGCATGACAACCAACTACGCGGATATTATCGTCTTTCTCTATTGCCTCCACCGCGTGGCGGATATAGGTGGCACTAATCTTATCGTCCGAATCAACGGGGAGAATATATTTGCCTTGCGCCTCTCGAATAGCCCTATTGCGCGCAACACTCACCCCCGCATTATCTTGATGTAAGACCTTGCATCGAACATCTTTCTGAGCATACTCCTTTGCAATGGCTAAACTGCCGTCCTTACTGCCGTCATCTACCATCACTACCTCTAACGCTTCGTAGTCAGAGGCAAGCACGCTATCAAGCGTCTCTTTGAGGTACGCTTCGGCATTGTAAATAGGAATAATAACACTAATGAGGGGGGTCATATCTTGTCTTTGTGTTGGGTCAGTTTACGCCAATAATACAGCAGCGGATGGGTGTATTTGAGTTGTTTCCACGGACGTGAAGAGTGCGGTTTATGCAGTACGGGACTATCCGTCAAGAGGATATTGCGAAAACCTAAACGACTACTCTCGTGCGAGATAGTCACGTCGTACCAGTTCTTGTCGGGGTCTAATAATGTCTCCCAATCCATGGCACGAAGGAGGGTGGGGGTGAGTAGTGTGCAACAGAAAGAGAGTCTTTTCTTTGTTTCAACGGCTCCAATAGCCAGTTTCTGTGCGTACTCGTAGGGGAAGTTTATCTCCCCTGCCTCGTTATGGGTCACAGCGGCTACCATTCCAACGCCCTCCTCTTGTGCACCTATCAGTCGTTGAATCGTGTCTTTGACTACCACCACATCGCTCTCTACAATGATAAGAGGCACTTCCGCTTCTATAGCCTTTTGGCGGCTATCCAAAAGAACATAGCGGTAGTTAGGAGATGGATGAGCCGTGAGAGAGGCAATGTCTATCACCTCAATGCCTGTTTCTTGGGCAAGTTGATGGAGACGCTCTGTGTTTTCGGGGGTGGAATAGTCGTTATAGACAATCAACGAGTAACCGCTCTCCACGATGGCGCGGATAGCTTGCTCTGTCGTCTCCAACGAGTCCTTCACCGGCATGATAATATGACAATCCTTCTTTCTCAACTCTAAACTTATAAACTAGACGGCTACTCTAAACTCTCAACTCTAAACTCTCAACTAACCTTCGTTTTCTTCTTGAGTTCGAAGTCTCTACCGAGATAGTTCTTCCGTACGGTCGGATTAGCAGCCAGTTCTTCGGGCGTGCCGTGGAAGAGAATCTTTCCTTCAAATAGCAGATAGGCGCGGTCGGTAATCATCAGCGTCTCATCTACATTGTGGTCAGTGATAAGGATACCGATATTCTTATCTTTCAGTCTCCAAACGACATCTTGTATCTCTTGTACGGCGATGGGGTCAACGCCGGCAAAGGGTTCGTCGAGCATAACAAACTTAGGTTCGATGGCGAGGCAGCGGGCAATCTCCGTACGACGTCTCTCGCCTCCGCTTAGGCGGTCGCCGATATTATGGCGCACATGATTGAGATTAAACTCCTGAATGAGTTGTTCCACTTTCTGCTCTTGATATTCCTTACTAAAATCGGTCATTTCTAATACCGAGCGGATATTATCCTCTACGGTCATCTTGCGGAACACGGAGGCCTCTTGGGGCAAATAACCTATACCTAACTTAGCGCGCTGGTACATGGGCAAACCCGTTATGTCTTGGTCGTTAAGGAAGATCTTACCACTATTGGCGGTAATTAGTCCTGTCGTCATGTAGAACGTAGTTGTTTTGCCGGCTCCGTTCGGACCTAATAGACCCACAATCTCACCTTGCTCCAGATGGATGGAGACATCGTTGACCACGGTTCGTTTCCCGTATTTCTTGTACAAATGTTCAGTTCTTAAAGTATCCATAATGATTATCTTTCAGCAACTTTAGTTGCGGTCTTTCAGTGAAACGGTCTTTCAGTCCGTAGGATGGTCTTTCAGCGCAGCGGTCTGAACTTTCTTATAAAGTTCTGACGCGAACACGAAGTCGTTCAACGCCTCGTTTCCGGAATGGAAAATCTCGTGCCTCGAACCCTCCCACTCTTTGACTCCGCCTTTGAGGAAAACGATGTGGTCGCCAATCTCCATGATTGAGTTCATGTCGTGGCTATTAACAATCGTGCATATATTGAACTCCCTCGTTATATCGTGAATGAGTTGGTCAATAATCAGACTTGTCTTCGGGTCTAGACCCGAGTTCGGTTCGTCGCAGAAAAGGTATTTGGGGTTCATGGAGATGGCTCTCGCAATAGCCACACGTTTCTGCATACCGCCACTTATCTCGCTGGGCATGAGGTTAAAAGCGCGTTCGGGCATATCTACGCGTCGTAAGCAGAACTGTGCTCGCTCTACTATTTGCTCCTTGCTCATATCGGAGAACATCTCCAGCGGATACATCACGTTCTCTATTACACTCATCGAGTCAAACAGTGCCGAACCTTGGAAGAGCATGCCTACCTCGCGATGAAGGGCACGTATTTCTTTTTCGCTCATTTGGGCAATGTTTCGGTCGTCAAACAGTATCTGTCCGCTATCAACCTTATGTAGTCCAATGAGGCTTTTCATCAGCACCGTCTTACCGCTTCCGGACTGACCAATAATCATGTTGACCTGTCCGTCCTTCAGTTCGGTAGAAATATGGTTGAGCACCACAGCCCCATCAAAACTCTTAACTATATCATTAACCTTAATCATAGAATGCTAAACCTGTTAAACTACAACAACAACTTAGTAAGTAATAAGTCTGCAAATAATATCAATATATTCGAGTTCACTACTGCTTTCGTACTGGCTTTACCCACATCCAACGCACCTCCGTAGGCGTAATAACCGTAATAACTACTAAACGACGTGATGATAAATCCGAACACGAGCGACTTAATTATCGCATACCATACAAAGTATGGATTAAATGCATATTGAATGCCAATGACATAGTCATGCACTGTTATCACATCGGTGAATAGTCCTACACCATAGCCACCGATAAGCCCCACTGTGATGGAGATGATAACGAGGAAGGGCATCATTGTGAGGAACGAACATATCTTCGGCAATATAAGGTAATTCGCGCTATTAACGCCCATAATCTCCATCGCGTCAATCTGCTCCGTGATACGCATCGTACCTATCTCGGAGGCGATATTCGACCCTACTTTGCCGGCTAAGATAAGGCAAAGAATAGTGCTGGAGAACTCAAGTAACAATGTCTCACGGGTGAGCAAACCCGTTGTATAGATGGGCAGCAAGGGATTCTCCGTGTTTATCTTCGTTTGAATCGTGAGGATGGCTCCAATAAAAAGGGAAATAATAACAATAATAGGGAGTGATTGCAACCCCTGTTTCTCTAACTCACGGGAGTATTGACGCCAGAACATGCGTTGTCGGTCGGGAAGGTGAAAAACCTTTCCCATTAGCAGTATATATTCCCCGAAATGACGTATTAAATCTTTCATAATCTCAAATTATCGCGCAAAGATACACTTTTTTTTGCATATATGCAAATTTTTTTATACTTTTGCACCGAAAATTACAAAAACAATCCACAATCTACCATCCACAATCCACATGAAAATCATCTCCTACAACGTCAATGGTATTCGCAGCGCCTTGAGCAAAGGCTTACTTGATTGGCTGCAAGTTGAGAACCCCGATATCTTCTGTATTCAGGAGAGCAAAGCCCAACCCGAACAGATAGACACGCTCTCTTTTCAATCGTTGGGGTATCATTCTTATGTCTTCTCGGCGGAGAAGAAGGGCTATTCGGGCGTTTGTATCTTCTCTAAGTCCGAACCCGACTACGTTCATGCAGGCATGGGTATTCCGCGTTATGACAACGAGGGGCGTGTACTGAGAGCCGACTTCGGGGATATTACCGTTGTCTGTGTTTATGTCCCTTCGGGAACGACGGGGGATATACGGCAGGAGTTCAAGATGGATTTCTTAGGTTCTTTCTATAAGTGGATACAAGAACTGCGCAAGACGCGCCCCAATATCGTCGTGTGTGGGGATTACAATATCTGCCATAAACCGATAGACATTAACCATCCCGAGCGTCAAGTAGGCGTTAGTGGTTTCCTTCCCGAGGAACGCGAGTGGCTGGATCAATTGGAGGATAGCGGCATGATTGACTCGTTCCGTTTGTTTGATGATAGGGCAGAGCAGTATTCGTGGTGGAGCATGCGTTTCAAGGCGCGTGAACGTAATGCCGGTTGGCGTATCGACTACCATTGGGTATCGGAACCGCTAAGAGAGCGCATTACGGGTGCCGGAATCTTGCAGCAAGTTGTCCATTCTGACCACTGTCCCGTCTGGGTTGAAATACACTAACATCTCCGACGGTCACGAGTAGGTCACAGCGCCTTTGCAGTACCTTTCATAATCCTGTGCCGCTCATATCCACGGTTTTTGAGATTTCCTCTCGAGTTAGTACGCAATGGCGAAGACAACGCAGTATTGAGGTGTAAAAAGATGAGATAATACTGATTTCTCGATAGAAACCGAGAAA
>JAKSNF010000024.1 GCA_024400115.1 Paludibacteraceae bacterium | reverse complement strand
TATCTTATCTTTGCTAACATAATAACTATATTTTAATTTGGAATAATTCGGGAACAACTAATCCGTTTTGGCTCACTTTTTGTCTATATTATATTGATATATGGTAAATTACGAGGCATGACAAAAAGCAGATTAACGGAATTATTTACGTATTGCTGCACATATAAGGCAACAATACGCAAATATTCTTCTCAATTATACCATATCCGCGGGCGTCCAAACACGCAATTCTCCATCACTATTTAGACCTGCCATTTGGGTGTAATTAGCGTTCTCATCAAATGAGATTTCCAGCAGATCATCGCTGCCTGAACCGCATGTGCCATTGAGTATTTGGGCGTTCTGAACATAGTCGGAATCGCTGGAACCACCGGTAACAGACACATATTGAACGCCGTCAAATATAGTAAGTGTGCGGCAGTAGTTCCCGAACGTGTTACATTGGAAACTGTTCCCGAACGTGTTTCCTCCACAATCGTTCCCGAACGTGTTATAATAGCAATCGTTCCCGAACGTGTTATACCAACAATCGTTCCCGAATGTGTTATATGTACAGTAGTTCCCGAATGTATTATACCAACAATCGTTCCCGAATGTGTTATTGTAACATTCGTTCCCGAACGTGTTATATCGGAAACTGTTCCCGAATGTGTTATAATTGCAGTAGTTCCCGAATGTGTTAGATGAACAACCGTTCCCGAACGTGTTACATTGGAAACAGTTCCCGAATGTATTTTCATAGCAATCGTTCCCGAACGTGTTATAATAACAACCGTTCCCGAATGTGTTATAATTGCAGTAGTTCCCGAATGTGTTAGATGAACAACCGTTCCCGAATGTGTTCTTATAGGATTGGCTAAGTATGTTATTAGTACAACGAGTTCCAAAAACATTGGTATCACCACCTATCACGGTGACATTTGTGTTTTGTACACCAAATATATTGGCATAATTTTCTTGCTTCTCATTTTCTGGATCAAATGTGCAGCAAACAATGTTATTCAATGCTTGTACAACATTACTCTCTCCATCAATATCTAACACGGATGTAGCTACATTTATTTTATTTAGGACGCATCCGTTTTGTTGCCCATTATACCAATCTGCTTCAGCATTTTGCATACGCTTTAACGATCCATCTCTTATTCCAGATGGCTCAGAGTCATATATGTCATCAAACTCACAAAAGGTATAGCACCACACAAAGTCTGACATGTCTGATATTATAAGCCCTTGCATGTAGCCATTATATCCTATATATTTCCCATCCAAATCCGCTAACTCACCATTGGGGCTGTCATCTTCTACCTTATAGCGTTTGAATTGCACGTTTTTGAAGTCATAAGGGCAATCGTTCCCCCATTCATCAATCATTCGGTAAATGACACCGGTTCCTGCACCTGCTTTAACACCAATGATAGTATCCTCATCGGGGTGGCAATCTGTTTCATCTAAATTATAGATGGTTGAATCCATGGTAGGAACCTCATCGGTAATATATAGGGTGTCGCCTGTGTCAAGGTCTCCACCGTCACAATAACAATAGCAATAGTACACTACATCATCGATGGTTTGGTCTCCATCCTCATAGCGTTCATACCTTCCATTTTCTGCCAAGTCAATGTGTTGTGATTCGTCAGTATCGGCAAACGCAAACCTCGTTTGGTCGTTATCCAAACAATACCACACTTTCCAAGCATTGAGTTTGGCATTATCAAAATAGCCATCAGTGTCGCGGGCGCTTCTAATAGCGTGCGCTTCCTCTGCCAGTGTGTCATTGCTTAGAGCAAGCACAATCAAATCAAATGGGTGTTCTGCGCTGCGTGCTTCCGAATCGTTGCCTATGGTGGTCAAATAGTCCGTAATACGATATCTGCGTCCAGGGCGCAATTCTCCGTTATCGCGCAACTCCTTTAACTCCGCATAAGTGATTGGTTTAAGGAATAAGAGTTCATCAATGGCAGCCACAAGTTCCTGATATTTGGCAGTCAGCCAATCAATGGCAGTTTTAACAACCTTGTTTTTAACGGGGTTATTTGAACTGTCCGAAAGCGCACTATCAATTGGGTGCGTGTGGTTAGTTCCCGCCTTCCCATTGAGTGCGTCATTTAATCCGGTGATGTCTGCCATTATGTGTTGGTGTGAGGATGCTGCTTTACCAGCCATAGCAGAAACAAGACCGTTTATTTGCTCCATATTGTGCGTGTGCTGCGTGTCTGCTTTGCCTGCTAATGCAGTTGTCAATCCTTGTACGTTAGACATCGCGTGTTCGTGTGTAGTTGGTGCTTTCCCACTAAGGGCATCAGTAAGACCTTCCACGGATGACATTTGGTGTCCGTGCCCTGTGTCTGATTTGCCAGCAAGCGCGGTACTCAAACCTGTTACTTGTGCCATGTCGTGTTGGTGAATCGTGTTTGCCTTGGCAGACAACGCATCGGCCAAACCGGTTATTGCGGACATCGCATGAGTGTGAACTGAGGCAGCCTTCCCTGCCAAAGCATCAGCCAAGCCGGTAATGTCTGTGAGCACATGGTTATGGGCTACGGCTGCTTTACCGGCTAATGCTTCTATAAGTCCACTGATAGTGTTCATTTCGTGCGTGTGCCCCTCATACGAATAGCGGTGCCACTTCCATTGATAGGAATCATCTACCAACTGAGCTTGTGCCCACCCTGTTCTGCACTCCAATATGCGGCAAGCAATGGACCCATCACCTACTGTCAGCGTATAGGCATCGCCATAGGTATTGTTATCATCACCACTATTGATATGAACTACAGAATAAATGCCGTTGTTCAATTGGCGAGTAATGAGACTATCCAAATCCGGGGTATAGATGGTTTTGTCAACTTCTTGGCCGGTTACATCCTGGAATAACAAAGTAGCCGCATTGTACAAGTAAATTTTCATGTCATGTGCAGCGTCCTCTGCTGAGTAGATGACATCCGGGCTTGGGGTGTCCTCATTCAACTCTAATTCTTCTGTGTCCTCGTTGTAAGTGCAGACATAAAGCTTTTCATCACTAAGCAAGATGTACTTCATGCCATCTACAAGATCCATTTCGTCCAATTCATCTTGATTGGCAGCAACACGGCTGTTGATGACTTCTTTTTCTTGACTTTGATAGTCTGTTATCTCCGCCAGCGTGTGTGTATGCCCCTCATTGGATTTTGTGGCCAGTGCCATCATTAGACCTTCAATGTCCGACATCGTAAGCCTGTCATCGATATGGCGGTATGAATCAAAGACCGTCCAAAATTGCGCCTGCGTTGGCTTCTTGCCACGCGTGAACCATGATTTAATAGTTTGTTTATCCATATTGAAACACAAATTAAATGGTGATTAAATGACTTTTATAAGTTTGTACAACGCATAGTAAGGCGGGCGGTTCTCGTGAGATGCAGATGCATCATGTGAAGATTTAGTTGTGTAACTTAAAGTGTTAACACAATCATGTTGAGAGGCTGAGGTTCCGGAATAAGCTTTACCTGTGGTTTTGCTAATTCCATCAACAACATTATTAGGAAGACCCGATTGGGATGCAGTTAATGTCACCGCATTTGAGCCACCATTCGCACCGAGTTGGTAAGTGTGCCCTGCCTGAACAATAAACCTATCTGTTAAAAGGGGAACTGTTTGCCCATTACATGAAGATATAACTAATCGTGAACCGCTTGTGTTAACTCTGCTTATTGAGATGTTGTTTGCACCATATTTTGTTTGCCATGCAGTTAATTCATTTGCTATTTCATTGAGTGTCAACCCTACACCAAACCAACCGCACGGGACAAAGCCATAAGGGATATTTGCGGCTTTACATTCCCCATACCAATCGATTATTGAGCCTTTGGGCATGTGGTGTTTTTTTGCTTCTTTAAGTTCATCCATCAACGTTAATATATTCTTAATGCCTGAAAAACTTGAAGATGGCACATTTCGTATAGCAGAACTATCCGGACTATTACCATAAACAGCAACGCGTAAAGTTCTCACATTTTCCGAGAAATCTCCAATACTTAATGTTTCCTTACTTTGAACGAGTGAAATATAAGCATTATGAGTTCCCTTTAATGGCAACAATTCGCCATCCATGATGACAAGTCCATCTTTTGTTGCCGTGCTATCTTTTATAATAACATTTGCTCCTGCTAAATCTGTTAATCCATAGACCAATTTTATTTGTTCCTGAATAAAGTTTAGCGATTCGGTAGATAATGGGAATTTTTGACCATCATTGATAAAAGATTGAGTGTTCATGATTTTTTAATTATATCAAAATTTCTTGATGCAAGGCGATACTTATTAACTATTGCACGAATACGCGCCTTATTCGATTCGTTCAATATAACATTATTGGGCACTTCTACTGTAAATGATGTTGTTTGTTGCATAATAACAGATTCATTGTAAACAAACGTGTTTTCAACAAAAATCATGTGCGCTTCATCATCAAATTTCTCCACACCTTCATCATAGACCCACACCCAAGAGCCTTTCGCATTGTTATCCGCAATTTGAAAGCCGGCTGCATAAGAACTTAATGGGTCATAGTTACCTACACCAAATTCTTTGTTCAAGGCATCTTTTATATGGCATGTTTGGCTTGTATGTGCTAACTCATACAAGCGTGTGGTGCGGGCGTCATGGTGTCTGTCATGCAAGGACTGTAATGGGTACATCCACGCACGCAATATGGAAATCAAGATTGGCCGGCGCAAAAACGTAGGCAACAATAAGACAGCCAATTTACGATAATCAATCTGCATAAGCCCTGTAAATTACTTGTGAAATATCAGCGTTCTCAAATTTGAAATAGCCGGAAATAGGCTTGCAATAAGCGATGACTTCCTCAAAGGTTCCTGTGGTACCAGTCTCACTATGATAGCAAGAATTAAGTTCTACCATTTCTACGCCAGGCACGGCTTGAATGGCATCTACTAACTCATTCTTGCGGAACTCACCATTAAATGGGATGTTCTCGATGTACTGCTTAATTGCATTTTCAACAGTCTTTTCACCGGTGCTTTTGTTCTCCCCGTCTTCATTCAGGATTAACGGGTCATAGTAAATAACCATATCCAGTTTCAAATAGTCACCTTCTTCTGATATGACATCTATCCGGACACCTGCATCTTTTATTTCTTGTAGGTATGCCTTAAAAGCCGATTTTTGGCTTTCGTCTAACGCGGCCGGATGACCACCAACAGAACGTGCCACTTTCAAATATAAAGTTGCCTCTGATTCGGTACATGCAGCAAAGGTTACAATCTTAGCGGCTGCGATATCCTCATCTTCCATTCCTTCGGTATTGTACTGATCCGTTCCTTCGATGAGGGGATAACCATACATGAATGCTTTGGCTTTCTCCACATACCAACGCAAACTATGTGGCTTCATCGTGGCTATGTAGTCCGTAACCTCTTTGGTATGCGTGTCAAAGAGTTTTTCCAACGTCCAAATAGCAGCTGCCACGATGTAAAGCAAAATGCTTTCAATGGCTACCTTGCTAAATACATCGTCAAACTCTGTGCCAGGTTCAAAGCCATATTTGTTTTGGAGTGTGGCATCTTGCATAAATGCCTGTTTAAGTTCCGTTTTAATGATATCAATTGTTCGTGCCATGATAGATGTGTTTTTTAACTAACCATAAAATCAAATTCAATAGCCCAGAACTCAATACCCTCACCGATGCTTAAAATATCGTTAATTTCAGCATTGGTTATATGAGTTGCCGGCTGTATACTGTTCACCCCATAATGTAAAGTAACATCCTTATCCATTACTTTCGGAGCTAATAACTGCTCACCGGTAATTAAGTCATCAGATATGCTGACACCATTACCATCTGCTAAAGCATAAGCAGCTTCCAGACTTCCGCAATGTTGCAAGGATAAGTCCAATATGGATTGATGTGATAGGGTTGTTATCATATTACTCTATAATGTTTAAGTATAACCAAAATAACAATCAGAACAATAAGTATGATTCCAATGATTAGAACAATTACCCATGCCGGTGTTTGTACCTTTGTTTTTTGGTTTGTGTCGCTTTGCTCATTGGTTGAGATTGTTTGTTTTGAGTTGTCATTTGTGCTTACATCTTCAACCGAATTTGTGGACTGATTAGCCGATGATTGTATATTATTCTGCTTTCCTGAATGAGTTGTGCGCTTGGTTGTGGTAGTTTTCACAGGGTATTGTGTGCCTGTGCTATCTGGCTCACTCCAAGTTGTTTCCTCAATCGTCTCATCAACCTCCATATTTGATGTGCTCAAGTCAGAGGATTGCTCTGATACTTGTGTCTGTTCCTCCAAATGGGTTTGCTGTTCAAGGTCAGTTTTCTGCTCGATCTGCTGCTCCTTGGTTACAGATTGGTTCAGTTGGGTAGTTTTGCAACTCGTGACGCACAGGGCAATCAGCAGCATGGGGACAATCATTGATTTTCTCAATCGCGCGTTTAAGTTGGCGCACTTCAATTCGTAATCCATTGACTTCTTTTTTTAAGGGTTCTACAATATATTCATTAAAGCCATCCATCAGACGCTTATTGTTGTCTATTTCAAGACCTCTTGCTTCCTCTGACGCTTTCTTTTTGGTTGAGCGTAAAGTTACTAAGGTAACAATCAAAGTTCCGCCTAAAACGGCTTCTATGACGATTCGGATAATTTCGGCTAACATAATCCTACCTCCTCCTTCCATTGCTTAACATTGAACGATGGGCACGCTTTCGTGTCATACTCATTATGCCCGTGAATTGTTGCACCAGGATACTTGGTTTGTAGGTGCTTGCACAGTTGAATAAGAGCTCGTTTTTGTGCCGGTGTGCGTGTGTCTTTTGGTTCGCTCATATCTCGTTCCATCCCTCCGACATAGCAAATGCCGATTGAGTTCTTATTATGATTGGTTACATGGGCGCCGACTTGGTCTTCAGGTCTTCCGCCATGAATGGAGCCGTCACGATAAATTACATAGTGATATCCGATATCTACAAAATGGCGTTGCTTATGCCATTGACGGATAGTGTCAACCGTTACATCGCGACCTTCTGGGGTGGCGGAACAGTGGATGATGATTTCAGTGATTTGTCTCATTTGTAATGTGCTTCTAATGTTAAACCTTTACTGGTTATTTCCAGTTTGTCTATTTGTTGCCCATCAGCCTCAAATTGTTCTGTAATTAGGCGCTCCCATGATGGGAAATCATTATCGTTGATGATATCTTGAATACCAACGCCCAATAAAGGGTGTTCCTTGAAATCCCCCTTATGCGCCATTAGTATAAATGCTTGGTTTTGGTGGGTGGTTTCTGCCAACTTTATCCCCTGAATGATTTTTCCGTTGGCGTCCCTCTTTATTTCAAGGTCTAAATCATAACCTTTATTTTCATCAGATGTTAGTGCTATTCCTGTCATATCATTAACTTATACTACCTATTCCTGTTCCGTTTACTGCGCCAGCCGGACATGTGCCGGTGACGGTTGTTGATACAGTCCCAGATTTAACAAAAGTATCAACGGCTGTTGCTATTCTGTCCGCTAATGTATTCATCGCTTCTTCCGGGTTGTCGGTCTTTTCCCGTGCCTCCGCAAACGCGGCATATATAGCTGCTTTCAATGTGTCTTTGACTAATGCCATACTATTCCATTATTTGACCTAATTTTGTTTTTATTTGGGTAAACTCTGAGGCGTTAACAGGTGTTCCACTCGGTCCTGTTCCTGTTGGAACGGTCAATGCCAGTATTTGAGTAAGCAAGCCATCCAACAAGTCAAACAAATTTATGGCCCCTTTCTTTACGCTAATTTTCTCTCCGGACAAACAAACCTCCATCTGCCCAATCTTGATTTCTATTTTCTCCGGTTCACTATATGTTAAAACTGCCAAATCACGAAATGCGCCATTGCTAAGGTCCGCGACTAGTACTTGACTTCCAACTGCGGGGGTTATTAGTACCTGATCTTCTTTGTCATTTATAACAGAACGCAAACGCACATCAGATAACTGTAACTTACCTATCATGACGCTGCATGTCGCCCCGTCCACAGACTTTACTTCAGCAGGGAAAATAATGGTTTCTTTCCCACCTACAATTTCCTTGACCGTTTTTGCTATTTGACCATATATGTCCATCGCTAAATCTTCTTTCCGATTGTTACAGTTCTTTCGCCACCCGATGAGGAGAATTTAATCTCTGTGGCTACTACATAATATGTTCCGTTCTTTTCTGGATAGTCCTTATCGCGCAACTCTATTTTATATGCTGGTTCGCAAAAAGGAATTAGCCATCCTGTAAAGCTTCCCTCAAAACCGGTATAAACAAGTGTTGTCAGTTCCTCCTTGGCTCTTTTTAAGAGTGATTCTTTATCGGTAACACCATAAACTTTTATATTGCGTTTATCTCCTCCCATTGTACCATAAGTGACGGTTACCCGTTTGCCCGATGACGGGATGCCTTCCACCTCAACGAAATACTTACGGTCTTTTTCCGATTTATATTTAAGGTCTGATTTTTCCACATTGGCGTTAAAATCATAAATAATCGGTGTTTGGTTTGTTATTTCAGAGTATTGCGGATGACAGTGCAATGTGGTACCACTGAAATAAATGTTTGCCTTTGTCTCATCCTGTATTTTTTTTAGGACATCAAACGCGGTTGCATCCTTGACTACAAACTTATCGTAGGTAAAATCATAATCGCATGACACATTGAAACTACCATCCACTTCCTGCACTATTTTTTGAAGCAATGATTTTGCCGTGATGTTTTTATGTTCCTTGTCCGCCACCTCTTTTCTGAAAATCCAAATGGCGTCCTCGCATTCCAATGTAATAGATCCATCATCTGTCTGTATGGTTTTCAGATAGCCCATAAACTCTGTTTTGAGTGTTGTGTTATAGCCAAGTTCAATCTTTACTTCGTCACCTTCTTTAAGTTTGCCTTCCACATCTAAGGTCTTATTCGCATAAGAACCTGGAAGCACGATAAATGCGGTGTCGGAGAGGGTCTCAACACTGTGCTTGATGGTTACACTATCTACAATGCCAAGGCGATAGCGGCCAATCGATATGTTATGTTCCATTGCAAGCATTATTGCACTAATAACAGTTGTTTGTCATCCACATCATCACTACTACCGCGAATGGTAAACATCTGATTCTCCATTCCCTTGGTAAATGGGAACTGAAATTCCTCGATGACCATCTTTTTTATGTTGAACAATGTGAATAGCGGTGATTTGACTTCTATCACCTCACGGGCTTCACAATAACGCCGCAAGGTCCGCAAGTCATCTTCGGGAAGCATATCATCCTTTTTGCTGATGAAAATGCCGGATATGTTAATTTCGTAGTCATCTTGCGTCCATAGTTCTTTGACGGATCCGCGGCGTTCTGCGTCTTTGGATGCCACTTTAAGGACATAACGCTTAACTACATTATTTTTGCCACTAATGGAAATAACCGGCTCTATCGGGAACTTCCACCATTCACTTTCACTTGCCCATTTAATTTCAAGGGGGCAAGAATGTGGCACCTCTAATGCGTCGGCGGGATCCGTGTAGGTTTTCTCGTCGTATGCCTTTACCACTTCTGGATGTTCTAACCAATAAAGCGGCAAATAGATTGGTTGTACAAAATCAATATACATTATGATACGCTACTTTGTGCCATATTTAATACTCGCAGCATAAGTTCTGCAAGTTGTCTTTCTACATCTTCTTTCTTTTCTTGGAGTGAACCCTGAAAGTTTATGGTTCCTACAAGGTCTTTAAGGTTTATACTGATATTCGTGTTTCGTTTTCCACCCGTAGCCACAGCCTCCGCACTTTGGGCGGTTGATGCGCCTGCTCCGGATTTGTTATCCGCATTGCTCATGGAGCCACCATTGCTATTCACGCCGGAAACAATAGCAGCCTGAGTTCCCATTGCGGCCTTTGTGGCTGCCCCTGTTTTTTCGGCTCCTTTCGGTGCCGATTTCTTCACACCCATTTCGATACTTTGAAGGCTCCCTTTGGCTTGCAGTAGCTCATTTCGGACTTTTTGCCCTGCATCCGTTATGGCTTTTTTGCGGTTCTCAATGTCCTCATTTATTTGGGCAATCATTTTCTGATTTTCAGAACTATCCCCCAAACCGGTAGCTTCTTTGAATTTATACCATCCTAATTTGATTTTATCTAATCCCATTAGAAGCCCGTTTAGCATTGTAGTGTATTTTAGTTTGATTGCCTCCACAAAGGCAAAAAATGTGTGTTTGGCTGCGCCCCATACGCCTTGCCATAAACTTCCCCATCCATATACCTTGGTGGCGCAGAAAGTAATTATCGCTATTAGTGCTGCAATGCCGGTTATGATTAGACCAATCGGGTTTGCACTCATAATAGCATTAAGAACCGCTTGTGCACCGGACCATATATTTGTCGCTATTGCTACAGCATGTTCTTTAATTATGAGGATGTTTAACCAGGCATCCTGTAACATTAACGAAATTCGATTGACATTACAGGCAATCGTGAATGCTGCAATTGCGGCCGTAAGAGGAATCAACACGGCATGCCACTCTTTAATAAAAGTAATGCCTTTCTGAATGGTTCCCCATATTGTGTTCAAAATACCCTTTAATTTGGATAGAACAGGCACAACCCGATCTATTGCATTTGTCGCCCATATAACGGCATTATCAATGTATGGCTTAAGTTTAACAAACAGTGTCGCAAGCATTTCATCGATAGAATCTTTCATAGACGCTATTTTCCCTGCTGTCGTTTGTGAAGCGGTATCAATGGCATTATAGAACAATCCGCCTTTTGATGTTGCGTCAATGAATGCCTGTTCTACCATTTGAACAGAGATTTGTCCTTTGGCCATTTCTTCTTTGAGGGTGGCCATGCTTTTACCGGTTTTTTCGCTGATAGCTTGTAACGGATTGAATCCGGCGTTAATCATTTGCAGCAGATCCTGACCGGATAATTTTCCTGCACTGGAAACTTGCGAAAAAGCGAGGGTGAGGGACTGCATCTTTTGTTTATCCCCCATGGCAATATCACCTATCCGTTTAAGGGACTCAAAAGCTTTATCCCCTGATATGCCAAAGGACATCATCGTCTTTTGGGCATCAATAAGACCGGCTTTGTCATAAGGCGTCACTTTTCCATACTCCGCTATTTTGTCGTACATTTCTTGGGCTGCTTCGGCATTGCCATGGAACAAAGTTTGCAAGTTCATCTTTTGGAGTTCACTTTCACTGCCAATATCGACCACTTTATCAAGTCCTTGCTTCACCGCCCCAAAAACAGTACGCGATGCTTGCAATATGTTATTGAGCTTGAAACTTGAATTATTCAGCCGGTCAAATAGTTTCTCAGTCTTGGCGGAAGATATGTTTAACTTCCCCAAGGCTTTATCAATTTGAGCGATGCCAGAATAGGCTGTTCCGTTCAAGTTAATGGTAAAATTTACAGTTTCTGATGCCATTCCGTTAAATTTTGATTAAAAAATGCACTTTTTATTCAAATTATTTTTATGTTCCAATTTTTTTTTGTACCTTTGCGGCATGAAAATGATTCTGCTCATATTGCTCAGCATCGTTGGTTTGGGGGCTGCTCTTTTTGTCCTCTATGTGGTTTATGCTTTTTGCAGGATTGTTTATCGTTACTATACGAATGCGGAATACCGAAAGGATTTTGATGCTAAGGCTGCTTCTAAAAGGGAACAGTTGGCTATTCAAAAGGCCGAAGCGCGTCGGCTCCGCAGATTATCCAAACGCGGTTCGGGCCTTCATTGGTTGTCTTATCCTTCCCCGTTGAACAGTTGGGGATTGTGGAACTAACCTTTGTTTCCTTCCGCCTCTTTTTGTCTAATCCATTCCAGTTCCTTAAAACGCATTGCCCATTCCTGGTCACTTAGGCTGTCGGGATCGGGGATGTGCATATAGTACCGCAATTCTGCGTTTACTTTACGCACAAACTCCCCTTTCTCAACCTCGGCAGCCTCTATAACTTTTCCAGTTCGGCCTCCTTGATTTCGATGATGTCACCAATCTTTTGACTTGCACTAATAAAGAGCATGTCATTAGTTTTGATTTCTTCATCACCACCTAACCAGCAGTTGTTCAGAATGACCTCATTAAACTTAATGGGGTTATCCTTACCGGCTTGGGACGCTGCGCCTAAAATTTGGCGAGAGGGTTGTTTCAGTACACAACTTTTGTTTCCGTTTGCGTCGTCTTTAACGGTGATTTTGTAGAGTTGGCCATATTCGGCTTTCCATTTGCTGATTTGTTCTTTTGTAAAATCCATTGTTGTAAAAGGGTTAATGTAGGGGCATAGCATACTACGCCACTACTGGTTTGTTACTTTTGGTCCAGGTAGATGAACGGGAGGGATACCTCCATGAACTTATCACCCTGTTTCATTTCTTTTGGTTCTTCCGTAAACTGGATACCAATCAGGATATCAGTTACAAGAACTTCGCCTTTTGACGGGTCGCCGTAGCACACAGCCGCATCCAAACTGAGTTTCAAAATGCTGCGATCTCCATATTTGGCCAAAGCGAAAGCCCGTAGGGTTTCTAATTCCCCTTGGTCGATAGATAGCTCACCATCATAAGAGATATTTCCTTTTTGGATGCTGCGCGGTTTGTTGCCCTTGCCGTACATCAATTCCTTTTCCTGTTTCGGGGTGTACTTGATGCCACGTAGGCCTTCAAGCATTCTTCCGCCTAACACGATGGAAATGTCGGCAAATTCATATTGTCTTCCGTTGATAAACATAGTTTAGTCCTCCGTTGATATGGTTATAAAACCAAGTTCTACATCAATATACTTAGAATAGCCAAAAGGCTTAACCTGCACTGTCATTTCCAAACGATTAGTGGAAACAATGTTTTGGGTGTGGTCAATGAAAACCTTAACGCCCAAATCATTTGGATCGTTCGGGTCATTGCCCAACTCTCCCTGTGATGTCATTTGGTTTACAACATTCGTTTGGACGTCAGCCTCCCAACTTTTGACCATTGCAGCTACTGGTGTGCCACTTTCTGTAATGGGCAATTCATCATTTATATGCTCCAACATCGTAGCATATACAATCCGATATGCTTTATCAATGGTTCTGCGGCGTGCAATGCTTCGGAAATCGTCGATAACTTCGGTTGCTAAGCAATCGTCTGCAAAGAAATATCCACTTTTGCCGGTGAAAGTCCGGAATGTGATATATCCCTTGTTAAAGATGGTTTCTACATTGGCAACGCTCGGATCTTTGTCGTCGATATAGGCATTCAGGATTTTTAATGCGCCGTCCTTTACACGCCCGATATGGCGTTGAACCGGGCACGCCGCAATTTTGCCCAAAAGCAAACCAACGGCTGCGCCATCGCTGCCACTGGTTACATCACCTATCAGAATGCCCACGCGGTTATATTCAAGCGTTGTGAGGTCTTTGAGATTCGTGATGTTGTCGTTACTGTAACTGCGACCGGCAATGACAACAAACAAGGGGGCGAACAGTGAATTAGTTGCCCATTCTGCCAATGCCTGTGCCTTTAATGCAGCAGTCCAAACATCGCTATCAAGGCCGTCGGTAATGGTCGGCTCATATCCGCTTGCTGGCGCATAAGCAACCGTCATCATACGAATTCGACCGTTGGCAAGTTGGATGAGGTTCTTGGCATACGTAAAAGTAGCGTTGTCCTTATCCAGAATTTCGGACGGTTTGACCGTATTGGGCGCGCCCATAATCCAAAGTTCTGCACCATCACCCGCTTCATCGTAAAACTGTTGCACTGCGTTATACAGACAAGCGTTATTCTCAGCAGTGACGCCAAGGCTTGCAAGGTCATCCAGTTTGTACAGGATGTAGGCGTGCCCTAACACAAAGGTCGTGGAAACGGCTGTTGCTGTTGCAATCAAACCGGCAACACAATCCGCGCTGGGGGTTATGCTTCCTAATGCGCCATTGCGAAAGTCAATTTTTACTCTCGGTAACATATTCTTATTTTTGAATGGTTGTTATTGATTTGTCTTTCAATGAATCCGCATGGCTTCGGGCTTCGCGCTCATCAAAGAACGCCATTTTGTCCGTTGTGAAATACACCTTGCGGATGTTAGGGTATTCAACGAAAAGGCACTTGGCCTTCTCGCTGAATACTGGATTAACTTGATTCTTTGAGGTTCTCATAACTTCAAATTATCACGCTTCGGCCATGGGCTGCGAAACGGTTACATTCTTAGTAACTTCCGTTCCTTCAATGCAAACAACGACTGTTGCGGTACGAGGATTGTCTCCTTCGTCTGCGTGGGCGTATGCCTGCGGGGTAAAGGTTACGACATTACCACTTGCGGCTACCGTCAACCAATCAGCATCTGTTTGAGCCGTTACACCTGCACCATTACTGGTTGCATAGGTGCGTTGCTTTGCAGTAGCCGTTGCTTTAAGTGTAACATTGGTATCACCACCGGTAAAGGTTGGAGCTTGACCGGAAGCCACATCACTAACGATTGCACCGATAGCCTCATTCTTAAGCGGCAAGCAGATGAAATAGTGACGGAGGTTGTAGCGCCATTCTTGGTTCTGAGTGTCCGGCTCATCAATATAAGCCTTCGTCTCACCGGTTGCCTTCATCATGCGCGGTGCATAGAAAGCAACGGAAGCATTACCATCAGTAGCGGCTGGAGCTGCACCAAAGTTTTTCTTTGTTTTCGTGGACGTGTTGTAAATAGGTGCATCCACATACTCGTAAATCTCAAATCCGTACATATCCGCAATCTTACCGGTTGTGGTGTTATTGTAGCGTTGCGCAAAAGTCTTATCTTGCACTAACAGATCATTGACATGCTCCGGACACAAAACAAGGACACGACCTTGTACGGGTACCTTCATCAAGTCAAATTGCTCTTTGAGTGCAATGACATCATCAACGGTGATACGCTTACGCGTTCCATATACGGAACCAGAGGTGAGAATAACAGGGGTCTTTGAGCCGTTAGAAGCGGGAGCCAAAGCGTGCAATGCACGGGCAATCTTCTTTTCGTCAACGCTTTCACGATGGCGCTCAATGACAGAACCTATTTTGTCATAACTCAAACCACGTGCCTCATCATCGGTAACTTTGGTAGCTTTCGTTTGGTATTTATCAAGTCCAATAGCTTTGTTTGCATCATCCAATGTTTCTACACCAAGGGGATAAGTGTTATTGTTTACTAAAACTGTAGGATCACCGCCAAGGTCAACAAAGTTAATTGTGTTGTTTTTGGCAACTTGGCTATCAAAACTACGAATCTTGCTGAGCCATCCAATGCTTTCTAAACTATTGCGGAAAGCCTTAATGGTTTCACCGGTCCAAATCTCAGCATAAAGACCGGCACGCAAAGCGCCACCTTGCGGGGCGATAAGGGGACTGACGGCTGCAATAGCATTAGCAGCAACCGCACCAACTACAGGGCTAAAGCCCACTGCGGCGGTAATAGTTCCGCCTACAAAGCAGTTCAAAATGACTGCCATCAAAAGAAAAAAGATCTTTTTCATGTTGTTTGAATTAAAAATGTTTGTTAAAAAAATGGTTGATTAGTCTTTTGCTGGCTCAAAACCATACTCAGCTTTGTACAACTTAACGTACTGGTCGAAGTTCTCCTTGCGGAGTTGCTCCAGTTTGTCAGTAGGTACTTCACTCAGTTTCTTGTACTCGCCTGCACCGGGATTCTCTGGACTGATAACATCAGATGGACGGGTTGCCGTTTGCATAGATGCCAAAGTCGTTGTCAAGGTTGCGATGCCAACTTGTTTACCAAGAGAAACAAAATGCTCTTTCTTGTCAGCGGTAATCTTGCGAAGCTTAACGGCTTCATCAACGGCGGCCTCGATTGCCTGGTTAGACAGTTTTTCACTCTCCTTTTGGAGTTTTACAGCTTCATCAGCTTTGTTTTGGAGTGCAACAATAGCTGCTACGATCTCCGCCTCGGTAGCCGATTCAGGCAAGCCGAGTTTCAATGCAATTTCTTTCATTTGCGGTTTTTGTTTTGATTGTTTATTAAGTTTCAAAAAGTCGAGTTCCTGATCCGAGCCTGCATCTAACTTGATGACCTTATCACCATGATAGAGTGCCAGCGCGTCATCATTAGACCCGATGTCAACGATACTGACTTCTAAAAGTTTACACTTGGTAACTGTTGCGCGGCGCTGTCCTTGAACCAAAAGTGACGGATCATCACTTTGCTCAATAACTTGTAAACCGGCACTTACCATTTTCAAAATGCCACTCTCCCATTTGGCTTTAATCTTTTGGGCAAACTCATCTTTTTCGTCAAAGACAGGTGTACCAATCAGATTATCACCATCAATGCGCAAGTTCTCCATTTTTCCTAATGGGAGCACTTCATCCGTGGTTCCGCGGAATGGTCTGTTGTGCATCCACAATAATATAGGATTGCGCGCATATTGGGTTGTGTCAATGCCTTCCGTCAAAACTCTAAATCCATAAGAGTTCAAACGCGAATTACTGATTACAACTTCTTTTGCCATGTTGTTAAAACGGTGTTTAATTGTTGGTTAAATTTGATTTTCGGTGCAAAATTATACATATTTTATCATATACCAAAGAAAGTGTCTAACCCTTGGACACTTCTGTCTAACGCTTGGACGGTTTCTTTTCTATTCGGATATAATGTAGTAATTTTGCAGCCGGTTAGGCATAACAAGTGCCTCTTTTACATTATGGCGAAACAAAAATCTTTAGAACAATCCCAACGGCAAGAACTGGCGCGTATGTACTTTATGCAAGGACTTACGCAAAAGGATATCGCTGATAAAGTGGGCGTTTCCAGAAACACAATTTGTTCCTGGATCAAAGACGGTAAATGGGACACCTTGCGTGCAGCCAACACCGTTTCAAGAAAAGAGTTAGTCACCAAGATGCTCCAGCAGATTGATGACAAACTACAAAGCGGCCAATGGACCGCCGATGAAATGTGTAAAGCGGTTAATGCCGTTGAAAAACTCGACAAACAGACTAACATCATCACTATTATTGAGGTGTTCTCTGCATTTAACAAGTGGCTTGTTTCACGTATGCAAGTTGATTCTGAACTTACACCGGAACTGGTCAAGGTCATTAACAAATACCAAGATACCTTTATTGGGGAAAAACTTGGTAATACAAGCGTGAGCACTGTAGAATAATATGGCAAGTGTTTCACAAAAAGAAGCTCTCCGGCAATGGCGTGAACATTGCGCCCTCATTCAAAGCATGACGGGTATAGCAGCGGTTGAGACTGAGCAAGAACGCCTCAAACGCATTGAGCGCGTTCGCAAGGATTACGCTTTCTTTGTGCAATACTATTTTCCTCACTACTGCCAGAACAAAGAAACAGGTCTTATCATACCATCGGCAAAGTTCCACATTGAAGCAGCGCATAAGATTCTGCACAATCGGGATTTGCGTGCCGTGTTCAAATGGGCGCGTGGTCATGCTAAATCAACGCACATGGATGTATTTGTGCCTATGTGGCTCAAATGTCAGAAACAGCGCGAAATTGATGTGATGGTTTTGGTTGGTAAAAGTGAGGATAACGCCAAAACTCTTTTGGGCGATATCCAAGCAGAACTTCAATACAACCAACGGTACATTAACGACTTTGGACCACAAGTAAATTCCGGTGACTGGCAAGAGGGTAAATTTGTCACCCAAGATGACTGTGCCTTTTTTGCTCTTGGTCGTGGTCAGTCCCCACGTGGCTTGCGTCACAGGAACAACCGCCCTGACTACATTGTTATTGATGACTTAGACGATGATGAGTTATGCAATAATGATGCACGCGTAAACAAAATAACAGATTGGGTTAAGGAAGCCCTATTTGGTACTTTTGGCGCACAAGGTGGGCGTTTTATTATGGTGGGCAACCTAATCAACAAATGTAGTGTTCTGGCTAACATAGCCAAAACAAAAGGCGTGTTTGTTAGCACGGTCAATGTCTATGACAAGAACGGCAAACCATCATGGCCGGAGTTCTGGAAGCCGGATAAAATTCAGAGCAAAGCAGAGTTTATGGGATATCGCGCTTTCCAAAAGGAATACATGAATAACCCTATAACAGAGGGTGCCGTTTTCCGTAACGACTGGATCCGATGGAAGCGCTTACCCGCATTGCGCGAATATGCACAGTTGGTTCTTTACATAGACCCATCCTTTAAGCCAACCACTAAAAACGACTACAAAGCAGCTAAACTATGGGGCAAAACCAAAAATGGGGAGTTACACCACATTAAAGCTTTCTGCCGGCAAACAACCGTTGTGGAAATGGTGCGCTGGGTGTATGATCTATATGAGCATATCCAACAGGCAAACGCGGTGTGTTCCTTCTATATGGAAGCTAACTTTATGCAAGATATCATCCTTGATGAGTTCCGGCGTGAGGGAGAACAGCGCGGGTATCAACTGCCCATAGTCGGTGATAAACGGAAAAAGCCGGATAAGTTCCAACGTGTTGAAGCAATCAGCCCATTATGGGAGCGTGGTTTTGTGTTCTATAACCTTGCAGAACAAAACGACCCTGATATGCAAGCTGGGCTTGAACAGACCCTTGCTTTTGAAAAGGGAATGTCCGGACACGATGATGGACCTGATGCAGATGAGGGTGCCATCTACAAACTACAACAAAAGACACGCGTTGAAGCATTTGAACCGGTAATAGGTACAACAACAAATAATAGATACTCATGGTAAAGTTTTTTCAAAATCTATTGCTCTATTGGCAATTCAAAAGAGCTTTTAAGAAATGTGACCGCCTCAATAAAGGTCGCAAGAACAATTTTTATATTGTGGCTAACATTGCCGGTCATCCCTATATTTTCAATAGACAAAGTTACCGGTACTTGCGTCATCGCAAACGCATATTGCGTAACTTGACATGGAGCCAATTACATAATAACCGTGTAACCAAATCAATTCTTGACTAATGAACTTCTTACTTAAAACAGACTTTAAGGCGGTTTGTGATGAACCGACATTAGGTGTCATTGACCAAGCCGATGATAACAACCTGGCACGCGCTGAAAAATACGCGATAGAGGAAATTTCCTCTTACATGCGTTCACGCTATAACATTGCCTTGGCTTTTTCCAAAAGCGGTGATGAGCGTAATGCACAGTTGGTTATGATTACATGTGATGTGGCTCTCTACCACTTAATCGCATGGCTACCTAAGCGAATCGGTTTTGAAATACGCGAAAAACGCTATGAAAAGGCGATTGCTTGGTTGAAAGATGTGCAAGCCGGCAAAGCTACACCTGATATTCCTGTCATGACGGATGAATCCGGCAAAGACATTGGTACACCCATTTCATACGGCGGCATTGAACGAAGCGAATACGGCTATTAAAATACTATCACTATGAACATTTTTGACTATATACGATTGGGGGCTTTCAAAGGTGATTACACACCGGAAATGGTGCGCTCTCTACGCAAAGCAAGCAGCAATGACACTAAAAAGATGCTCATTGATCTGCAAGTGCAAACTGAGTTATTAACCAAAAAGGATATCGGAGCCTGGCGCGCGGCCTGGCAACGCGCCATTGATGTGCAAAACCCAAACCGGTGTGCGTTATTAGACATCTATACGGATGTTGCTATTGATATGCACTTGACGGGTTGTGTAGGTCAGCGCAAAGGCTTCGTTTCAAAGCGTGGCTTCAAATTGGTGGATAAGTCCGGAAAGAAAAACGATGAAATGACCGCCTTGTTTGAAACAGAGTGGTTTGATGAGTTTGTATCCCTTGTATTGGATAGCCGGTATTATGGTCATTCACTCATACAGTTTGATGTCCCCATTGAGCGAGATGGCAAAATGCAGTTCCCTATTCCGGAACTCATCCCAAGAAAACATGTGCGCCCAGAATATGGTGTAATCGTTCGTAACCAAAACGATGTTCCGCAAAGTGGTATTAGCTACCGTGATGGGGAATTTGCAGACTGGTGTATTGAGGTGGGACGCTCCCATGACTTGGGACTGTTCCTGAAATGCTGCCCTTCCGCACTCAGCAAAAAGAATATGCTTTCGTTCTGGGACGGTTTCGGTGAAATCTTCGGTATGCCTATCCGTATTGCGAAAACAACCAGCACTGACAAAGAATCACGTGGGCTGATTGAGAAAATGATGGCTAAGATGGGTGCGGCGTTCTGGGGGGTGTTCCCAGAGGGTACCGATATTGAAATCAAAGAATCCACACGCGGTGACGCATACAACGTGTATGACAAACGAATCGACCGTGCCAATTCGGAAATATCAAAGGGCATACTTAATCAGACTATGACCATTGATTCGGGTTCGTCACTCTCCCAGTCGCAAGTCCATCTTGAGGTATTTGAGAATGTCATTGCGGAAGACCAAAAACTGGTGCGTAATGTCGTAAACAATAAACTCATACCTTTCATGGTTAAGCATGGCTTCCCTGTTGCCGGCTTTACCTTTGATTGGGATGATACGGTTGTGTTCACCCCTGAGCATATCCGCGAGGTAGAACGTATGTTAATCACTGGCGGTTATGAGATAGATCCAAAATACTTTGCTGACAAATACGGCATTGAGATTACAGGCAAGAAAGAACAAAGTTTTTTCGATTAGGGGGTGATGGTCCCCTTGGTCAATACCATCTGTTCCATAAGGCGCTGCATAGTCTCTATGGTAAACCGGAAACCGTGACCCTTGCAGATGACAAAAAGGATTCGTTTAACCATGGCAAATTTGAAGCAGCAGCCAAACACCTCCACTCAAAGGGTGCTTTCTCTCCGGACATGATGAGCGATGCACCGGTACGAGGTTTGACGGCTGAAACATTCCGTGTGCTATCATCTGCCATTCCGCAAGATGTTCCTGTTGAACTCAGAACATACCTTCAGGAAAACACTTTCATTTTCTCTGGATTCAAAACCTATCATGAACTGAAAGAGGCATCTGTTTTACTCCAAGATGATAAAGGTGGGTTCAAATCGTTTGAGGCGTTCAAGCGCGACATCACAGGCATTGATAACACCTACAACAGAAACTACCTTAATGCAGAATATAAATTTGCCGTACAGTCCTCACAAATGGCTGTTAAGTGGCAAGACTTTGAAAAGGACGGTGATAGGTACCTATTACAGTACAGAACCGCCAGCGATGACAAAGTGCGTCCGGAACATGCCGTGCTCAATGGTACCACATTACCTATCGATGATCCATTTTGGAACTCCTATTTGCCTCCTTTGGATTGGGGGTGTCGTTGTACGACCGTGCAAGTGTCGCGCAATAAGTACCCAGTGAGCAACTCACAGGAAGCATGTGCAGCCGGTGAAAGAGCCACCGCACTCCCAAAGCAAAAAATCTTCCGTTTCAATCCGGGCAAAGATAAGGTAGTCTTCCCACCTAAGCACCCATATTTCAAATTAGCAAAAGAGGATAAACCTACTGTAAAAGAAATTGTAGAGGAACAAAGCCAAGAAGCACGGTGGAAAGCAGAACTTCCTGATAGTTTGACACCAGAACAAAAGGACGCTATTATCCAAAATTTCAAAGACATTGAAGCAGGGCTTGGTATCTCAAAAGGAAACTCAATGAGTGTAGAAAAAGCAGATGAACAAAGTGCGAATCCAAATTATGCACCAAAATACATAAAGGATCCTAAAGGCATTTTCATTGATGCTAAAGGGGTACACTATTCTAAAAACCCAAAATATAAGAAGCGTTACACTATAAATTGTGCCACTTGTGCCCCAGCATACATGCTACGTCTCAGAGGATTTGATGTAAAAGCAAAGGGTAGAGTTGCAGGTTCAGGTTCACTAAATGATAGTGTCGCTTATAATCGTAGTTTTGAAATGTGGAAAAATGCTGATGGGACAGACACACATCCGATATTAACAGAAGCATGGATGCGTGGTAAAGGTTATTCCTCGATGACACCAGAACGATATCGTGAGTATTTTAACGAAGCGTGTACGGAACAAGGTGTATATGTCCTAACCATAGGATGGAGAAAAGGGGGAGGACATGCAACAATACTTTTACGAGACACAAACGATGAATTGTACTACATAGAACCACAATCATACGATAGTAACAAGGCGCACGAAGAACAATTGATGAACTGTGCAACGATGGAGAATCACTTCCATTCAGTAAAAGGGGAATCTTGAGGATAGATGATAAGATTTTTGACACTAACTTCTTGCCGTTATTTGACATCTAAACTATTTATGATGTCTAAAGCGTCAAAACCAGAAATCTCCATAACAACGTGACCATCGTAAAGATATACGGACGGAAAACCAACATTTTGATCGTCAGGGAATGTAAAACTATAAGCATCACGACCATCAGCTATCTTTCCAAGATAACTTAAACGGTCTCCGAATTGAGCAATCAACTCATGAGCCTCTTCCCTTATGATTTCTGGTATCTTCATATAATCGGGTGCAAAAATAATAAATTATTTTGATATAACAAAATTTTTTCGTAAAAAAACGCATTTTTATTTCAATTTTATATGGAAAATGTCATGAAATCCATATTAACGGATATAAAAGTCAATCTTTCTGATGAATTTGACCGTAACTTTGAACGTAAGGAGTTTTTCTCAAAGAAATGGCCAAACCGCAAAATGGACGGTCCGGGATCGGTGATGTTGCAGACTGGCAAACTCCGTCGCTCAATACGCGCAAGGGTGGGAAATGATAGTGTTACATGGTCCACTTCGGAGCCATACGCCTCCATCCACAATGAGGGCGGAACAATCACCGTCACACGGAAAATGAAACGGTACTTTTGGGCGAAATACTATGAGTTAGCCGGCAAGGTCAAATATAGGAAAGATGGCAAGACTTCCAAAGCCAGTATGAAAGTCAGTAAACAAGCTGAGTTCTACATGAACCTGGCACTAATGAAAGTGGGTGACAAAATAACCATTCCACAGCGCCAGTTTTTGGGGGACGCTCCAGAAATACGTTCCACCATGAAAAAGATAATAAATGACGGGATGCGTGAAATTCCTAAAAGGCTTATTAAACAACGATTAAATAATAAATAAACATGAGAAAAGTAATTTACACAGCCATTAAGCAAACTTTGTTGTCAATCAAGGACAGCAATAATAATCCAGTCATCAAGCATGTTGATTTGTGGAATCAGCAAACAGTTCTTCCGGAAGAAGAACAACCATTTGCAACGCCGGCGGTGTTCATCGAATTTATGCAAATACAATGGAATCCATTGGCACAGGGCATTCGTGAAGCGACTGTGCAAATTGCGCTGCATGTGGTTACTGATAGCCGTGTTGGCGCGTGGTCTGATGTCCTGAATGTCTTTGTGTTGATGGATGATATTAACAAAGCCCTTCATCGCCTAAGCACGGTGGATGGCAATTATACAATGGATAGCCTCACACTCATTCAGTCTGATACAGACCATGATTTTGATGAACTCCAGAACAACATCGAAACATACTCATGCCATGTGACAGATGCCAGTGCCTCCACGCGCTCATACCTTCCTTCACATGGAGTTTCTTTAGATGTTAGCGCACAAGTGCAAGGGTAAAAGACCAAATCCCCTTAAAACGAACAAAAGCACCGTTTCTGGTGCTTTTGTTTTGTAGTCTCCTTGGTCGGTTTACTTGTTTACCCTATTAAAACTTGCGTAACATCTTCAAAGTCCATTCCAATATCCACCGTGAAACCTTGTGAACCGATGTGGCTTTCGTCGAAATCTTCCAATTCAGTGAGAAGCCCATCCTCGCATTTCTCCCAATCCTTAACGAACATCACTTGTGTATCGCTGGCGAATTGGTCGAGGTATTTTTTTAATTCTTTAACTGTCATAATCGTTAACTTATTAAAATACTATTTTGTAGCTCTGTAGATTTCCAAAATTTTTGTCCGGACAATACTGATGATTTCACAATCCAGATTTCTTGTGTACGCCTGCAATTGTTGGAGTGCTTTATCAATGGTATTAGCAGCCACAAGGATTGTAACGGCTTTTCGGCTTTCACCACCATTGTCATCAATGGTAATCATTTCAACGCGCCCCTTATACCATAAATCTCCGTCCGGATTATTGATAATGTCATACAGGTTGCGCTTGGTTATGTGTGGTACCTCATGATCACCCGATATGTAGGGTGAGATTTCCTCAATAACTCTTGCTTCTGCATTACTTGGGTTCAGACTTTCAACCAAATAGTTTTCGGTTACATTACCCTTGTTTTCTTCACCAGTTTGGCGCTGGTACTTGATTTGAACTTCAAAAAAATACATAATAGATAAATTTTAGTGGTTATTACTATTCGCCTCATTGGAGGCTTGAATTTTCTGCACGCGCTCAATTTCCGCGTCAATCTCATTTTCAATAGGAATGGATAAACCTAAATAATAGCGTTGTTCCTCTGCGTCCTTCTTGCGCCTGGCTGCATAATAATTGCGCTGGCAATGACGCATATAAACAACTTTGTCATAAAATTCTTTTGGTGTCATTCTTTTGCTTTTAATTTGTCGTATTCTTCAAATGTATTTACACTATGGAAGATGGCACGCATATTCACCCATCGTTGCAGTGATTTGTATTTCGGTGCTGCGTTCTGTTTGTCATAGACCATTATATAAGGTTCAAAGCTCATATCCCTCAATGTATAAACGCGCTCTAAATCTTGTTCAAATGTCGTGTCAAAATTGCACAGAACAAACACTTGGGCTGCATGTGACCGATCTAACTTATGTTTATACCCATCAGCAAACATTCGCAATCCTTTGAGGACGGAATCCTTTTGCCGGTAGTCATCCCATGCAAAATGAATCGTGGATAATTTAACTTGGTTGAGTAATTCCATCTTTTCCGGAGTAAGTAACCGGGCATCCAGTCCTTGGTTTATATCAACCTTTGCCTTACTATCTGCAAGTTGTGTAAGTAAGTCACGCCATTCTTTGCAAGCGAGGATGTTTGGATCCATTAGCACAACGTTCTTTTGCCCATTCCACCACTCATGCAAATCTGATACTTTTCGGCTGATTCCTCCGTCAATGCTTTTTACATGGCAGAAATCGCACATACGGGGGCATCCTCTGCTTAAAAAACCGTATGCCGTGTTGTGGATAGTCGGATATAAAGAATAATCTGGCATAATGTGTTCTGCTCCTTCTGGAAGATTAACTTTGGGCTGCCAGTTCTTGGGGGCTAACCTATCCGCGTCCGGAAATGGATTGTATATTTCACGCCCATTTTTCACAGAGATATGAAAACCACTGCCACCAAAATAAACCTCATCGGCATTGATAATTTCACGAACGGTTATTGTGTCACTAAACACCTTTGAGATATATACACGGTCATAATGTTCCAATATACCTTCATACCAATTGACTGTATCACCTTTCAACTTATGAAAAGCGGATATCTTCATTAGTGCCAGGTTTGGGTATATATCGGCTTTACTCTTACCATAACGGCGACCATTTGCATGAGGTCTCCAAGTAAGATCTGCATCAATTAAACCAATTTTCATAACTCAAATAAAGTGGGATTTTGTTGTTTAATGGCATTTTCGCGTTTCTCTATGTCTTTCAGTTGGCGGTCATAAGGAATGGTCAAATAATTGTACAGTGTTGCCCTGCTTATGTGGAATTGGGGTGCAACAAAGTTACGGTATATATATTCCGTTGAAAGTCCGATCTTTTGTTTGCCAATGTACAATTCATTGACCTCTTTGACCCTTAAAAGCATATTTTTTCGCGAAAATGCCATTTAGATTTGCATAATTCAAAAAAAAGTTGTAATTTTGCAGTCGGTTTCTGCAATGGCTCCGCGCTTCGGTGTGGGGCCCTTGTTTTTTTATGCTCTTACGTCTACCATTTTTTTACCTTCATAAACTCTCCTACCAACGATTCTTAACTCACCTTGATAGTTGTCAACAAAGCTTATAAAGTCTTCTTTGGAGCTAAATACTTCTACGTTCTGCATAGCGCTTGACCGTGATAAGGTTCTATTTCCACTGTGCCCTTTCTGATTTTCCATACTCGGCCGGCTCCGTCACAGACAGGGCAGACGCCTCTGGCAGTCGTCCCTGTTCCGTGACAGTTCCCGCACAGTTCAACCTGTTTTAATTCAAATGGGGTGGCAATCATTTTCCGCAATTTGTCATGTTCATACTGATGGAGCGCCACTCGTTGTTATCATCCTTGACTTCAACCGTGACAAATACCTTTGACTTAGCAGGGCGGTATGCCTCGCGGATTACCTTCATACCCTCAATGAACTTTTCATCGCCGCTTTCGCTTGCCATCTGTTCCAAGCGGAGAACATTCTGAGCTTTCAACTGACCGCCCTTGCTGCGTTCCGAAAGCAGGGTGTTAACCATTTGCGTCAGTTGGCGGCTCTTATCATCACTGGCGAGGCTTTCGATGTACTCATGCACCATATCCACACCGGCGGTGTAGGTGTCATCATACGCGTCTTTGGTGCAATAACCAAGGGTGACACGGACGGAACTTTCCGAATTGGTGAAAGTGTCTGTAAAACGGCCTTCACGCGCCATGTTCTTTTTGTCCCTGAACAAATCTTCCTTCATGTCAATAATGGCCTTGAAGCGTCCAAGGATACCTTCTTTAAGGTTCGTGATTTGCTCGTTGAGTGTCCGGGCTTCAATAACGGTGGCATTGACAGCCTCATCCACCATGCTTTTGTAAGTCTTGATTTCTTCGGCTTTCTTTTCCGCTGCATCTTTCTTTGCCTTGGCAGCTTTGGCTTCGTTGAACAATTCCAGTTCTTCTGCGGTCATTTCGACCGTCGTTTTTTGTTGGTCCATAATGATTAAATTTTAATGGTTTGTGATTGAATTATGTTTCTCGATTGCTCGATTGCTTCACGCTGTTTGTTAAACTCAAATGTTATTCCCCTTAGCTTGCTGAGTGGAATATCACGAAAGGCATCTACTCCTGCCGCACGGCAAGCCGTCCCCTGTATTAAATTCCACTCAACAAGCCCCCATCCGGATTGGGGAATTTTCTTTTGGGCTGCAAGCAGTTTACCAATGGCAACCTTACAGCATCTTTGTGCCAGTTCCAATGGCGACTTCTTACTGCTTGGCTTTTGCTCTTTACCGTCTTTCTGCAATAACTCATGCAGTTTGTCGGTAATCTCTACCAGTTGGGCACCATTCATGTCCTTGGACGATTCAACGCCATACTGTGCGTAAATCGTTTTGCGCTCATCCTCGCCAATGTTGCACTGGTTGAATAGGATGTGCAGCTCTTTTATTAGTTGGTTCTTACTTTTCATTTGTTCAATTGTTTTTCAAGTCCCCAATACTTATCGGCTCCTTCTTTCCAAATGTCTATTGGCTCGCCTGTAACGCCTGATGCCTGATAGCGGGTGGTCGGTAATGCGCGGAACCCTTCAACGCGCCAGATGACACCGGCATCTTTGTATATGCGCTGCGCACATTTGCCTTGGGGATTGTTCCCCTCCATGTGGCTAATATAAACAAACAATTTATTCGGGTACCGGCGTTTCAGCATCTTGTACTGCTTAAAGGTCATGTCCGCAAACTGGATACTATCTATAAAAACTATATTGGGGCTTTTGTGTTTATCCAAGGCATCCATCAAATCCTCTATTTCTATTTTGTCATACAGAATAAGTTTGGATCCAACTTCCCACATATTCACCCTATCCATAGCCATTTGAATTGTGAGGCTCAGACCTTCCTCGATGCTGTCGTATGCCACACGCTCGAACCGGCATAGATATTTGGCATACATCATGGCAAAGGTTGTCTTTCCGTTTTTGGACGGTCCAAGGATGATGTGTGTGCCGGTACGCTCAGGCTCGCCCACTGCGGCAAAGAACTCCCCATCAAATGGCAGGGTGGTAAACTTTGCCGTGTGGACGTTACTGGTGCTTATGGCTCGTTTTGCGCTCATGCTTAATTCAGTTTGCTAAGTTCTTTATTGATACGGCGCAAACTTGGAACTCCATCACCATCACATGCGCTGCGCAATACGCGTTGTACATCGGTACCTTCTTTGCTGTTTGCCTTGATAATCATAGCGGCGGTTATTTGCAGGTACTTTTCGCGTTCCTCTTTGACATCGGGGACACATTGAATGTACTTGCGGCCAAAGCGGCTGAATAGTTCCGTATAACCGACTTTCTTATTACCGATGGCGCGGTGGATCTTTTGTTTCAAACCGTCTGCACCCATCATGTAGTAACCGCAATAACCCTCTGTGGCGTTCCATAATGCTTTAATTTCAAGGAACGCTTCATAATGGAGATCTCCGGCTTCATCAAGGATAATCAATGGCGTGGGCAGCTGCTTGAGGTAAAAGACCAAATCCTCGTACACTTCATCGTACTTTACAGTGCTGCCCACGCCGAATGATTTGGCTATCTTGCGTATAAGTTTCTGTTTGCTCTTTACTTGGCTGCAATCAATGTACACCACATTCTTGTGCGTGCGTTGGTATTGCAGGGCGGTGTAGGTCTTACCTATATCTGACATGTCGCATAATAGCGCACTCAGACTGTCGCTTTGGCATTTCTCCAGTTGCTGACTGATAAAGTCAAAGACGGGAGTTTTTGCGGTCTTCCAATTACTTTGAGTGCCCATTCCTACACCTAATATGCGGGCTATGGTAATCCATTTTTCCTCAGATAATACTTTCTCTAAGTCACCACGCATAACGCGGCTGTATTGGGCTGCGTTAATGCTTAAAGAGGTTGCAAACTTGGCATCTGAGCCACCAAAGTTCTCTCGCGCTGTTCTCATCGCTTCGATGATGCGCTGTTTCATTTCATTACTTACTAACATGGTCTTTTAATTTTTAGTGGTTTATAAACTATCTATAGCATTTTGTGTAAAGTTATAACTGAACTCGTCTTGTTCATAGTTCTGTGGCTGTTCGTGTTGTTCAAGCACTATTTCTACCGGTACTTCCGCAATCTCTCTCGCGGTGGCTGCTTCTATCTTGCCTACGCGCGGAATCTCTTGGCGGCGGTCCTTGATGAACTTATCAAACTTGGCAGCCCTCTTTGCTTGGTGAAGCATGTTTGCTCTGTCATCATCGGTGCGCTCGGCTGCACACTCATTGTAGGCAAATTGTTCACGGTTGATTGCTTCGCCGATGTAGGTGTCCCCTTGATAGAGATAAATGGTACCAACTTCATCCTTTGCGTCCGGAAGCCAGAAAGCCGTTACACGCTTATTGTTTGGTTTCAGGCGTTGCAACATGGTGTAATCCTTCAACTCAAAATGTTGGTTGTTAACCTGGCAATAATCATTGTTCCTGATACTGGTCTCTGTTTGGTTCCCTATATAGCGGAACAGGTAACTTGCATCAATTGGTTTCAAAGCTGGATTAAAACGCTGCATAAGGACATCCTTACGGGTCATGCCGGGAAAACTCTTTTGGTCCGGGTGTAATTCGTTATTGTGGCGCTCTATATCTGCCATATCGTCTGCCACGATGCACTTTGGATCATACAAGGGTTCTGGGTAATCACCTTTGATTTTGAACCTTACTTCCCTATATGCCTCACTGCGTGCATACCAACGGCCACGGGTATGACCCATATCTTTTGCCACACCGTATTTCAAACGGCGGATGGCGTGCTCTGCGCGTTTCTCTGTCGGGCTTTCGCAAAAGCGCACAAATTGGAAAGTGTCATTGAGCCAAGCAAAGTTACTCATGATGTGGTGCTCTACTTCCAGTTCACCGGGCATAGGCAAACCTAACATTTGAAGCTCACAGAACATATTGCGGAAACTCTCGTAAACGGTTTGCTCACTCGGTTTGCCTATTACGTATGCCGGACGGAAATAGTATTGACTAACCACATCAACGGCAATGTATTTGTAAACCCACTGATTACCGTATGCCTTACGACTGAGGGCAACGTCATCCATTGAAATCTTGCTGAGTGCGTATGCCCCATGACTGCGGTAGTTCTTAGGACGCAATCTATTAGCGTACTCAAATTGACCGTTGCGGTCTGCATAGATGGCGGTGTTACCATACACACCTTTAAGGTAGTTCCAAACCGTTGATTCGCTCAATTCCTCTTTGCCGGCTTTGATGAAATCGCGTGGGCGGAACAGTTCACCGGTTGTTTGGTCATATAGCTCTTTCTTACCGTTGATGAACTCTGTGTACAGTTCAAACACACGATTGGCAAAGGGCTTGTCTTCGGTGCGGTACAGAGCTAATAAAAGGTTCTCCAGTTCCTTACATACCTTACGCGCATTGTCATTACCGCATCCTTGGTGTATTAACGCTGCATAACTACCGCTTAAATACCCCTTAAACGCTCTTTCAAAACTGCGTGTGTTGGTGTAGGGTGTCAGCCCAAAAGCAATGCTTGTTTCAGTCGTGCATTGTTGAGTGTACCACATTAGCATGGTCTGGTACCACTGTTTCATGATGACCTTACTACCACTCTTTGCACGTGCCATGATCTGACTTTTCAGACCGCGTGACATGGTGCTGAATAAAGATGCCTTCTTGACATATTCATTTATTTGGGCTTGGTCTAATGGGCTACCATCTTCTTTCTGATAACTGGTGTAGAATTGGCGTGCCTGTATATCCATTTCTAATGCGTATATGTCCGTGTTGGTGGTCTTTGCCTTTCCGTACACTAATTCAATCATACGCAAGCGATCCGGGCGGCGGATGCTATCCACCCAAATGAGGGTCTCTCCGCCTTTATGACGTTCTGCAACCTTTAATTGGTGGCGGCGCTTATCATTGTAAAAGTCAGTTAGCGTTAATCCGGCTGCGCACCAGGCGTTCACGCTAATTGCACAAGTTCCATCGATATACTGATACATTTTCTTGGTCTTTTATTGGTTTCTGCTTCTTGTTACTTAAACTGCCATGTTGTCAATGGCTGCCACACTTTCGGCGGACTGTTGGCATTGTTCTTGAATCCTCATAAATTCATCAATGCTCATATCCTCAATGTCGCGTGTCTCAATAACTTTGTCCTTGCTAATGATACCTAACATCTTGGCTCTAAAATCTACTACAATGCGAATTTGGCCGTTGAGCCAGCTGCATGTCATAGTGTTCTCTACATGGTTATGGATGCAATCCATTTCGATGTGTACAGTCTTTGTTTCCATAATGGTCCTTTCTTTTATTGGTTTCTGCAATTCTTGTTTATTATCAGTGCTTCATAGCTTTGGATGCCTTTGCCTGTGCGCGGCGTTGTGCTTCCTTAAACATTTCTACGTGGTTTGCCATCGCGAAACAGTAGATCTCGTTTTTCATCCAATCTAAACCATTGCGATCAATGGCGGTTCTCAATGCGTTTTGTGCAATGTGCAGCGCGTCCATGACGGTATCAAGCTCTGCATCGGTCAAATAACTAAAATCGTTTGTCATACTGGTCTTTTATTTTATATGGTTATTACTTTAAGTTCCTTTCGGCATAGCAGCGAATCCTTCTTGCTGCTTGTGTGTCATCACATCCACCTAACGCACGGCGTATAGTCGGTTGGCTATAACCAAGAACACGCTGTATCTCTTTCCGAAATCCTGACGGGGTGTAAATTTTATTTGCCATTTTTGTTAAAATTTTGAATTAAATTTGCTTATATGGTGAAAATTTTGTACTTTTGTAGCCGCTTTCATTTTTGAAATCGGTTGCAAAGATAGTGATAATTTTCGGAATAAAAAAATTTTTGGAGAAAAAAATCAACAAAAAGTGCATTTTTATGGTAAATTTAGCAGAAAAGGTGGCGAAAATCATCTCCAACGAGGGAATTTCTGTCAACGCAATGGAGAAACTTATCGGCGCAAGCAAGGGTGTTTTGGGAAAATTTTTGAACCAAGATGCTGGAACTGACATTCAATCTAAATGGTTATTGATGATTGCCGAAAAATTTCCTCAGTATTCAGCCGAATGGTTGGTGCGTGATGCAGATCCTATGATTCGAGTTAGTGAACAGAACACCGTTAATGGCATTAACAATGGTCATGTAGGTTCTACTTATGGAACTGAGAACCAACAAACCAAATCGGTATCATGTGATGCTTGCGATTTATTAGCCGCCAAAGATCAAATCATTGCAGCCCAACAGGGTACTATTGAAGCGCAACGCATCGCCATTGATGCCTTGCGTCATTGATCCGTGACTTCCTCACGGTTCATCCTATGTGTGTACGATACTATCTAATGTACACAAAACATACGCACGGGGGTACGCTCCGGGCTTCCTTTCCCTTTGAAAATATCAGTTAGAAATACGAAAAATACACCGAAATGCGTGTGTTTTTTCTTTTTGTATTGCGTAACTAACTGATATATACATATTTCCGACACTTTGCAACTTCCTTTTGTATGGGTCTAATCCTACCTAAAAAAATACCTATGGGGGGGGCAATCGTTCAAATTTTGCCGTTTTTTGTTCGTTTTTTCTCCGTATGGGTGTGTGATTCATATCGTTTTGACCAATATATTGACTAATATACGACTAAAATAGGGTACTTTTTGTATTTTTAAGTGTTTTTTCGGTGTTTCAGTGTGATGTCCTTTTTTTGACTTCCGGCATCATGGGTCACTGGCAAAAAAATAGACCGTCACGGGTTCAATCGTAACGGTCTGATGATGTCTTGTGGGTGATAGTACGGAAGATTGCTTAAATGCCCTTAAATCCTTTGTTTATCGGCGTTTAAGCGGTGTTTCATGCGTATGTACGCGCGTAAATAAATAAGGGGTGCAAATGGGCTGAAATGGGCGGCGTTTATGTGGGTGCCAAGTCGTGCAAAGCAAATGCCAAGTAAAAGCACAATAAAAGGGGCTCGTAACCCCTCATAATGCCAAGCAAATGCCAAGTAAATGCCAAGTAAATGCACAATTCGTTTTTCTTGCCCAAATGCGTAACTAACTGATATACGTACTTTTAACTAAAACAGGTGTGTACAATTCGTTTTGGTGCCCATATTTTTTCCCTTTTTCGACAATCTCATTAAAGGACCAAGCACCATTGCCAGGGTTCATATAATGCTTAGCGAAGAGAGAAAAAATCTCTTCATCCGTTAGATCCTTTATATCCTTCTCAAATACATCACCATCGTTGATTCCATCGAAAATCATTTGATTACGAATGTTATTGTTTT